>JAAUQZ010000009.1 GCA_012033355.1 Leptolyngbyaceae cyanobacterium RM1_406_9 | reverse complement strand
GATTCTGCAACGGCGGCGATCAGGGAGAGGGCAGTTACGGGAGCGGTTACGGCTCTGAGAATGCGTTGTCCGAGGGAGACGGGCTGGTAGCCAGATGCGATCGCCTGCTCCACTTCTGATTCTGTCCAGCCGCCCTCCGGCCCAGTTGCAATCACCAACCGTTGAACATCATGACGAGCATCATGAGTGTTATCTATTAGGTGTTGAGTTTGCAGACAGGTTAGCAGATGCGGTGAATTGCTTCGTGCGGTGCAGAGGTAGCAACTTGCGTGGGTAGAATTCCAGGTTTTTAGAGCCTGCTGAAACGACAGTGGTGAGGCAACTTCAGGTACGACCTGCCGTTCGGACTGCTCAGATGCTTCTTGGGCAATGCGTCGCCAGCGTTCCAGCTTTTGAGAACTGGGGTTGAGTAAGGTGCGATCGCCCATGACAGGTAGAATTTGGCTAACTCCCAACTCCGTCACCTGTCGCACCACCTCATCCATGCCATTCCCCTTTGGCAGTGCGACCAGCAAAACAATCGCAAGCGGCAGTTCAACCTTAGCCTTTTGCATCAGCCGCTCAACCACCACTGCCTCAGATAGCGACTGCGCTAGCTCAGCCAACCAGCCCCCCCCACGCCCGTCCATAGCAATAAAGCGATCGCCCCCCCGCAGCCGCAGCACCCGCGCCAAATAATGCTGCTGCTCAGCCGTCAGCACCACCCGTTGGTCAAAAAACTGATGAGGGGCGATCGCCACCCGCTGCAACTGAGCCATAAAGCAAACAACCCATCTCCCAAAAATGCAAAGAACCCTTGCCTCTCGCCGATGCGAAGCGCGTCCTGCTCCCCACCGATTACCCCTTGCGGAGGGGGTCTGGGGGACGGGCTTGTCCCCCCAGTGGGGGTCTGGGGGCAAAGCCCCCAGAGAAGATTCGGCTGCAAATCCAGGATTAAGTACACATAGAATTATAGGGAAGGATGAGGGGTGAGGGATGAGGGATGAAAGGCAGAGTTTATTTAGTGGGTTCTGGACCGGGGAGGGTTGATTATTTAACCGTGAGGGCGCAGCAGCTTTTAGCTCAAGCAGAAGTGTTGATTTACGATGCCCTAGTAGATGCAGCCCTGTTGCAGCTTGTCCCAGCCCCCTGCCTCAAACTCAACGTAGGCAAACGAGGCGGGGAACCCAGCGTCACGCAAACCGAAATTAACCGACTGCTAGTTGAGCAGGGTCAGCAAAAGCAAGTCGTGCGACTCAAAAGCGGCGATCCCTTCATCTTTGGGCGATGCACCACCGAAATCGAGGCACTCAGAGCCGCAGACTGTGCCTTTGAAGTTGTACCAGGGCTGTCCTCCGCCCTCGTAGCTCCGCTGTTAGTAGGCATTCCCTTAACCGATCCCGTATTAAGCCGCTGCTTTGCCGTATTCAGTGCCCACGACCCAGACCTGCTCAACTGGGAAGCCCTGTCCCAAATCGAGACACTCGTGATTCTCATGGGGACAAAACATTTGCCCAAAATTGTGGATCAACTCCAGCGTCGAGGGCGATCGCCCCATACTCCAATTGCCATCATTCGCTGGGCCGGGCAACCCCAACAGCAAACCTGGTTTGGCACCCTGGCAAATATTGTCCAGCAAACCGCCCACCACCCCCTTTCCCCCGCTGTCATCACAATTGGTGAAGTCGTTGCCCTACACCCCTTTCTTCAACCCACCCCCACCCCTCAGAATGAATTACAGCAATGCTCGCCTGATCTTCCCCAACCTTCTACCCGCGTGACCTTTTATTCCCCACCCCCGCTAATTGGCAAAACCGTCCTTATCACCCGTTCCGTTGGGCAGTCGAGCCAATTTGCCGAACTGCTTCAGCAAACTGGAGCAACCATCCTTGAAATGCCTGCTCTAGAAATTGGGCCACCCTCCAGTTGGGCTGCACTGGATCAGGCGATCGCCCACCTGAGCGACTTTGACTGGCTGATTCTCACCTCCACCAACGGTGTAGACTACTTCTTTGAACGGCTCACCGCCCAGAGCAAAGATGCCCGTGCCCTGGCTGGTGTAAACCTTGCTGTCGTCGGCAAAAAAACTGCCGATAGCCTTGCCCAGCGAGGACTACAGCCTGACTTTGTTCCGCCTGACTTTGTTGCAGACTCCCTGATCGATCATTTTCCCAATGGGGACAGTTTGACAGACAAAAAAATTCTGTTTCCCAGAGTCGAGAGTGGCGGTCGTAACCTTTTAGTGAAAGAATTCACAGACCGAGGTGCAGTCGTCACCGAAGTTGCAGCTTACCAATCTCGCTGCCCAGAGGCGATCGCCCCCGCTATCCTAAAAGCACTTGAACAAGAACAAGTAGACATCGTTACTTTCGCCAGTTCAAAAACCGTGCAATGCTTTCATCAAATGCTAGGGACAGACCCTAACAAACTGCTCAACCACCTTTGCATCGCCTCCATCGGACCGCAAACCTCCGCGGCTTGCGATCGCCTGCTTGGGCGCGTTGATATAGAAGCAGAGGAGTATACTCTGGAGGGGCTAGTTCAAGCGATTGTACAGTGGGCTAGATCCAACTAGGCAGTATGGACGACCAGCAGCAGCAATATGCCTCCGACCCACAGCGCATCATCGGCTTAACGGGCGGTATCGGCATGGGCAAAACCACCATTTCAAACTATCTAAGCAGCGTTCACAAATTGCCCGTCCTAGACGCTGACCTTTATGCGCGAGAAGCCGTAGAGCCAGCTTCCACCGTGCTGGCAGAAATCGCAGAGCGCTACGGTTCTGGAGTATTGGACTCAAACGGTTCGCTAGACCGGAAACGACTAGCTGAAATTATCTTTGACAGTTTGGCAGAGCGGCTTTGGCTAGAGCAACGAATCCACCCCTACGTGCGCGATCGCCTGGAGAGAAACCTAAAAGCCTTACTAGACCAGCACCATTCCAAAATTGTATTAGTGATTCCGCTGCTGTTTGAAGCTCGCATGACCGATCTAGTCACCGAGATCTGGGTAGTACGCTGCCCCAAAGCTAGACAGGTTGAACGCCTAAGGCAGCGCGATCGCCTCACCCTAGCACAAGCCCAAGCCAGAATCAGCAGCCAGATGCCGATCGACCGAAAAGTGAGCCGCGCCGATATCGTGATCGAAAACTCAACCGATCTGGAATCCCTCTTCCACCAGGTGGATCTAGCATTGGCTCAGCCCATTCCACCCCACCTAGTTGAAGCTCAGCAGCGGCAGCAAGTTAATCTGCCAAATCCCTGATGATAGATTGGATAGCAACTGACTGTCTCAATCCGACAATCCCTTCCCCGTGTGGGTCTGTCTCATACCATTTCTGGATGAAGCCTTAAAGAGAATTGGTATTAAGTTGGAATACCATTTAAATAGCTTGTTATTAAGTAGCTTGTTTTGGATACCTTACTGTTGACCTAGAGAGAATTTCATGGGCGCAACCCTTCAGCAAATTGCCTCCTACCTGGATAAATCAGGATGGAAATACCGCATAGATGAGGAAGAAAGCCGCATCCTCACAGGCGTGTACGCCGACAACGTAGAGGATTTCCTGATTGTTGTCGAGCTAGACGAAGGTGGAGATTTCTTCAAACTCTTTGCGCCTAGAGTCCTGTCTGGCATTCAAGACCACCCGCACAAAGGGGCCATCTTGCAAACCATGCTGAGCATTTCCTGGGAAACCAAAATGCTGCAATGGGAATATGACCCTTCAGACGGCGAAATTAGAGCGATCATCGAATTTCCATTAGAAGACTCTACCTTAACTGAGAAACAGTTCAACCGCTGTCTACACGGACTAGTACAGATTGTTGATGAAATGGCAATGCCCCGGCTAAACGTAGTAATGGAAACAGGCAAAGACCCAGGCGACCTGGAAGCCGGAGAGCGCCTGCTGCTGACGCTGCAAGAAGAAGCCCCTGGGCTATTAGAAATGCTGGAGCGGGCCATGGAAGCCCGCAAACAGCGAGGGCGATTTCCAACTGGCTAGCGGACTTTAACCATTGCCCGCCGCAACTCCGTTTTGTCTTGCAACTGCTTGAGTGCCAACACAGCCTGTTCTGGAGACGTAACCAGGGCTACCACTGCATCGATATCTTGATGTGAAAGGGCGATGCCCTGAAATTGCTGAGCTAATGATGATAAAAATCAGAATCAGTCAGAGACGTTGTGACCTGTAAGCGAACAGTATGGTAGTGATGGCAAAGCGGTTGCATTATTTTATCCATGACTTTGTGGGGCAACGAGCGATAGCGTCGCTCAATATTTTCCTGGGTTGCAAAATACTTCTGCTTTGCCGCTGGCTCGGACTGCCCATTTTTGATTCTGACTTTTTCAATTCGATCATCAAAAAAGTCAAATCCTTCCATTTCATCGTGACGAATTGGAAATCCTGCTTTGACGGCAGCTAAACCTATTGCATAGGCTGGATGTTTGTGTAGTCCATTCAGTTCTGCATAGAGTGCTAGCCGTTCCCAATAGTCCAAAAACTCTAATTCTCGACCCGAATCCCTGGTGACCACAAACAGAAATTCGTTAATCCAGATAGTTTTATCATCCTCCGGATTAACTGCAATCTTTTCGCCATTTTTTTGTAAACTTGCAGAATCTTAACGATATCAGGACGGGGTGAATCGCCTACAGCTAGACGCTCTCGAAACCTTTTGTTCATGGAAGTGCAGCTTCTAGCGGTTATGCCAGGAAGCCACTTCAAGTTTGTAGGGACTGGGCCGCAAATTCGCACGTCTGCATCTAAATAGACGCAGGAATCTGCCATAGAAAGGGCTTTAGCAATGGCAAATCGGCGCTCATGGAACAGTAAAATACCACGCCTTTTATGGTTAGAGACTATAACATTCTTGTAAGTTTTAAAATCTCTCGGTTTATCTGTAAAAAGTACAACAGGTATGCCAGGTGCATACTTTTCTAGATCCTGAACAAGCTCCTTTGCTAGAGCGCGATAGACGTTACCGAAGGCCAGAGTACAAAAGCAAAAATTGAGTTTACTTTGAACCATATTGTTAAACATCCTCTAAACATCCTCTTAGAGTAAGCTTCACTTTTCGGTACTGCTTGTCTTAAGCAAGGCAAGACTTTTGATTTTTTCTAAAGTTAACTGTTGAACATTGCTAAGCACAATCGCTGCCCCCGCTTCTTGCAGAGTTGCAGCGTAGGCAGCAGCATATTCAGCGCTAGTCTGAGTGTGAGGCGGTAAAATGCCAACTCCAATCCATTGCCGGGATGGGTTTATCTCGGAGGCATTCGTTACGGTCTGTAAGTCTGCAACGGTGTCGCCCAAGTAGATGATGGGGGGAAGCGGCTCTGTCTCTGGCTGGGATCGCTCTAGCTGCTGCACGACTTTTAGCAACCCGGTTGGGTCAGGCTTACCCGGTGCGTCTTCCATTGCAATTAAAACGGGCGATCGCAACCCCAACCGCTTCTCCAGCACATATGAGGCCGACCCTCGCGTAGCGCCGCTAAAAAAGCCCCAGGGAATGCCTGCCTGGGTCAGTTGCTCGAAATAGTCTGCGCTTAAAAGCAGTGGCTCCTGACAAATGTAGCCCGTCCAGTTTTGTGGATCAGGTCCCCGGTAGCGGCTTTGAAAGAAGGCAACAATGTCGTCATAGTTGAGGTTGAGATGCGATCGCTTCACCCCCTGTGCCTCAAAATGGCGGTAGATCAACTCCTGCGACCCTTCCCAGTCGTTATTCCATCGTCCTTCTGCCTTTAGTGCATCAATATCGGTCGTAGAAGGGCGATAGGCACCTTGAGTGAACTGCTCCACCGTATCTGCCAGCGCTCGTCTGTAAGACCCACCGACATCTCGAATGACACCATCAATATCAAATACCACAATTGCGGGGGGAAATGCCTGATTTTGCTGAGTCAACAACTGCGCCTCCATGAATCCTGAATACGGTTTTGGTGATCTGGGAATCCATGCATTACCATAGTGGATTGTGGAGTTATCTAAAACTGTTAGGAAGCGTGGAGGTTTAGCGGTTGTCAAAGTTTATATTAAAAGTCCTCTGGCTTGAGAACGACGTGGCGTTAGCGGTTGACCAGGTGGTCGGCAAGGGCACCAGTCCGCTTACGTCCTACTTTTTTTGGCCTCGCAATGATGCCTGGGAGCAGCTCAAGACCGAGATGGAGAAAAAGCACTGGATTGCTGAAGCAGATCGGATTGAATTGCTCAACAAAGCCACTGAGGTGATCAACTACTGGCAAGAGGAAGGCAAGCGCCGTCCGATGTCTGAAGCGCAGGTCAAGTTTCCCGAAATAGTTTTCACGGGTAGCGCTTAGTCACGTTCGCGGAGTGTAGACAACTCCTGTTGAGACAAGGGGCTAAGCTCCTTGTTTAAGTGGCGATCGCCCTACTGCATTGCGTGACACAGACTGCTGACGCAATGTGCGGCTATTTATTTGGAAACCCTAGTCTGCTGTGAAGCGGGCACCTTGCCTGCTTTATGTTTTGAATGGGCAAGCTGCCCATCCCACAGAGGTCTTGGAAAAATCTCTAACCACGAAAAGCGTGCCCTACGGAATATGCAGGGCACGCTTTTCATGAGTAACGCAACATACTTCAGGTCAAAACCTAGACCTGTACCATTCCTCCAGCGGCTTGGAGGCGGGCACGGGCACGCTTCACCGCTTGGGTTGCCTGAATTTGCTGCTGACGGTTGCCTGCTTCAACTTTGTTGAGACGGGCTTCTGCTTCACTGTAGGCAGTACGAGCCGCTTCTCGGTCGATGGTGTCACCGCGCTCAGCCGCATTCACCAGGATGGTGACTTCGTTGGCATCGACTTCGGCAAAGCCACCCATGAGGGCGATCGCCACCCAGTCTTTGTTTGCCCGAACCCGCATCACGCCCGTATCCAAAGCGGTCAGCAGGGGCGCGTGTCCTGGCAAGATGCCCAGTTGCCCAGTCGTGCTAGGAAGAATCACTTCCTCAGCATCAGAATCCCAAACGGTCTTGTCTGGGGCAATTACACGAACAGTTAGTGCCATGACTTTAATTCCCTACTTACCTTCAGCCTTCATTTTCTCGGCTTTGGCGATCGCCTCGTCAATATTACCGACCAGGTAAAAAGCTTGCTCAGGCAGATCGTCTAACTGACCCGACAAAATCATCTGGAAGCCCTTGATCGTCTCGCTCAGGGTGACATACTTACCAGGCGAACCCGTAAATACCTCAGCTACAAAGAAGGGCTGAGAGAGGAAACGCTCAATCTTACGGGCGCGAGCAACCGTCAAGCGATCGTCTTCAGACAATTCATCCAGGCCAAGAATCGCAATGATATCTTGCAATTCTTTGTAGCGCTGAAGGGTAGACTGCACCGCGCGAGCAGTGCCGTAATGCTCTTCACCAACCACACTGGGCTGAAGCATCGTAGAGGTAGAATCGAGCGGGTCTACCGCTGGATAAATTCCTTTAGCTGCCAATCCACGAGAAAGTACGGTGGTTGCGTCCAGGTGAGCAAACGTGGTTGCGGGAGCGGGGTCGGTCAAGTCGTCCGCAGGAACGTAAACTGCCTGAATCGAGGTAATCGAACCCTCAGTGGTTGAGGTGATGCGTTCTTGCAGGTCGCCCATTTCCGTTGCCAGAGTCGGCTGATATCCTACCGCAGAAGGCATCCGTCCCAGCAGTGCGGATACTTCAGAACCCGCCTGCACAAACCGGAAGATGTTGTCGATAAACAGCAGCACGTCCTGCTTGTTGACATCGCGGAAGTACTCAGCCATCGTCAGCGCCGACAGACCCACGCGCATTCTGGCTCCGGGCGGCTCGTTCATCTGACCGTACACCAGCGCCACTTTCGACTCGCTGATGTTGTCCGCGTTGATTACGCCAGATTCTTTAAATTCGTTGTAGAGGTCGTTTCCTTCACGGGTGCGCTCACCCACGCCGCCAAACACCGACACGCCGCCATGCTCTTTAGCGATGTTGTTGATTAGCTCTTGAATCAACACGGTTTTGCCAACCCCGGCACCGCCAAACAGACCGACCTTACCTCCCCGACGATAGGGAGCCAGCAGGTCAATCACTTTGATGCCAGTCTCAAAGACTGAAGGCTTGGTTTCTAGCTCTGTAAACTTGGGTGCAGCGCGATGAATCGGGGAAGTTTCCTCGTTGTTGACCGCTCCCAGTTCGTCTACGGGTTCACCCAAGACGTTAAAAATGCGTCCCAGGGTTGAAATCCCGACTGGAACTCTAATCGCATCGCCCGTATCGAGGACTTCCATGCCTCGAACTAAACCATCTGTGGAACTCATTGCCACAGCCCGAATCTGGTTGTCTCCTAGAAGCTGCTGCACTTCACAGGTGACTGCAACCTCTTGACCGTTTGAGTTTGTGCCGCTGACTTTCAGGGCGTTGTAAATCTTGGGTAATTGACCATTGGGAAATCGAGCGTCGATAACCGGGCCAATAATCTGAGTGATGAAGCCAACGTTTGTCTTTTCTGCTGTAGTGACCATGCTTGCGCCTTTCGTGTGATCAGCTTTTCTAGAAACTTGAAGACAGTCTTAAGAATTAAAATTTCCATCTCTCAGATTATCACTGAATGTAAATCTTTAACGAAAGCAAACTGCTGGAAAATCTACTAAGGATACTGAATCTGATGCGTAAACTTCGTAGGGGCGGTTCGCGACGCCCTACAGGGAAATGGGTACTGCTCGTGAACTGTAGGTGCGTTCAGAAAGACCAGAAATCTGACGGATGGTGCGATCGCCCAAAACCTATAATAGAGTGCGAGCTTAATCCCCAAGAACCTGCCCTCGTTGCCAAACTTGAGGCTCTGCCTCAAGCGATTGACAAGAGGCAGAGCCTCTGGAACAGCATTTCCAGGCGGAGCCTGGAAACGAGACATTAATTTCCTCTACGACAAAAACCGATCGCCACACCCATGACCCATTCTTTGCATCGCTATCACATCACCACCTTCGGCTGCCAGATGAACAAAGCCGACTCCGAACGCATGGCAGGTATTTTAGAAGAAATGGGGTTTGAGTGGTCAGAGGCTCCAGACGATGCTGATGTAATTCTCTACAATACCTGCACGATTCGAGACAACGCCGAGCAAAAGGTTTACTCCTACCTGGGCAGACAGGCAAAACGCAAGCACGAACAGCCCAACCTGACGCTGATTGTGGCAGGTTGCGTAGCCCAGCAAGAAGGCGAGGCATTGCTGCGACGAGTACCCGAACTCGATTTAGTAATGGGGCCACAGCACGCCAACCGACTGCGCGATTTGCTTGAGCAAGTGTTTAACGGCAGTCAGGTCGTCGCAACCGAGCCAATTCACATTGTTGAAGACATTACTAAGCCGAGACGGGATAGCAACGTTAGTGCCTGGGTGAATGTGATCTATGGCTGCAACGAGCGCTGCACCTATTGCGTCGTGCCAAACGTGCGTGGGGTCGAGCAATCGCGCCCACCAGAGGCAATTCGGGCAGAAATGGAGGAATTAGGGCGGCAGGGCTATCGTGAGGTGACGCTGCTGGGGCAAAACATTGATGCCTACGGACGCGACTTACCCGGTGCAACGGCAGAAGGTCGCCACAAACATACCCTGACCGATTTGCTCTATTTCGTTCATGATGTTTCAGGAATTGAGCGAATTCGCTTTGCTACTAGCCATCCCCGCTATTTCACCGAACGGCTGATTCGCGCCTGTGCTGAATTACCTAAAATGTGTGAGCATTTTCACATTCCCTTCCAGTCAGGCGACAATGAGGTGCTAAAGGCAATGGGGCGCGGTTACACCCAGGAAAAATACCGTCGAATTATTGATACGATCCGCCACTATATGCCTGATGCGTCGATTAGTGCCGATGCGATCGCCGGATTCCCAGGAGAAACCGAAACCCAGTTCGAGAACACACTGAAGCTGGTCGAAGACATCGGCTTTGACCAACTCAACACCGCTGCCTATTCTCCCCGTCCCGGTACACCCGCTGCGCTCTGGGAAAACCAATTGAGCGAAGAAGTGAAGCGCGATCGCCTTCAACGTCTCAACCATTTAGTATCGGTTAAGGCGGCAGAGCGATCGCTCCGCTATCAGGGACGCATTGAAGAGGTGCTAGTCGAAGATCAAAATCCCAAAGATCCGAATCAGGTGATGGGTCGTACACGGGGAAATCGACTGACTTTCTTTGAGGGGGCGATTGCTGACCTCAAAGGACAAACCGTACCCATCAAAATCACCGAAGTCCGGGCATTTAGCCTCACAGGTGAGCAAATTCAACTTGCAGTAATTCAGTGAGTATCAAGGTTCACTAAGGAGGTGGACGATACTTGTCGTTAAAGCTCTAAGCAATGTTTATTTATTTCTGCACTATCTTGTAGCGATGTAGCCTAGTTACCGTAGCAGAAGCGGTCGAACTCAATATATAGATAGAGATTCGTATTGCTGAATTTTCGTTTCTACAGCCATCGCAAACTGCATCGCCATTAAAACATCTATCTCGTTTACCTCATCTGGTGGTTGGGGCATTCTTGCCATTGCTCGTTGTCCTTGGCTAATCCCTCTAAGTAAATCAATGAAGCGCGTTCTATATTCTTCCAAATTCTGATCGCTCAAGTTCCTGCATCAATCGCTGTGCAGCTTCAAAAATTGCTTTGTCTCTATCGACACCTGCTTTTATCAATTCTTCCTTTAAGCCATCTCGCTAAGCTTGAGAATTGCTCTCGTACTTAGCCAAGACCATCTGAGTATCAGGCTTATCAACTAACTTCATTCTGATAAGATATTTTAGGTTGTTGTAAGCTTCTCTAACGATTTCGGGCGCTGTTTCTTTGAGTCCAATAGCCAAAGCATCAAGAATAATACTTATTGGTTCCACTGCCTAAACTCCTTTGGTGACGTGAAAAGTTTCCAAAATATCGTTTTCAGTAAAGGTTAGTTTGCCTAAAATTAACCTTTGAGCGTGATTTCAGGAAATGCAAAAGCGCGGAACCATGTTTGAGAGTCAGAGCTAAATTCTTGCTGCTAACTTAATATTTAATTATTAAAATAAAAGTCTGGTTTCAACAGTACTCGCTAGGGTGATTTTTTCCGCCCCCGGAATGTCTAGCTCTATCAAGAATCAGTGTTACTCCGTAGAATAAAGGGATTGAATCGAATCAAGCTAATTGCCCTATGCCAGAAATTGTCGAGATTCCCATCGAACTCACTCGATTCAAACTTCCTCAAGCGGTTCAGGCACGTTTACAATTCCTGCTGGATCGTCAGGACGAGGGACTCACTTTATCTCAGGTAGAACGCCAGGAAGCAGAAGGACTTGTTGAGCTAGCAGAATTTCTATCTTTATTGCGCTTGCGCTCAACACAGGTAACGAAGTAAATGTAGATGGGTACAATTTCCGCCTCACTCCGTCGATTAGTAATTCAAAGAGCGGATAATCGCTGTGAATATTGCGGAATATCGCAAATTGGTCAAGTTGCTACTTTCCATATCGACCACATCATTCCTGTAGTAGCTGGTGGCGAAACAACTGCTGAAAATTTGGCTCTTGCCTGCGTTTCTTGCTCCCTCCGCAAAGGGGCGCGGCAAGTTCTTGAAGACTCAGAGACGGGTAATCTGTTCCAATATTTAATCCTCGCCAGCAGGTCTGGAAAGAACACTTTTGCTGGAAAGATGTACAGGTTGTTGGGTTGACAGCTACGGGTAGGGCAACGTTGAAAGCACTTGATTTGAATCGGACAATGATGCTGGCGATTCGTGCAGAAGAGAAATTACTGGGTCGTCATCCTCCACTATAAATTGCATCAGCCGACCTCAAAGGGCAAATCGTACCCGTCAAAATCATCGAAGCTCGAGCATTTAGCCTAGCGGGTAAGCAAGCTCAGCTTGCCTCAGTCTGATGCTAGTTACTCTGCTTCGCCGCCTACAACGACATTGCGAATTCGTAAGCTAGGGCCACCGCAGCCAACGGCGAGTCCGCTTTGTCCGCCTTTGCCGCAGCCGCCGGACTCATCCCAGTAAAAATCGTCGCCGATCGCCTCGATATCACTCAGGGTGCTGAATACATTGCCGGAAAGGGTGACATCTCGAACGGGTTCGGCGATCGCCCCATTGCGAATCATCCAGGCTTCTCCAGCGGTGAAGGTAAACATCTCACCATTTGTCATGCCGCCCAGCCAGTTGCGGGCATAAACCCCTTCCTCAACCCCATTAAACAGGTCGGCGACTGGTGTGTCGCCCCGCTCAATCCAGGTATTTGTCATTCGCACGATGGGCGGGTAATGATAGCTCAAACAGCGGGCGTTTCCTGTCGGGGCTTCATCCAGCTTGCCTGCGGTTTCCCGTGAGTGGAGCCGCCCAACCAACACCCCGTCCTCAATGAGTTGAGTTGTGGTTGCGGGAACGCCCTCATCATCATAGAAATAGCTGCCGCGATGACCGCTCGGTGCCGCCCCATCAAAAATTTGTAGACCTACTGGGCCAAATCGCCTTCCTAGAGTCATCACTTCTAGTAAGTCCGGGTTTTCGTAGGCCATGTCGGCTTCTGACAAATGCCCAAAGGCCTCATGCACAAACAACCCTGACAGAATTGGGTCAATCACCACCGTATAGGTGTTTCCTTTTACCGCAGGCAGTACCAGTGCATCTACTGCCCGCTGGGCCGCACTTTTCACCTGTTCATCTAGATTTTCCAGATCCTCGTAGGCTTTGCGGGAGCCTGTCGTTTCCCGTCCTGTTTGCACCGTTTCACCATTTCGCGCAGTGGCGGCAAAACGCATTTCTAAATCAATCCAGGATTGCTCAATCAGGGTGCCTTCTGAGGTCGCCAGAATCACGCGCTGAGCGCTATCGCCATAGCGTACTGAAGTAGTGGCGATGCGATCGTCAAAGCTTCTGAGAATGGCAGCGTAATGATTGCACAGTGCTTTCTTTTGAGCGAGTGGAATATGCCGGGGATCGGTTCCTGTTAAAGGCAGTTGGCGGCTGTCTTGAATTGCTGCAACGGGAGCTAGCAGCGTTTCTTCATCTCCCACTAGACGGGCAGCGGCGATCGCTCCTCAATTCGCTCTGCCAGAGTGGAAAGCTGGTTAAAGCTAGCAAACCCCCAACCTCCCTTAAAGCAAGCCCGAACCTGACCGCCGACCGAAATTCCTTCGCTCAGCGTCTCTACTCGGTCTCCCCGCAGGAGAATGTCTGTTCCCTCTGCTTCTTCTAGCCGAATCGACAGATAGTCAACTTGAGAACGGTAGCGCCCAATCAAGTCAGACAGCAGGTTTTGAGCATCAGCCAGAGCAGTAGACATAGGAGCTTGCGAAATGAGTGGGATGAGGAAACTGACTTCTATTGTGCAACACCTTTCTTCTTTGTGGCTTAACGGAGAAGACGTTCATTTTATAGCGATCGTGCATCACGTATCAGGATTTTGACGATTAAGTAGGATGTCGAGAATTTGTCGATTTTCTCGCTGTAGCCCTCGTATTTCAGATTGCATTTCAGCCATTTCTCCTCGCTGTTCACTCATCATGCCAAGCAAATCTTGAATGCTATCCGTCAGATTTTTTTGCATTTCACGTTGCTGTAACGCTAGCTGCTGAATTGCTAACAAGGTAGTTTCCGCTAATGCTTCTAAGCGAGTTACACGATCGGGCAAATTACTGTCTGTCATCCTATTTCTTACTTAATCAGGAGTGAGTATGGTAGCAGCACTGGAGACTTTTTGACGTACAAGCCGCTATTTCTATCAATCTATAATGACTACGGGTAAGATGATACAAGCAAACTCAGCCATCATTCTTGAGGTTCTCTAATGACTGCGCTGCTCTCACAACCTATTTTTAGGATTGCCAGGAGTTACGCAAATAGAGCGTAAACTCAGGCGATCGCCATGCTAGCAAGGGGCTTGAGCTCCTTGTTCTACAGAGGAATGCGTAAGTCCTGATCGCTATAGAATATTTTTAACAATTGTTAAACTAATATTTGTTAAGCTGCAATCTCAGCAGAAGAGGAGAACTGGATGTCAGGTTTGAGAGATCTGCTAGAGTCGATCGCCGCCTGGTTTCGTGATCTGGGAATACCTGAGCCGATTGTGCATTGGGGGCATCCCTTGATGATGGCGATCGTTGTATTAGTGATGGGCAGTTTTGTCGGCTTGGCAGGTTGGCGCGGCAGAGTTGTTGTGGATGAAGCCGCCGCTGTGAAGAGCCGTTCTGACCACCGTAAGCTGGCTCCGCTGATGTTTGCTTTTATTGCCGCAGGTTATACGGGCGGCGTTTTGTCGCTGGTCATGCAGAATCAACCGATTTTTGAAAGCCCTCACTTTTGGACCGGCTCAGCCGCTGTGCTGCTGTTGGGGCTGAATGGGGCGATCGCCGCCACCGGGTTTACTCAAAAATCATCCCTTCGCACGCTCCACGCCTACCTGGGTAGCGCGACTCTCTGTCTGCTGTTTCTCCACGCCGTTTTTGGCTTAAAGTTGGGACTGGCGATTTAGCTCAATTCTCAATTCGTTCTGGGCTAACTAGTCAGAAGAGTTGTGGGGATCAGCATCTATGGCTAGTGTAAATGGCGCTGTTCTGAGTCTGGCGTACATCGTGGGGTTGTTGCTAACTGCACTGCCAGGTCAGTTTGCGGGAATTCCTGGGGGGGCGATCGCCGTTCTGTTGACAGGTGCAGTCGCCTCATTCACATTGCCCCGCTTTTGGAAAACCGGACCGCGATCGCGGCTTTGGCTAGCCGCGGGATTGGTTGGGCTACTTGCGACGCTTTACTTTCAGTTGCGATTGCCCGATGTGGAAGAGTCAGACATCAGCAGGCAGATCAGCGACTTTGACCCTACAGCCCCCGCTCAAGTTCTCACTGTTCAAGGAAAAATTGATACGCCGCCTCGTCTTACCCGCAAGCAAAAGGTACGGTTTTGGCTGAATGTCACTCAGGTTAGTGAGATTACGGGAGATGGCAACAGTGCGATCGCCGGACAGCCTGCCACTGGCAAACTCTACGTCACCGTGCCGCTGCTTCAGGGCACCGGATTAACTGTAGGGCAGGTGGTTGCTGTCACAGGCAGTCCATACAAACCTAAACCTGCTCAAAACCCTGGCGGCTTCAATTTTGAGCAGTACTTAAAGCGTCAGGGGGGCTTTGCAGGACTAACTGGCACTCAGGTTGACTTTCCTGAAGGGGAAGGGCGATCGCCCTGGGGCTGGTGGCTAATCCGTGAAAGAATCGTGCAGTCCCAGGTGCGTTGGTCGGGCGTACCCGAAGGGCCGTTGCTTAGCGCAATGGTAATGGGGCGCAACGGAGTAGATTTGCCCTACGACGTTCAAGATCAATTTTCTCGTGCTGGATTAGCTCACGCACTGGCGGCTTCCGGGTTTCAAGTGTCGCTGTTGGTCGGAGTGATGCTCACTCTGACGCAAAAGCTTCCCAACCGGGCGCGGCTAGTTTTTGGCGTTGGGGTGCTAATTCTCTACACCGGACTCACAGGAATGCAGCCTTCTGTCCTGCGGGCTGCGGTCATGGGAACAGCCGCCCTGGTTGCCCTGACCACAGAGCGCAAGGTCAGACCGCTTAGCTCCATTTTGCTGGCTGCGGCAATTTTGCTGCTGGTGAACCCGCTGTGGATCTGGGATTTAGGCTTTCAGCTCAGTTTCCTGGCAACGCTGGGGCTAATTGTCACCGTTCCGCCGCTGACTCAAAAGCTGGATTGGCTGCCGCCTGCGATCGCCACTCTGACTGCTGTTCCGCTTGCGGCCTACCTCTGGACTTTGCCTTTGCAGCTTTATGCCTTTGGCGTGGTTTCTCCTTATAGCATTCTGCTAAATGTTGTCGTCACGCCGCTCATTACTTTGATTAGCATTGGCGGCATGATCAGTGCCCTGGCTGCTTTACTTTGGTCAACTGCCGGAAGCGCCATAGCCGCAGTGCTTTACTACCCGCTGCACAGCCTGATATTTCTAGCAGAATTTTGCAATCGGCTCCCTGGCAACTCGTTTGCAACTGGAACGATTTCAGTGATTCAGGCGATCGCTCTCTACAGTCTAATTATCCTGATTTGGGTCTGGCAGCGCGGACAAAAACACTGGTGGATTGCCTTGCTATTTGGACTGAGCCTGGTTGCCCTCCCCGCCTGGTATCGCTACAGCAATTTGTTTCAGGTGACGATCTTATCAACCTCTGAAACACCTGTTTTAGTCGTTCAAGATCGAGGCTCCGTTGGCTTGATCAATAGCGGCAACCAGGAAAACGCTGATTTCACGGTGCTTCCTTTCCTCAAAAAACAGGGGATCAATCAAATCAACTGGGCTATTGCGACCGATTTCAACGCTAACAGCACAGGCTGGAATCGAATTGCGGCAGACTTACCCATCCAAACTTTCTATCGAAACTTTTCAGCCGGGACGGTTAGCGATCGCCCTGCTGCATCACCAGTCCAGCCAAATTTGGGGCAAGCCAGCTTACTCAACTCTCCCCTGCTGGAGCCGTCCAGTTCTCCTTTATCTGTCGGTCAAGCGACACAACTAGGTTCTGTGACTGCAAGCTTAATTAATTCCAACCCGGTTGTGCTTCAGCTAAGCATCGGGGGTCAACGGTGGCTGTTGCTGCAAAACCTGGAGCCATCCGCTGAACAACAACGGTTCCTGAGCGAAAAAATTTCGGCTCCGGTGCAGGTGCTATGGTGGTCAGGTGAATTTCTTCATCCAGACTTATTAACCGCAATCGGCAATCAGGCGGCGATCGCCTCTGCTGATTTGATTGACCCAGACACCGCGCTATGGCTGCGTGAAAGGGCGATCGCCACCTACTGGACAGGTCACGATGGCGCAATCCAATGGACTCTAGAGGAAGGTTTTACCCCGTTTCTTAACGCATTGGAAAACAATCCTTCTGCTTTTTGAATAGATTTGTATGGACTTACGCAAGCGGAAGCAAAATTAAACAGTTCCACGCTAACAAGGGGCTTAAGCCCCTTGTTCCACAAGAAAGCGCACCAGCCTGTCTGAGTGATTAGCAATACGGATTAGCCACCCGCTACCGCCGGAACGATGCTGACCTCATCTCCTTCGCTTAAGGAAGTTTGCTTGCCATCCAAAAAACGAATGTCCTCACTGTTGACGTAGAAATTTACAAAACGGCGTAGTTCACCCTGATCGTCACACAGCCGCGCCTTGATACCAGGGAAATTTTGCTCTAGAGAATCGAGCAACTCTGTGATTGTGCCGCCATCGCATTCAATCGCCGCCTGATCTTTGGTGAACTTTTGCAATGGAGTAGGAATGAGAACTTTGACTGACATGGTGAAAGTGAGTTTTGAGTGATAAGGGTTAGAGATGATCAGCTTAAACTAAAACCTGCTGCCATTCCAGGCGACCCAACGTGTGAGAGCGCTCCAGGGCCCGCTCAAAGCTGTCGAGCTTCGGTTCGATGGTCAATGGCTCACCAATATAGCCCTGAACTGCTTCCTGAGTCTTCAGCCCGTTTCCAGTGATGTAGGTGACAGTGGTTTCTTCAGGGTCGATTTTGCCTGCTTCAACTAGCTTCTTCAAGACGGCGATCGTCGTGCCGCCTGCGGTTTCGGTGAAGATGCCTTCAGTTTCAGCTAGCAGCTTGATTCCATCGATGATTTCAGCATCGGTGACAGATTCGATGTTGCCGTTAGTTTTGCGGGCAATATCGACCGCATAAACACCATCAGCGGGGTTGCCGATCGCAATTGATTTGGCGATCGTATTAGGCTTGACAGGGGTGACAAAATCCCGACCTTCACGGAATGCCTGGGCAATAGGAGAGCAGCCTTCAGCCTGTGCGCCGCTAAAGCGAACGGCTTTTTCATCTACCAGACCGACTTTGATGAATTCCTGGAAGCCTTTGTAAATCTTGCCGAACAGAGAGCCAGAAGCTAGGGGCGCAACGATGTGGTCAGGTAGCTGCCAGCCTAACTGCTCTGCAACTTCGTAGCCTAAAGTTTTGGAGCCTTCGGAGTAATAAGGACGCAGGTTAATGTTGACAAAGCCCCAGCCGTGAGAGTTGGCAACTTCACAGCACAGGCGGTTTACCTGGTCGTAGTTGCCCTGAACGGCCATGACAGTGGGTCCGTAGATCAGGGTGCCAAGAATTTTGCCTGCTTCCAGGTCAGCGGGAATGAAAACGCAGCAGTCTAACCCAGCGTGGGCGGCGATCGCCGCTGTCGAATTGGCCAAGTTTCCAGTGCTGGCACAGGAAACTGTAGAGAAACCTAGTTCACGGGCGCGAGTTAGCGCTACAGATACTACCCGGTCTTTGAAGCTAAGGGTAGGCATATTCACCGCATCGTTCTTGATGAACAGCCGCTTTAAACCCAGGCGACGGGCTAAGCGATTTGCCTGCACTAGAGGAGTCATCCCGGTTCCTAGATCAATGGGTGTATTTGTCTCAACCGGAAGGAAAGGACGATAGCGCCAGATAGAATTTGGCCCTGCCTGAATGGTTTCACGGGTGACGGTTTGGCTCAATTTGCTGTAGTCATAGGTGACTTCGAGTGGGCCAAAACAGAATTCGCAAACGTGGGTGGCTTTAAGCTCATATTCTGTACCACATTCTTTACATTTCAAAGCGGTAAAGGTAGCACCAGAAGAGACAGCAGATTGCGTGGGGGCTTGAATTGCCTGGGTCATGAGTAGCATCCTCGACAGCAAGTTTTCGATATCGGTAGAATTCAGTCCTGGCGAGGGCTAAAGGCTTTCCTCACCTGATGTTGGGTTGATAGTAGCATGGGGCACAAAACCCGTCAAACATACCCGACTTTTTTTATCGGGTATAGTAAAAGCCTGATTGCTCAAGGCTCTACACTTGCTCATCCGAAAATTGCTGTAACCCCAAAAACTTTTCTCAAAAAAACAAGACCTGCGGCAGACTTTCGACTTCGATCTGTAGCAGTCCATCATTTCCCAATTCCCAATCCCTAACCTACTTGAACTGTCTCTCAATTAAGACCTTTCTGGGGGCAAAGCCCCCAGACCCCCATTGGGGGACGAGGCGCGTCCCCCAACCCCTCCGCAAGGGTCTAGGATAGGTGGCATGAAGCGCTTCGCATTGCTGGGTGGCGAGGGTCTTGCTTGTCCCGGATGCATCACTTTGAATGAGATGGCACAATTTATTTGTAAGTTGTGTCAAGTTATGAATTGGTGTGTCAGGAAAGGAACTTATGATTGCGATCGCTTGTTTTATCACTGCATTTGTCTTCGCCAGCTTTGTTGAGTACTGGATGCATCGAATCATGCATCTCTCCCCTCAAAAAATTGGGGCACGTCACCTTGACCACCACAGGCGCAACGAGGGGCAGGGCGTAGTGTGGGAATTTTTGGACTACGTGAAAGGAAGTGCGATCGCCATGCTGCTCTTCTTCTTCTTCTCGCTTGAGGCAGGAATGGGCTGGCTGCTAGGTGCGTTGGCTTTTGCTGCATTTTCTGCCTATGCTCACCAGCTTCAGCACGAAAACCCAACGAAGTGTTTTTGGATGAAAATGCCTGTCCATTATGTCCACCACAAATATGGGATGTGGCACCATAACTTTGGGCTAGCAGTAGACTGGTGGGATCATATCTTTAGAACCTACAAACCTGTAGATTGGCTCACTGAAGAAGAATTAAGCCGCCCAGAGCGAGGATATCTGCAATTGCGTTGGCGGTAGTTAGGCAATATTAGGCAATGAGTTACTCCTTTCCCACTAAAAGATCAGGGAAGCGCCCCCGCTTCCCTGATCTTTTGTACCTAATCTTTAACCGGGAAGGGAGTAAGAGAGGAAGAGAAGGAGGCAGTCCCGCTTGAATATTGCTTCTCTCAACCCTCTTGACTGGCATGGTGCTACTTTTCAAACACTTTCAAATTCATTTAAATTCACAGAGATTCTTGTAGGGAGGGCGATCGCTCTCCCACTACTGCCTCAACAAAATCACCGTGAAAGATTCGGGCACCTGTTTGTAAATATTCCATTGCAGTCAGGGCTGCCCAGTGTGCTTCTAAATCGGAGCCAGAGCAGCAATCTTCAATCACGTGAAAGTGATAGTCTCGCTGGTGGGCATCTACTGCGGTGTAGTGAACGCAAACATTTGTCATGCCACCCATTAGAACCAGTGTATTGACCTTTAAGCCGCGCAGCAAAATTTCTAAATCGGTGCCGAAAAAGCAGCTATAGCGACGTTTTGAGATAGCGAACTCACCGTCAATCGGTGCTAGTTCCCAGTAAAAGTCGGTGCTTGCCCAGGTTTCTAGGCAGTGGACGGGTTCTGCGCCGTCTAGCTCTCGCCCAAAGTCCACCATTTCTTTGCGATGCACTTCTTTAAAGTGAATGATCGGCATTTTGGCTGCACGAGCGGCTGCCAATACTCGTTTTGCGTTAGACAAAGTTTCCTCTGTACCAGTATCGGGAAGTGTTCCGTCTGCAAACACGGGACCACCCTGCATATCTACCAGAATTAAGGCAGTGCTGTTTAGGTTTAGAGCTAGAGTCATGAGCGATCGCCTCCTAATACAAAATCTAGTCATACAATCACATCAATGACGAGTTGCGTCTGCCCAGGGCGTTAGCAATGCCGAAATCCATTTGAGGATGTAGTCGGTGAATAGTCCTATTAAGCCGATGATGGCGATACAAAACAATACTTTCTCAGTCTGCAAAAACCGCTGTGCCTGAACGATTTTGAACCCCAAACCGTTTTGTGCTGCCACCAGTTCTGCATACACGAGGAAGTTCCAGGCTCCAGAAATATTCACTCGCAATGTGTCTAAAACACTGGGAAAAGCGGCTGGAATGATGACTCTAAACAACACATCTAGACGATTAGCACCCAGTGTATAAGCCACATTGATCATCTCGTTAGGGATAAATTTGACTGCATCTGCAACCATGATGGCGTTGTAGAACACTACTCCCAAAAAGATAATCACTGTTTTAGAGGCTTCGCCTAGCCCAAACCAGATGACGACCAGTGGAACGAATGCTAGCACGGGCATATAGCGAACGGTGCCGACGATGGGGGCAAACAAACTTTCCATGCTGTAAAAGGTGCCCATTGCAATTCCGATTGGAACGCCGACGACCGCTGCGGCTAGAAAGCCTGCTGCTACACGGGCGCAGCTTGCTAAGACATCAATGATGAGTTCGTCTTGAAATAGCACAATTCCCGCCTGGACAACGGCTGTAGGGGTAGGCAGGAAAATAGGAGTGACCCACCCAGCGTAGCTAACCACTGCCCAGGCGGTGAGCGGTACTGCCAGGGCGATCGCCGAAAGTAAGATCGCCAACCAACCCGGAAACCCTTGACGAATGCTCCAAAAGATAGACGGTTTGAGATACCGCTTGGGGGTTTTTGAGGGCTGAATGTTTGGGGTACTGAGACTAAATTGTGCCACCTGTGTTTCCTCTATCTAGAACGGAACATCAAAAGCTACAAATTTCTGGGACTGCCCAGTAGGGTGACACCCATTGCTGCGGTTGTCACCATTGCGATCGCCACCAAATTCCGAGATTCTAACTGTTCTCCCAAGAACAGGAGTCCGACTAGTGCAGCGATCGCAGGTTCGATGCTAATTAAAACGCCATAAACTCTGGGCGGCAGACGGCTGAGCGCTTTGAACTCTAAGGAGTAGGGCAATACAACACCCAAAATGGCAATGCCAAGAGCCAATAAGAGAATGCTGGGTTTCAGCAGAGCGCTGCCGCCTGCATGGATTCCGATCGGTAACATAATTAGAGTGGCGATCGCCATTGCTAGAGATAGTCCTGACCCACCGGAAAAAGCTCGTCCAACGGGGGCAGAGAGCAGAATAAAGCCCGCCCAAGAGCCTGCTGAAAGTAACCCAAAGGTAACGCCTAGTGGATCGAGAGAAGCACCACTCATCGGCGTGAGCAGAATTACTCCTGTTGCTGCCAAAATTACCCATACCAAATCACGCAATCGACGTGAACCGAGAACGGCTACACTTAGCGGTCCAACAAAATCCAAGGCTGAGGCAATGCCTAGAGGAATGCGGGCGATCGCCCGTAAACGCTAAGCTGAGTCCGGCGATCGCCAGCCCCAACCCCGCAACCAAAACATATTCTCTCCATGTCCGGTTTTGCAGTTGGGGCCGCCAGATGAGCAGCATCAATAGGGCAGCGATCGCCTTGCAGATAAACACGGCTCCAATGGGTCCAAGTGCCTCAAAAAGCTGCTTGGAGGTTGCCGTTCCTGCCTGTGCTGCAAAGCTGGTTAGTAAGACCAGACTGCTGGGTGGAATAGAACCAAACCACGTTTGTAGCTGTCCGTTTTTCTGGGTGATAAAGGCAGTAAACGAGGAAAAATGAGGATTGAGAACTGCGTCATGGGATTGAGGATAGATAGCAGACTGCATTCGATTTTTCCTCTAAAAAGGACTTTAAGTATCGCTGGATTTCCCAGTCTAAAACGTGACTCCCATTACCGCTTGGCAATTTCCTTCACCCTAAGTTTGGGAAAAAGTATGGCGATCAGAATGTCCAATCACATCACAGTAGATAAAATCTGTAGAGTATAGGATTCTGTTACAGTCGCAGGGAAAACAGTTTGAGGTTTTGCAGAGGATGATAACCGTCAAAGTTCGATAGAGTAAAGTTCGATAGAGCCATGCCCGTTGACAACTGACATCAAACCAGGTGACTGACAAGTCTTTTACCTGTAGCAGCAAGTTGTGATTTGTACTTCCTTTGCCCTCATCCCTCCGCCCTCATCCTTACCTATGAGTATCTTCACCCTACAGTCTGTCCAAAAAGACTTTGGCATCAAAGAAATTCTCAAAGATGCTAGCTTTAGCCTGGATGCCACCGATAAGGTAGGGCTAATTGGCACCAACGGCTCCGGCAAATCCACGCTGCTGAAAATGATCGCCGGACTAGAGCCAATTGATGGCGGTCAACTGCTGGTTAACTCCGGTGTGAATATCGTCTACCTGCCCCAACAGCCTGACCTAGACGACAACCGCACTGTGCTAGAGCAAGTTTTTGCAGACAGCGGCGAACAGATGGCACTGGTGCGGCAGTATGAAGAAGTTTCTCATAAGCTTGCACACAGTCAGGGCGATGCTGACAGGCTAATGTCGCAGCTTTCTCACCTGACTCACCAGATGGAGTCTACTGGAGCCTGGGAACTAGAAACCAACGCCAAAATCATTCTGACTAAGCTGGGAATTGAAGATTTTGAAGCACGAATCAGTGACCTGTCAGGCGGCTATCGCAAACGGATCGCTCTGGCAACGGCGCTACTTGCCGATCCAGATGTGCTGCTGATGGATGAGCCAACTAACCATCTGGATGCACTGTCGGTCGAGTGGCTGCAAGATTATCTCAACCGCTTTCGAGGCGCACTGTTGCTGATTACTCACGATCGCTACTTTCTCGATCGTGTTACCAATCGCATCGTTGAAATCGATCGGGGCGACCTCTACAGCTATTCCGGCAACTATTCTTACTATTTAGAGAAAAAAGCGCTGTCTGAGGAATCTGCCGTCAGTTCTCAGCGCAAGCATCAGGGCGTGTTGCGGCGCGAGTTGGAATGGCTAAAGCAGGGACCAAAAGCCCGTAGCACTAAACAAAGAGCGCGAATTGACCGCATTCGCGAGATGCAGTCGCAGGAATTCAAACAGGTGCAGGGGAAGGTCGATATCGCTACTCCCGGTCGGCGGATTGGGAAAAAGGTGATTGAGCTAGAAAAGGTTTGCAAGGCGTATGGCGATCGCACCCTCATCCACAACTTCACTTACTACTTCAACCCCGAAGACCGCATCGGCATCATTGGCGGCAACGGCGCAGGCAAATCAACCCTGATGGACATCATCACCGGACGGGTGCAGCCCGACTCTGGCACGGTAGAAATCGGCTCTACGATTCACATTGGCTACTTTGACCAGCACTCTGAGGCGCTGCTCACCGCGCTCAACGAAAACCAGCGGGTGATCGACTACATCAAGGAAGTGGGTGAATTTATCCAAACTGCTGACGGCACCCAGATCAGCGCTTCTCAAATGCTGGAGCGGTTCCTGTTTCCTGGCAATCAGCAGTACTCACCGATTCATAAACTATCTGGCGGCGAAAAGCGGCGACTGTTCCTCATGCGCGTGCTGATGAGTGCCCCCAACGTGCTGATTTTAGACGAGCCGACGAATGACCTGGACGTACAAACTCTGGCAGTTTTAGAAGACTACCTGGAAGACTTTAACGGCTGTGTCATCGTCGTTTCTCACGATCGCTACTTCCTCGATCGCACCGTAGAAACGATCTTTGCTCTGGAACCGGGCGGCAACATTCGCCAGTATCCAGGAAACTATTCGGTTTACCTCGACTTCAAAAAAGCAGAAGACTCAGCCGCAGAGCCAACCAACGGCAGCACAAACAAACCTACCGCCAAATCCACCGCCGAGCAGCCCACCGCTTCAGTTACTCCCCCAACGGCTCCAACTCAACACTCTTCCAAGCCCCGGAAGCTTTCTTACAAAGAAAAGCGTGAATTCGAGCAGCTAGAAACCGAAATTCCCAAACTGGAAGCGGAAAAAGTAGAAGTCGAAAAAACGCTTTACCACAATCCACCAGCAGGTTTTACGCAAGTGCAGCAGCTTTCAGAGCGGTTGGCGGAGCTGACACAAACAATTGATTCTGCGACTGAGCGCTGGTTAGAGCTGGCAGAATTAGTTGATTAACAAATCCTTTGCAAACTGAATTGGATAGTATGAAGTTTAGAGTTTGTCCTATTCCTGCTGAGTCACAAAGCGATAAAAGCTGGTTTCACTACCATCCCAAAGTGCGGAGTTGGTTGAAGTTAATTACGTCAACTTCCTCTCGCTCTAGATGAACCGATAGCTTCAAATCGTCAGTTAGAACAAGATATTGATTTCTTGCCAACTGTAAGATTCCAGAATCGGTCAAGCCAAATCTTATAAAGCTTCCATCTGTACTGATTGTCTTGCTGTCAACATAAAATTCATTAAAAAATGCCGTAAATCCTTGAGCAATTTCTGCCAGGCAACGAGAGCGCTCTGGCTCACTTAGTTGATTTGTCAAGCTGTTGACTTCTGTAAGAATATTTGGCGTTGTAACGATATTCCTAAAGTAAGCGATTATGCTTTGCAGCAGGTCATAATCCTCTGGAATGAACTGTTGTGTTCTATTAAATCTAGAAATTCTCTCGCGATTAACAGTGCAAACAAAGTAGAGCAATAGAATATTTGTATCAATTAAAATTCCCTTCTGACGGTAGCGCGAAAGAAGTTCGTTGATATACTCCATTGTTAATACTTTATTTCAAACTGTTCTAATTTTCATGGCTGCAACTTCCCCTGTTTCAGCATCTACCTTAAAAAGCTTATATTCTCGTCGATATTTTGTTGCAGGGGGCAGAACCGAGGGGGTTTCGAGGAGGCTTTTGTCATTTTCGAGTACATCGAAACCCAATGTGATTAACCAGAAGCGCCCATCTTCTGATAGCTCAATTTCTTCGAGTCTTAAATCTTTGAGGCGATCGCTAATCACATCTTGTAAAGACTGAAAATAACTCTGTGCAGCTTTTACTGCGGTTTTTACATCAATCATTTACTTTAGCCCCTCACTCACTTCTGGTTCAAAAGTTTCTAGATCAGGAGTTTCAATCATCTCCGGTAGGGTGTCTTCTGGTTTCAAGGGCGCGGGCGAAATTGCTGAACCGCGACGGAAGCGATCAAAGAATCCTTCTGGCTGGGCTGATTTAGGTAGAACCGTTTCAGGTTGAGCAAATTCGGACCGATCGGTTTCAGGTTGCGATGGCTCGGTCAGCGGAGGAGCGATCGCCCCCGGTACATCCTCAGGAATTTCTTCTGGCAACGGTTCAACAGTTGGTGCTAGGTTTTCATCAGGTTCTTCCAACAAGGGTAATGGCTCTGCTTCTTTAGGAACAGTATCAGCAGCGTTTGGTTCTTCCAGCACTTCAGGAACGGGAGATGGAGTGACAGTCTCTGGGGCGCGACGACGGAAGCGATCGAAGAAGCCTTTGGGCGAGGTGGGTTGCGATCGCAGCTCACTGGGAATAGGTGGTGGAGTCTCATCAGTATTGGGCTTTGCTTCAGAGGACAAGTCCGGCGTTTCCAAATCTTCAAAACCTCGTTCAACGGTTGATTCAGATTCAGTAGGCTGCTCTCTAGCTGTGGGAATCTCTTCCACTTGAGGAATTTCCTCTATTTCAGGCACTGATTCAACTTCAGGTTCCTCTATTTCAGGAAGCGTCTCAGGCACGGGAACTTCCTCTACTTTGGGAACGGAGGGTTCTGGAACAGGTTCAACAGGCGCAGGAATTGGCGTAGGTTCTGGGAGTAGTTCTGGTGCAGGAGTTCCAGGAACATAGTTTGGATCGACAATGCCGCGAACTGCGTCGGCAGAGAGTTCGCCCCGCACCAGTTTAGACAGCGTGTCTTGACCCTTTGGCTCGTAGGTAATCAGCCGCACCGTATTGTTAAATGGGTTAGGAAAGAGGTCGCCCTTCTCGTCTAAAAGCTCTAGCTGCACCCAATTTTTGCCCGGTTTTAGCCCTTTTAGATAGATCGGCTGCCAGCGATCAAAAATAAAGCTTTCGCCGTTAACGGTGCAGCGAATTCGCCAGTCTAAAATTTCATCTTCAGGATTTTCCTGGGCGATCAGGTGCAGCGGCGCATTGGTGAGATAAAAATCGAGCATGATTGGCTCTGCCCCATAGCTCCCTTTGGGACGGCTATAGGTCAGCAGCGGCTGGGTTGGGTCAGGATTGTTTTCAGGCGTTTTGGTAAACAGATGAAACGTTATCTGGGCATAGGCTCCCTCGTTTTTAAAGCTTTCATGCCAGGGGCGAGAGGCAAAGACACGTAGGGTGTGCGTTCCAGGCGGCAAATCTTCTAATACCAGCGGTTCGCGGGTGTCATAAACTGCTCTATAGGGCTGATTGTCTAGAATGACGTGCAGGTGTGGCCCCAGCCCAAATTCTTCGTTTTGAAAGGTGGGCAGATCCTGCACCTGAAGCCGCACAGAAATGCGATCGTCTTGCAACACCTGATCGGGCCGGGGGCTAAGAATTTTTACCTGGGGCTGATAGCGCTCAAGCTCCTGACGCAGTTCTTGCAGCACTTCGGGTGGGGAAACTTCGGCTATTCTGCCTGCCAGTCGAGTCGGGCTATCAGAAGATTTAGATAGGTCAACGGTGCGAGGGGCATTGCTGCATCCCCCCAATCCCCAACTTAAAACGGCTGCTAACAGTAAGGAGGTCAGCAGCTTTTTGACGTTACTCAGCCGATTAATCCCAAACACGCAGTCACACTCCTGGGCGATCTGTCCATAGGGAACTATATCGGATTATAAAATTGCTTCGGTAGGGGGAAGTGTGTGGGAGG
The DNA here is from genome assembly GCA_012033355.1 of Leptolyngbyaceae cyanobacterium RM1_406_9. Taxonomy (GTDB): domain Bacteria; phylum Cyanobacteriota; class Cyanobacteriia; order Elainellales; family Elainellaceae; genus JAAUTN01. The sequence continues at coordinate 15,658 of JAAUQZ010000009.1, read as the reverse complement.
GGGGAAGGCGAGGGGCGAGGGGGGAGTGACTCAAGATCTTAGAAGCTACAGCTTACTGTGGAGCAGGCATCTTGCCTGCTTGATTTGGACGGGCAAGATGCCCATCCCACAGGGGACTGACAGAAGTGTTAGAAGGTGCGTCCTACCTCAGAGGCGTGGCATTCGGGCAAGAGTTTTCGGTCTATTCCAGAGTCTCCCTGCCGAATGCTATGCCCTTACACCGAACGCTACGCTTTTACAGGGAAAATTTGCTACTTTTCAGACCCCCTCTAAAAGAATAAAGTTGACTTTTGTTTAACTTCTTTAAGCTTTAATAAGTTCTCTAAGTTTTTAAGTTTTTCTATGTTTGGTATAAGTTGTTTCAATTCGTAAACGATTGACAACGCTTAGCACATCTTTTGCTGTTATGACTCGTCGCAAGCCTCACCCCCTCGTGATTTGCTCATTTTGAATTATTGTTAACCACGTTCGAAGTCGTGCCAAATGCCGCTCTATAATGCACGAGAGAACCCAACCCTCAAGGCAGTCTGAATTGCTGTTCTGGCTTAATGTTAAGGCGGCAGTTATGACCGTTCTCTTCTCTTAAAGTTAAGTAGCGCGACCTCTGAAATGGTTACGACGCTTTGTCTGGGTCTCATAAACCTGGTCTTAAATCATCTGCTAGCCGCTGATTGATGAGAAGAGAATCTAAAAACTTGGGGAGAGGGATTACTCGTTCCTTGTCTAGAGAGAGGAGAGTCTCTAATGACAACTACCCCACGGGAGCGAGACGCAAAGGTCAAGGTTGTGGTTGATAAAGACCCGGTTCCTACTTCATTCGAGAAGTGGGGCAAGCCCGGTCACTTCGATCGCACCCTATCCAGAGGTCCTAAAACTACCACCTGGATTTGGAACCTTCATGCTGACGCTCACGATTTTGATAGTCATACCAGCGACTTAGAAGATATATCCCGTAAGATCTTCAGCGCTCACTTTGGTCACTTAGCCATTGTGTTTATCTGGCTGAGCGGTATGTATTTTCATGGCGCTCGTTTTTCAAATTATGAAGCTTGGCTGACTGACCCCACTGGCATTAAGCCCAGTGCCCAGGTCGTCTGGCCGATTGTCGGTCAAGAAATTTTGAATGCAGATGTAGGCGGCGGCTTCCAGGGGATTCAAATTACCTCTGGCTTCTTCCAGCTATGGCGAGCCTCAGGGATTACCAGTGAGTTTCAGCTCTACTGCACGGCAATTGGTGGCCTGGTCATGGCTGCTCTGATGCTGTTTGCAGGCTGGTTCCATTACCACAAGCGCGCTCCCAAGCTGGAGTGGTTCCAGAATGTTGAATCGATGCTAAATCACCATTTGGCGGGTTTGCTCGGTTTGGGTTCCTTGTCTTGGGCAGGGCACCAGATCCACGTTGCGCTTCCTATTAATAAGCTGTTGGATGCTGGGGTTCCGCCTGCGGACATCCCCTTGCCTCACGAGTTTATTTTGAATTCTGGCTTGATGGCTGAGCTATATCCCAGTTTTGCGAAGGGCTTGACTCCCTTCTTTACCCTCAACTGGGGTGAATATGCTGATTTCCTCACGTTTAAGGGTGGTTTGAACCCCGTTACAGGCGGTCTGTGGCTGTCTGACACGGCGCATCACCACTTGGCGATCGCTGTGCTGTTCATCATCGCGGGTCACATGTACCGCACCAACTGGGGAATCGGTCACAGCATCAAGGAAATTCTGGAGAACCACAAAGGCCCCTTCACAGGCGAAGGCCACAAGGGTCTGTATGAAATTCTCACAACATCCTGGCACGCTCAGCTAGCGATTAACCTGGCAATGCTGGGTTCGCTGACCATCATTGTGGCTCAGCACATGTACGCTATGCCGCCTTACCCTTATTTGGCGACGGACTACCCCACGCAGTTGTCGATCTTCACACACCACATGTGGATTGGTGGCTTCCTGATTGTGGGTGCTGGAGCGCATGGAGCCATCTTCATGGTGCGCGACTACGATCCGGTGGTTAATCAAAACAACCTGCTAGATCGGGTGATTCGTCACAGAGACGCAATCATTTCTCACCTCAACTGGGTCTGCATTTTCCTCGGCTTCCACAGCTTCGGACTGTATATCCATAACGATACGATGCGTGCTTTGGGTCGTCCCCAAGACATGTTCTCTGACACGGCGATTCAGCTTCAGCCCGTGTTTGCTCAGTGGATTCAAAACATTCATACCCTCGCTCCGGGTGCAACAGCCCCCAATGCTCTAGCTCCGGCTAGCTATGCATTTGGCGGTGGCATCGTGGCGGTGGGTGGTAAGGTTGCCATGATGCCGATCGCCCTCGGTACGGCTGACTTCATGGTTCACCACATCCACGCCTTCACGATTCACGTGACGGTATTGATTCTGCTCAAGGGCGTGCTGTTTGCCCGTAGCTCTCGTCTGATTCCAGACAAGGCAAATCTGGGCTTCCGCTTCCCTTGCGACGGTCCCGGTCGGGGCGGCACCTGCCAGGTTTCTGGTTGGGATCATGTCTTCCTCGGTCTGTTCTGGATGTACAACTCCCTGTCCATTGCGATTTTCCACTTCAGTTGGAAGATGCAGTCTGACGTATGGGGAACGGTGAATGGCGACGGCTCGGTGTCTCACATCACGGGCGGTAACTTTGCCCAAAGTGCGATTACCATCAACGGTTGGCTCCGCGACTTCCTGTGGGCACAAGCCACTCAGGTAATCGGTTCCTACGGTTCAGCACTTTCGGCTTATGGTTTGCTGTTCCTGGGTGCCCACTTTGTCTGGGCGTTCAGCCTCATGTTCTTGTTTAGTGGTCGCGGCTACTGGCAAGAATTGATTGAGTCAATTGTTTGGGCGCACAATAAGCTAAGAGTCGCCCCCGCCATTCAGCCTCGCGCTCTGAGCATCATTCAGGGTCGTGCTGTGGGTGTGGCTCACTACCTCCTGGGAGGAATCGTCACTACGTGGGCGTTCTTCCTGGCTCGAATCATTGCAGTAAGCGGATGAGCACGAGGAGAACTCGTTAAACATGGCAACTAAATTCCCAAAATTTAGCCAGGACTTGGCCCAAGATCCGACAACACGGCGGATCTGGTACGGGATTGCCACTGCCCATGACTTTGAAAGCCATGACGGAATGACAGAAGAAAATCTTTACCAAAAGATTTTTGCTTCTCACTTCGGTCACCTGGCAATCATCTTCCTTTGGACATCTGGTAGTCTCTTCCACGTCGCTTGGCAAGGCAACTTTGAGCAGTGGATCAAAGATCCGCTGAATGTAAAACCGATCGCCCACGCGATTTGGGACCCTCACTTTGGTCAACCCGCCGTTGATGCGTTTACACAGGGCGGTGCTTCTGGCCCGGTTAACATTGCCTATTCTGGTGTTTACCACTGGTGGTACACCATCGGCATGAGAACCAATGGCGAACTCTACAACGGGGCTGTTTTCCTGTTGTTGCTAGCTGGTGTCTTCTTGTTTGCGGGCTGGCTACACCTCCAGCCCAAGTTCCGCCCCAGCTTGTCCTGGTTTAAGAATGCTGAATCTCGGCTGAACCACCACCTAGCTGGTCTGTTTGGGGTTAGCTCTTTGGCTTGGGCAGGTCACTTAATTCACGTTGCGATTCCCGAATCTCGTGGGCAGCACGTGGGCTGGGACAACTTCCTGTCTACACCTCCTCACCCCGCTGGTCTGAAGCCATTCTTTACGGGTAACTGGGGTGTGTATGCAGAGAACCCTGATACGGCAGATCACATTTTCAGCACCTCTCAGGGCGCTGGAGATGCCATTCTCACCTTCCTGGGCGGTTTCCATCCTCAGACCGAATCGCTGTGGTTGACGGATATGGCGCATCACCATTTGGCGATCGCCGTCATCTTCATCATTGCGGGTCATATGTACCGAACCAACTTCGGCATTGGTCACAACATCAAAGAGATGTTGAACGCCAAAAATTTCTTTGGCACCAAGACCGAAGGACAGTTCAACCTGCCTCACCAGGGACTGTATGACACCATCAACAACTCCCTACACTTCCAGCTCGCTTTGGCTCTGGCAGCGCTGGGCGTGATTACCTCCCTGGTAGCGCAGCATATGTACTCGTTGCCGCCTTACGCATTCATGGCGAAGGACTTCACCACTCAGGCAGCGCTCTACACCCATCACCAGTACATTGCTGGATTCCTGATGGTGGGTGCGTTTGCTCACGGTGCAATCTTCTGGGTGCGGGACTACGACCCCGCTCAGAACAAGGGCAACGTACTCGATCGAGTTCTGGAACACAAAGAGGCAATCATCTCTCACCTGAGCTGGGTGTCTCTGTTCCTGGGCTTCCATACCCTCGGCATTTACGTTCACAACGACGTAATGCAAGCCTTTGCTACTCCTGAGAAGCAAATCTTGATTGAGCCTGTGTTCGCACAGTTCATCCAGGCTTCTCACGGTAAGGTGCTGTATGGTTTCGACACGCTTCTGTCTAATCCTGATAGCCTTGCAACAACCGCTTGGCCCAATCACGGCAACGTGTGGCTACCCGGCTGGTTGGATGCAATCAACTCCGGTACAAACTCGCTGTTCTTGACCATTGGCCCTGGTGATTTCTTGGTTCACCATGCGATCGCCCTCGGTTTGCACACCACCACCTTGATTCTCGTCAAAGGTGCGTTGGATGCACGCGGCTCGAAGCTGATGCCCGATAAGAAAGACTTTGGCTACAGCTTCCCCTGCGATGGCCCTGGGTCGGGGCGGCACCTGCGACATCTCTGCTTGGGACTCCTTCTACCTCGCCATGTTCTGGATGCTCAACACCATTGGTTGGGTGACATTCTACTGGCACTGGAAGCACCTCGCAGTTTGGCAGGGCAACGTGGCTCAGTTTAACGATACGTCCGTGACGATCATGGGCTGGCTGCGCGACTACCTCTGGTTAAACTCGGCTCAGTTGATCAACGGGTACAACCCCTATGGCATGAATAACCTGGCGGTCTGGGCTTGGATGTTCCTCTTTGGACATCTAGTTTGGGCAACGGGCTTCATGTTCCTGATCTCCTGGAGAGGCTACTGGCAAGAACTGATCGAAACTCTGGTCTGGGCGCACGAGCGCACTCCTTTGGCGAACCTAGTTCGCTGGAAGGACAAGCCCGTTGCAATGTCTATTGTCCAAGGTCGTCTAATCGGTCTGGCTCACTTCACGGTCGGCTACGTACTCACCTACGCCGCCTTCCTGATAGCCTCAACTGCGAGTAGGTTTGGTTAACCACTCCTTTTAGGCGATAAACTAAATCCCCTGCCTCTAAGCGGGGGATTTTTTGTTGCGAGGTTTGTTTTGAAATGGGAAGGGAATGCTTTTGATATTGAGCGGGCAAGATGCCCACTCCACATGAGTATCTCTATTTGACAAGGAATATTTTTAGTGTGAATTCAGGCAAGGAACAGAAGTTAAAGATTACTCACAGGGATTTGCCACATTGGGAATTGGGTAGCTCAATTTATTTCGTTACTTTTAACACTTGGGAGAAGTCGGAACTTAGCCCAGATGCTAGACAAGCCATTCTGGAATCCTGTTTGTTCTTCGACCAAGAAAGGTATCAAATTTTCACTATGGTTGTGATGCCTGACCATGTGCATATGCTGATTCAGCCTTGGGTTAAATCCAAGAATGAATATTGGACACTAAGCAGCATCATGAAAAGCATCAAAGGCTATAGTGCCAAAATAATTCCAAAAGTGACAAATCACCTTGGTATTGTTTGGCAGGATGAAAGATATGACCGCATTGTTAGAGATGAAGAAGAGTTTCAGAATTTTTGGCAATACATTAGACAAAATCCAGTGAAGGCTGGACTATCAGAAATTCCAGAAGACTACCCATTCTTCTGGCAAATTTCTTCAGAAAATTTCTACTTCTGATTACAGCTTCCCGTAAAATAAATATCCTATTCAAAGCTCTTGTGGAGTGGGCATCTTGCCCGCTCAAGTAGCACAGTCCAGAATCTAGACGGTGCTTGTGTTGCCAATTTACCGGGCTGTGTAGCGGTTGGAGAGACTCTGGAAGAAGCCAAGGAATTAATTGTTGAGGCGATTCAATTTCACTTAAAGGGTTTGCGAGAAGATGGTGTAGCTGTGCCTGCGCCAACTAGCATTGTTGACTATTTAGAGGCTTGTGGTGAGGGGCGATCGCCCCCAAATCGCTTACCCTAAAAGAAAGCTATACAGCAACACGGCAACCGACGATGACTTCAACCCAAGTCTTGCCTGAAGATGAATTGTTGGTTTTGAAGCTAGAACCGATTATTTCCCTAACGGATGAACAATTTTTTGAACTCTGTCAGCTTAACCGAGACTTACGGATTGAGCGAACGACTGATGGAGAATTGCTGATTATGCCTCCGACGGGTGGAAACACGGGCAATCGCAACCTTGAGATTGAAGGACAGCTTTGGTTGTGGAATCGTCAAACAAAGTTGGGAAAAGCTTTTAACTCTTCAACGGGCTTTAAGCTGCCAAATGGGGCAGAGCGATCGCCCGATGCTGCCTGGATAAGGTTAGAACGGTGGGAAACAGTTCCCCAAGATCAGCAAGAGAAATTTGTTCCGCTATGTCCTGATTTTGTAGTGGAATTAAAGTCACCAACGGATAGCCTAACGGTTCTTCAAAACAAGATGGAAGAATACATCCAAAATGGCGCTCAGCTAGGTTGGCTGATCGACCGAAAGCAACGCAGGGCTTATATTTATCGCGCTCAACAGAAGTGCAATGCCTTGAGAACCCTTCTACTTTGGACGGCGAACCCGTGTTGTCTGGATTTATCCTTGACTTGAGTGAAGTCTGGTAAGTTGATATGACTCAAGCCGCTGCTCAGCCAATCACTTTTGACCAATTTTTGCAGCAGTATCCAGAGGATGGAGGGCGCTATGAACTGCTTAACGGGGCGATCGCCGAAATGCGTCCCATAGGTCAACATGAAGAGGTGGCGGGTTTTATTGCGGATCAAATTACCTTAGAAATTTATCGGCTAAATCTTCCTTATTTTGTACCTCGAACCTGTTTAGTTAAACCTTATCGAGAGAATTTTGGATACCTGCCCGATATTGTTGTGCTTGATCAACAGGCCATTGCCGCAGATCCTTACTGGCAGAAGTATTCAACAATTTCGATAGGCAGTTCTGCGCGGCTGGTCGTGGAAGTCGTTAGCACTAATTGGCGAGATGATTATCTGACCAAACTGGCAGACTATGAGAGCTTAGGAATTCCTGAGTATTGGATTGTAGATTACAGGGCGCTGGGTGCGGCTCGGTATATTGGTTTGCCCAAATTGCCCACTATATCGGTCTATCGCTTAACTGAGGATAACGAATATCAAGTAGAGCAGTTTCGAGCAGAACGGATACGGTCGGGTGTATTTTCAGAGTGGTCACTCACGGCTCAGCAAATGATGAGTGCTAAAAGATAGGCGATCGCCTCAGTAAAATTACGGCTTTGTTTATTTTATTTACATAAAGGGCATTCTCAGAAAAAGTAAATTCAGCTTAAACAAGCCTTATTTAAGGTCATGGGTGTACATATGCTGCGGAAATTTGTCTATGGTTTGCTGTTTTTGATTTTTTTGGTGCTGCCGCTAGTTGGTTCAGTTTGGCGAATCGATCCAGCTCCAGACAATCAAGCTACGGTACCTCGCACTGCATTGGTGCATCTGTTTGAGTGGAAGTGGGAAGATGTGGCGCAGGAATGTGAGAGTTTTTTGGGTCCAAAAGGGTTTGCAGCCGTACAAGTTTCACCTCCCAATGAACACGCGATAATTGCCAGAGAGGGCTATCCCTGGTGGCAGCGCTATCAGCCTGTAAGCTACCAAATCAAGAGTCGCAGTGGCGATCGCGCCCAATTTATCAACATGGTTGAACGCTGTCACGCCGCAGGAGTAGACATATACGCGGATGCAGTGATCAACCATATGTCTGGCGAACTCAGCGGCAAGGGCAGTGCAGGCTCAACGTTTACTAAATATCATTATCCAGGGCTGTATGAATCTCGTAATTTTCACCCCTGTCGGCGAGACATTGAAGACTATGGCAACCATGAGCAGGTGACAAACTGCGAACTCTCTGGGTTGCCAGATCTGAAAACTGGCTCAAGTTATGTTCGTCGCCAAATCGCAAATTACTTGATTGATCTGGTCAATCTGGGCGTAGCCGGATTCCGAATTGATGCTGCTAAACACATTCACACTAAAGATTTGGGAGCAATCTTAAGCCTGGTACAAAAGTCTGTGACGAGTCAACCTTACATCATGCAAGAGGTGATTGATCCGGGAACAGAGGCAGTTCGTAAATCTGAGTATTACAGTCACGGCGATGTGTATGAGTTTGAATATGGTCGGCTAGTGGGCGCAAAATTTTTGGGATTAGAGGGTCAAAACTTATCTCAACTAGAAACTTTGGGCGAGGGATGGGGATTAGCCCCAAGCGATAAGGCAATCGTGTTTATTGACAACCACGACAAGCAGCGGGGGCATGGTGGCGGCGGCAACTATTTGACCTACAAGAATGGCAAACTCTATGAACTTGCAAATGTATTCATGCTGGCACATCCTTACGGCTACCCTGCTCTGATGTCAAGCTATACCTTTTCAGATTCTGAACAGGGGCCACCCGCTGATGCAGAGGGCAATACGCACAGCGTTTATATGAATGGTGAAGTGAGTTGTTTTGCAGAGTGGCAATGTGAACATCGATGGCAGGCGATCGCCAATATGGTCAGCTTCCGCAATTACACTTCAGCCGAGTCACTCACTCACTGGTGGAGCAACGGTGCCAATCAGATTGCCTTTGGCCGAGGAGATAAAGGGTTTGTCGTAATCAATCGTGAGTCCGATCGGTTCACTCACACCTTGCAAACTGATATGGCTCCGGGCACCTACTGCAATGTAATTGAAGGTGAGTTGAATGCAGATGGAACAGGCTGTACTGCGACGGGAGCAAATGCAACGGTGACTGTTGATCGTCATAGACGAGTGACTGTGACTGTCGAGGGGATGGGGGCGATCGCCATTCACAGGGGCGCAAAGGTTTCCTGATACGTAACTGATGCACATTGGAAACTATTAAGCAGGAGTTTGTGCTGACTCATAGGGTTGGATAAGAATTTCAGCCGGAATTCCCAGTCCCGTTTCGTGGGCGATGCCCACCCTACAATTTGCTTGTGTAAAACGTAAATTCTGGTAGGAGGCGAACGGACGTTTGCCTCTGCGTTTGGTTTATTCATTTGAGAGATGCTGCAAGTTCTATTTAAACTCGGAACGTTGCTGCTTAAACCTGGAGTATTGCTGCTTAAACCTGGAGTATTGCTGCTTAAACCTGGAGTATTGCTGTTTGAACCTGGAGTATTGCTGTTTGAACCTGGAGTATTGCTGTTTGAACCTGGAGCGTTGCTGTTTGAACCTGGAGCGTTGCTGTTTGAACCTGGAGCGTTGCTTTTCTGAACTGGGAATCTCATGCTTTGAACTGAGAACTTCGGTTTTTGAACTGAGAACTTAGAAACTGAAGTAAGAGAAGGCTTGAAAAGTTTAGTCTGTCACTTGTCTCTGATTCTACTCCTGGCCTAAGACTGAGGACTAAAGACTGGTCTTACGTCATGATGTAAATCAGCTTATAGATCAGGTTTGTAAATCTCAACGTTGGTAGGGGTGCGATCGCCAACCTGTTTTGAAAATGGTAATTAATTCAATAGAAAAGCCGCTCCAGCCCTGAAGTTCTCAGTTTATCTCAGTCCTCAGTTCTGTAGCATCGGATCAACTATGACTTTAACTAAATCTAAACTGGAGGATATTGAGGTTCAGCTACTTTTAGAGGGGGTATACCGCTACTACGGATTTGATTTTCGCAACTACGCCCCCTCTTCCTTAAAGCGGCGCATTTGGAACATCATTCGCTCAGAGAAGCTGCCCACCGTCTCGGCACTGCTAGAAAAAGTACTGCACGATCCGGCTTGCCTCGATCGTTTTCTGTTAGGGCTTTCGGTCAACGTCACGGCAATGTTTCGCAACCCCAACTTTTTCTTAGCGTTTCGAGAAAAATAGTGCCTATCCTACGCACTTACCCCTTTATTCGCATCTGGCACGCGGGCTGTTCGACGGGGCAAGAAGTCTATTCAATGGCAATTTTGTTAGAAGAAGAAGGGCTTTACCCGCGTTGCCGAATCTATGCTACGGATATGAACGAAATGGTGTTAAAGCAGGCGAAGAGTGGAATTTTTTCGCTGCAATTGATGCAAGAATATACCCAACTCTACCTTAAGGCAGGGGGAAAGCGCTCGTTTTCTGAGTACTATACAGCAGCCTATGATAGTGCTATTTTTCGCTCTTCTTTGAAGGAAAATATTGTCTTCTCGCAGCACAATCTGGCAACGGATAGCTCCTTCAATGAGTTCAATGTAATTCTTTGCCGTAATGTTTTGATTTATTTCAACAAAACTCTTCAAAAGCGAGTTTATGAGCTATTTCATGTCAGTCTCTGTCCGTTTGGCATTTTGGGGTTAGGAAGACAAGAAACGCTCAGATTTACGCCCTATGAAGCCTACTATGAAGAGCTAAAAGGGAGTGAAAAGCTTTACCGGAGGATTCACTAGCGGTGTTTAAGCTGGTTGTTATCGGCACCTCGTTGGGTGGACTGTCGGCTTTAAAGCTGCTCCTAGCTGAACTGCCTGCCGATTTTCCGGCTGCGATCGCTGTTGTCCAGCATCGCCACAGAGACTCTGAGGATATGATGAGTTCGTTTTTGCGCCCCTACATTGCCCTGCCCATCAAAGAAGTTGTAGACAAAGATGACCTGCTACCGGGGACAGTTTACGTTGCCCCATCAGATTACCACCTGCTCGTTGAGGCGGACTACTTTACGCTCTCCACTGACGAACCCGTTTCTTATGCCCGTCCGTCTATTGATGTGCTGTTTGAGTCAGCCGCAGATGTCTACGGGGAGTTTGTCATTGGGGTTATATTGACTGGAGCTAACCAAGATGGGGCAAAAGGATTAGCCGCAATCAAGGCTCAGGGTGGGTCAACAATCGTCCAGGAACCATCCACCGCCGAGAGTGCAACCATGCCAGAAGCGGCGATCGCCACCGCTGTCGTAGACTGGATTTTACCCCTTTCAGACATTGCCCCACATTTGACCAACCTTTGCCAGCCCGTGTGGAAATAAACTCATGCAGCTTGAACTCAACGTCAATATTCTGCTGGTGGATGACTATCCAGAAAACCTTTTGGCCCTGGAAGCAATCTTAGATCCACTGGGCGGAAACCTGGTTAAGGCTCATTCTGGCGAAGAAGCTTTGAGATGCCTGCTGCATCAGGATTTTGCCGTAATTTTGCTAGACGTGCAGATGCCAGGAATGGATGGGTTTGAGACAGCGACGTTGATTCGGACGCGAGAGCGATCGCGTCATACGCCGATCATTTTTCTCACCGCCTTCAACACTAGCGAAAATCTAGTTTTTCGCGGCTACTCACTTGGTGCAGTAGACTATCTGCTCAAACCCATCGAAGCCGACATTCTCACATCAAAGGTCAGCGTATTCATTGAACTCTTTAAGAAAACCGAAGAAGTAAAACGACAGTCCAGACAGCTTGCCGCCATCAATGCAGAACTACGCGAAAGTGAAGAGCGGTTTCGGCTGCTCAGCGCTTGCTCCCCAGTTGGCATTTTTTTGACGGATATAAATGGTTCCTGCACTTATACCAACCCCCGCCTTCAGGCAATCTGTGACTTTACGCCGAGCGATGGGCTAGGCGACGGCTGGCTCCAGTCGATTCACCCTGAAGATCGGCAGCAAGTCATCAACGACTGGTTTACCCATACCCGCGAAGTCCGAGAATATTCTGATGAATTTCGCTTTCAAACCCGCTCAGGTGAAATTCGCTGGACCCATGTACGCTCGTCTCCCATGTTTTCCAGCACAGGTGAGTTGATGGGGCACGTCGGCACCGTTGAAGACATCACCGGACGCAAACACGCCGAAGCTGCCCACGTCCAGATCATTCACGAGCAGGCTGCCCGTCAGCAGGCCGAAGCCGCCAACCGCATGAAGGATGAGTTTTTGGCAGTGCTATCGCACGAACTGCGAACGCCGCTAAACTCGATGATGGGCTGGGCGCGGCTGCTGCGAACCAAAAAGTTTGACGAAGAAACCACCGCCCGTGCCCTGGAAACCATTGAGCGCAATGCCCGCTCTCAGGCACAGCTAATCGAAGACATTCTCGATGTCTCGCTGATCGTGCGTGGCAAACTGCGGCTTAACCTGTGTCCGATTAATTTTGTCTCGGTGGTGGAGCAGGCGATCGACTCGGTGCGTCCGTTAGCCGAGGCTAAGACTATTCACCTGGAGACGAACCTGGCGGATTCGGCCATTTCGGTTTGTGGCGATCCCAATCGGCTTCAGCAGGTGGTCTGGAACCTATTAACCAACGCCATCAAGTTTACGCCAGAGCAAGGACGAATTGGGGTGGAGCTGATCCGGCACGAAGCGCAAACCCAACTGCGGGTAACGGACTCTGGAATTGGCATCAAGCCTGATTTTCTGCCCCATGTGTTTGAGCGTTTTCGTCAGGCAGATGGGACTACAACCCGTCCACACAATGGTTTAGGGTTGGGGCTGGCGATTGTCCGTCACCTGGTTGAGCTACACAACGGCATCGTACAAGCAGAGAGCGAGGGGGAAGGGCAAGGCGCTTCCTTTACAGTGCAGATCCCTCTCCTTCCGAGCGCCGAAGGGCAGCAGGATGAGTTGCCTAACTCAACTGCCAATCCAGCAGCAAAACCATCAGACGCATCCCTTCCTCCCTCCTCCCTCCTCCCTTCTCCCTTCCTCAAGGGCATCACTGTATTGGTGGTTGACGATGAGGCAGATACGCGAGAAGTTCTCTCAGTGATGCTGTCGGAGTCAGGAATCGAGGTGTCAACGGCTGCTTCAGTGCAGGAAGCTCTAAAGCTATTAAAATCCTGGCAGCCCAAAATCTTGGTCAGCGATATTGGGATGCCCGGAGAGGACGGCTATAGCTTGATTCGTCAGGTTCGGCGATTGTCACCAACGGAGGGTGGCTCTATTCCAGCGGTGGCGCTGACGGCGTATTCTCGTGAGGAAGACCGCAAGCAAGTGCTGCTGGCAGGCTTTCAAATGCACGTTTCTAAACCTGTTGAGGCAACGGAACTCCTGCAAGCGATCGCCACCCTAGCAGAACAGGCGATCGCCCCCTCATCGGTGTGAGAAATGCAGTGGCGATCGCCTACCCATTGAGAGATGAATTAACTCAAATATGCTGTGAAGATGAACCTACACTGACAGCACTCAGCACAACACCCAGCGCTCATGCTGGGTTTTATTTATACCTTTTTATCTTTGTGCAAGATTTCGATCAGCAAACTTGAGCAAAACATCCTCACCTGGTAGAGGGATTTTCATTTTCTGACTGGGGTAGTATTGTGTGGTCAAGTATTTATAGAATTTTGACACTCTCCGATATTTTAAGACTGACTCAAAAGGTTTAACGGCAGTTTCATTCGTCTACTAGGGGTGTTGGTTATGTCTTCCATCCGTGAAATTGTCTGCTGTGCTTTAGAGACGGGCTACTTGAGTCTGGCAGCAGAAAATCAGTTGAGACATCTTCTACAAAAGACTAGCTATGGCTGGGAAGATTTGAACGCTTTCGTCCGATTGCAGCAGGCTGCAATGCGGGGTTACATCCGTCAGGAGTCGAGAGAGCTAAAACCTTCTGAATATCAGTATCTTTAGCGATCGCTATCCATACGTCATCAGCCTCTCGTAGACCTATGGGACGGGTAAAGCAATGTGAAACCTGACGCCCACCAGCACGTGCAAAGATTTTGGGTTGACTTGAGGCACGAAACCCAGCCTATGCCCTTTTAGCCTGCACTTAACTTTTTACGGGGGTTGGTCACAACCAGCTCAAACTCCCACCCTGGCAACTGCTCTATCAAGTCGATCATTCGACGCAAATCACAGGAACCGTTCAGCGTCAGGTTTTCGCGAGTCCGCACCTCAGCCGCCACAACCTTCTCGGACTTAGCTGCAATCAAATCAAAAGGACACTTTGCTAAAGACGAGGGTAAATCTTCTGGAGAAGGATGGAGAATGACATCATATCCCTTCTGCCGATATTCCCTTGCAAGTTTTAGCAAGCGCCGCCGCTCTAGAGAATTTTCGCGCGTTTGATGACTCATCGCTCTCACTAGCAACCTTCATGTAAGTTTCAATTGATGCGCCCCTCGTCCGGATTTAGATTTTACAAGAAAAACCCGGAGCAAAAACCAGTGTGCTGCAAGCAAAAAGCTTACAAAGCCTAGTTACCCCATTAGGTTACCGCCTTTAACTGACTCTGTTCAAGCTAACTTAGGCGAGTTTTACATTAGCCTTATAAGCCAGGAAAGAATATTTGGCAGCTTTGGGCAACCGTTCCCAACCCGTTTACTTCCCATGCCTCCCAATTCTTAACCGGATGCTTCTATTCTTTCATTTCCCAAAAGTTGAGTCATCGAGCCAGCGGGTGAGAAATTTTTCTAACCAAATGGCGATCGCAGGACTATAAACAGGATATTTCTCAAGCTGTTGTTGCCGAGGCTGGGCACCTGTCAGCGTTAGCTGTTCCGCTCCCAGTGTTGTCCACTTATCAATCATTGCCTCTGTCATTTCAGGGTGAAACTGTAGCCCGCAGGCACGCCCATAGCAGAAAGCCTGATTGATAAATGTCTCGCCTTGAGCGAGTAAGGTTGCTCCTTTGGGTAGCTCAAACCCTTCTCGGTGCCAGTGGTAAACCTGTCTTGGCAGGTCAAAGGTTTTTCCCACAGCAGTCGGTTGTATGGGGAAATAGCCGATTTCTGCAATGCCGTCGGGGTGCGGCGCGACTGTGGCACCCAGCACCCGCGCCAGAAGCTGTGCCCCCAAGCAAATTCCTAAAAAAGGTTTGCCGGAGTTGAGAATAACAGAAATCCAGTCCATCTCAGCCTGAAGGAAAGGCAAAATGTTATTGTCGTTTGCGCTCATCGGGCCACCAAAAACGACGGTGCCTTCATGTTCGTTCGGGTCAGCAGGGAGCCGATTGCCCATAGCCAAACAGCGAGTGTCTAATTCATATCCTCTCGTCCGCAGTATTTGCCCAATCAATCCAGGATCAGACGTTTCCTGATGCACAATTAAAAGAATTTTGCTCACGATCGCAAGTCAGGGTGAGATTTCTATTTAATGTACCTGTTTGGGATGCGGTCATGTTGTATGGCTCTACGCACCTTGATTAAAACGTTTTTTTGTAAAAGCCCCCGCTGAGCAGGGGCTTTTACAAAATGTTTTCAAATGTGCGCGTTAAAGGGATTAGCGATAGTAGCGTTGCTCTAACCAAAACCGGACTTCTAACTCAGAATTGAAACGAGCAGATTCACCAGTGATGGGGTCATAAACTCGCCAAAAGCTTTCACCTCTGCGATCGCGTCGTTGGCTAATCTTTGGCTCTTTGTTGCCAGATAATATTTCCAGAATAGACAGTAAAACTTGTCCTAAACCTGTTAGAAACTTAGACTTCTCTCTACTGCTTTTTTGCGTCAAATCACCATTCAGGTTAGATATTTCTTGCAGTGGAAAGGTGAACTGTAGATTTCATGG
>JAAUQZ010000272.1 GCA_012033355.1 Leptolyngbyaceae cyanobacterium RM1_406_9 | reverse complement strand
GACTTCGCCCTATCCTTTTAAAGCAAAACTTATAAAATACATCAATCCTAAAGCAGGTAACGCTCAAACCAATATAAGGGAACTTGCATAAAAATAAAGTCCCAATTTTTTTGAGGCGCGGCTGACGCCGCGCCTCAAAAATTGGGATCTTAAATAAACGCAGATCCCTAAGTAGTCTTTAAACAACCTCCAGAAACTTTAAACTCATCTTATTGGCTCTTTCACCTCACCTACTAACGTTTAAGGCAGGACACATGAGTGCTTCAGCGTCGTAGAGTTTGCCAATCTCTAAATTATGAGGAGCTTAAGCAAACCTGATTTTTGCTTGTGTTGAATCCAACATCATTGTCCTAGACAGAGTAACGAACTGGTCAATCAATTAATCCTTTAAAGCTTTTGAGGCACGCGGCTAAAACATTCCGGTTCAAAGCATTGTACTTAGTTTGTCCGTCTCGACGGGTAGTGATTAGTCCAGCTTCCGCCAGTGTCTTCGAGTGATGGCAGAACAACGCCAAACTGATGTTAAGCTGCTGGGCAATTTCAGAGCCGCTTAACTCATTCTGACTGACCAGTAGCTCTACGATACGCAGGCGAGTTGGGTCAGACAGAGCCGCAAAAATTTTGGCGCGACAGTCATTTTCAGTTTTCTCAGGCAACGGTGATACAGGCAACGATTGATTATCCATTTCAGATACAGGCAGCAAAATAAACTTGTTCTTCAAATAAAACTTGAGTGGGTATATTGAAGTACTCAAACAACCACTTGACCATTGTGTTATCCTCTGTATATTATCGTAGTTAAGCGATTGTTTAACCACTTAACTAGTTAACGAGTCCGCTACACAGCACTGATTTGATTTTTGTGTGAGTGTGAGCATTCTGCCCACACTCACACAAAAGTCTGAAAACGCTCGCCACATGGGCTAAAGGAGATTACCACTATGTCAAGTACATCTCAGTTAAAAACTTCCTCAGAGGTTTCTAGTTCATTCGGCTACGTCACCTTGACTGAGGATAATTTCCAGGCAGAGGTTCTCGAAAGTTCGCAACCCGTGCTGGTTGATTTCTGGGCTGCTTGGTGCGGCCCCTGCCGGATGGTTAACCCCATCGTCGAAGAGTTAGCTGCTGATTTCGCAGGTCGAGCTAAGATTGCCAAGCTGAACATTGACGACTACGGCTCCATTGCTAGTTACTACAGCATCAGTGCCGTGCCCACGCTATTGCTGTTTCAGTCAGGGCAAGTCGTGGATCAGGTCGTGGGTGTAGCGCCCAAGCGAGTCTTTGCGGCCAAGCTAGAAGCTTTACTAGAAGCAACTTCCTCGGAGCAGGCAGCTTGAGTGAATTAAGGCAATCTTTAGAAAAACCTACATCCGTTGTGTAAGAGGATGTTTGAAAAGTCTAATCTGTCACCCACGAGTTTGTAGGGGCGTGGCATTCGGGCAAAAACTTTCAGTCTATTCCAGAGTCTACCTGCCGGATGCTATGCCCCTACAGGGGACATTTGCTACTCTTCAGACACCCTCTCAGGGTGAAGCGTTTGTGTAGGCGTAAGTTTTGATTCAATTGCAATTGTTTTGAAGGAGATAAATTTGTGAGTTCTAATGTTCATCTGCTTTCGCCAGTTAAAGTTGGTGCGTATGAATTGCCCAACCGGATTGTGATGGCTCCGCTGACTCGTAATCGGGCGGGTGCAGGCAATGTACCTCAATCTTTGAATGCAACTTACTATGCACAGCGGGCATCGGCAGGGCTAATCATCAGTGAAGCAACACAAATTTCTCCTCAGGGCGTGGGCTATCCAGCGACTCCAGGTATTCACTCTCAAGAACAAATTGAAGGGTGGAAGCTGGTGACGAACGCAGTACATGAACAGGGCGGCAAAGTTTTTCTACAGCTTTGGCACGTCGGACGGATTTCTCACCCGTCGCTACAGCCCGATGGAGCGCTTCCGGTTGCACCTTCGGCGATCGCCCCTGCGGGCGAAGCTTCAACCTATGAAGGACAGAAGCCGTTTGTCACCCCACGTGCCCTAGAAATTTCGGAAATTCCTGGCATTGTCGAAGATTATCGTCGGGCTGCCCAAAATGCGCTCGAAGCTGGGTTTGACGGTGTAGAAATTCACGGTGCGAATGGCTATTTGCTCGATCAATTCCTGCAAGACGGGACAAATCAACGCACCGATGAGTATGGCGGTTCAGTTGAGAATCGCAGTCGCTTTTTGTTGGAGGTAACTGAGGCTGTAACAGGCGTATGGGGGGGCGATCGCGTCGGGGTTCGGCTTTCTCCCAGCGGTACCTTCAACGATATGCAGGATTCTGATCCGAAAACGTTATTTGACTATGTGGTTGGAGCGTTAAATCGCTTTGGGCTTGCCTACCTGCACCTTGTCGAGCCAAGAGTTCCAGGTATGGGTGCAGAGGAACCTAACCGCCCAGATTTACCCTCTAGCCATTTCCGCTCAATCTTCAACGGCATAATTATCTCAGCCGGAGGGCATGACCGTGAGTCTGGCAATGCGCTACTGGCAGAAGGGTCAGCCGACCTGATTGCCTACGGCAGACTTTACATTGCCAACCCAGATTTGCCAGAGCGATTTGCTGCAAATGCTTCGCTGAATACGCCCGATCGCTCTACCTTTTATGGTGGCACTGAACAGGGATATACCGACTATCCTACGCTTGAGCTGCAAAGCGCTTAGGTGAGGGTTTTTTAGGGAGCAGAGTTCGGCGGTTAGGAATTTAAAAAAGCTGAGAGCGCTGCATCCAAAAATGCAGCGCTCTCAGCTTTAGGATTGTTGTAGGGATTGACTAGGGGTCAGTGCCTAGCGTTTGAGCTTGAATGAGTGTCGTCATTTGCTCTAAACCACGCTGGATACGGCGAGTCACGGTCATAGGGCTAATTCCGATTCTCTTAGCAACCTCCTTTCGTGAAAGCCCGCCGAAGAAGACAAACTCAATTGCGGCTCTGGTTTTGTCTTCGAGTTGACTCAGGGCAAGCTGAAGCTGTTGGCGATCTTCTTCTAAAATCTGGAGATTCTGATAGTGAGGGTCTGTCAGAGAATCGCCCAAAGTTGTTGAAGAATCTGTCTGTTGAGATATGGTTGCATCGAGGCTGAGCGGTGAGCGGTTTTGGGTGGCTAGCTTCACTTCACGCCATTCGTTTAGAGGAATTCCTAGCTGCTTAGCAACTTCCATGTCGGAGGGTTGATGTCCCAGGGATTGGGCAAGCTGGGCGCGAATCCGCTGTCCTTCTTTCTGCAAATCTTGCCAGCGTCGAGGAATTCTAATGGAACCGCTGCGATCGCGCAAAAAGTGCAGCATTTCGCCCCGAATGTAAGGAACAGCAAAGGAGCTAAAGGCATAACCCTGGCTTGGGTTAAACCGTTCAATTGCACGAATTAAACCTAAGTAGCCGATTTGTTCTAGATCTTCGTAAGGTTCGCAGCACTGGCGGCTGATACGATGAGCAATTTTGCGGACTAGACCTGCGTTTAGGCGCACAAGTTTGTTACGAAGGGCAACGCTGGGATTTTGCTGATAGGACATCAGCAATTCCACGTTGTCAGAGCGAAGAGAAGATTCAGTAGCCACCATCTGGATAAGACCTCACGTCAGACTTAGGCTTATTCTCTTAGCGGAACCCTTAGCAAACCATCGTTAATTTACGGGTGTTTAGACGGCGCTCCTGAGGAGGATCAGCAAAACTACGGATGGTTGAAACTATAATCAGGATATGTTGGAACTTCACTGTCACACGACGTATTCTGATGGCACGTTAACTCCAGGTGAACTGGTTGAAGCGGCGATCGCCACTGGAGTCAAAGCACTTGCTATTACCGATCACGACACGCTCTCAGGTTGGAATGAGGCTTTTGCGGCAGCGGGGCAGCGTTTAGAGATTGTTCCCGGTGTCGAGTTAAGTACGGTTCATAATGGGCGATCGCTCCATATTCTAGGTTTTTATCCAGATGCCGCCAAATTGAGCGAGCCGCTTACTCTGCGCCTGGAAGGACGCAAACGACGCGCTCAACAGATGGTGGCAAACCTGGCAGAGATGGGCTACCCCATTGAGCTACCCGACCTGGGAGAAGGCATGGCTCCCGGTCGTCCCCATCTGGCAACAGCATTAGTCAAAGCAGGTTACGTACACTCTGCACGAGAAGCATTCGATCGCTTTTTAGGAGACGACCAGCCAGCCTATGTTCACTACGAAAAGTTTTCAATTGTAGAAGGGATTGAGTTACTGCGTTCAGCAGGAGCAGTGCCTGTGTGGGCGCATCCCTATCTGTTTCGAGGCGGTGAGGTGGAGGAGGTGCTGCAAGAACTTCTTGCTGCGGGGTTAGTGGGAGTTGAAGTTTATCATCCTAGCCACACTCCGACTCAGACCCAAAATCTAGAGAAATTTTGCGCTCAGTTTGGTTTACTAATGACGGGTGGAAGCGATTATCACGGTCCGCTCCCTGGTATGAAAGACAAGCACAGTAGCACGCTGAATCTGCTGAATTTGCCGATGAGCTTGCTGGAGCCTATAAAGCAGGCTGCAAAGAAGCCATGAGGCAAAGCATTCCTTCTCGTCTCCCAAACGGGTTTCCCAAACGGGTTCTCAAACTGGGTCTGATGGTGAAGCTGAGTCGTCATCATCATCTCGCCCCTTAGGTTGAGTAATTTGTGTGGCGTAGATCTCTACGTCTTGCTGAATGATTTGCTCAACTTGGCTAGCAAAGGTGTTAAAAGCTTCCTCATGGGTTTTGAACGGCAGGTAGGGACCACTCAATTGAAAAAATTGCCAGCCTTGAGTTTTGAGCGATTCTACGCTGCGACGATAGTTTCGCCAGCGATCGCCATAGTTAAAAAATTGTTCAGTTGCAGCACTAATGGCGACTACCTGGCTGAGTACAAAAGCAGACCAGCTAATTGCATCCCTGATGTAGAGCGATGAAGTAGTTTCGTTATTCTCTGGGTTGCCAGGGTTGAGAATGCCTGCACTGACACTGCTCAGACTGACCAGCGCTGGGATGATTACACCGCCGATGATAGTAGTCAAACGCAATCTATAATAGAGGTCACGCGCTCGTCCGGCTCGTCCTTCCATCCATAGAACCTGGTCTAGCCAGCGCGATCGCAAGTAGTGCTTTTGGCGATCCTTTAGCTCCAAATTTTCAAATAATTCACCAAAATCTTTTTCTAAAAACTCTCGATAAGGGTCTTTTTTTGCCACAATTCACTCTCCAGCAAAAAAGGCTTGTTTAATTTTTCGGGATAAGGTTTTGAAGTCTGTCGTCAAATCGATAGCTTGTACTAGCCCAGATGATATCAGGTCTTCGGCTCGTTGGTCGGTTGCTTTCCCCCTTAAAACAGAGGCCAGAATATCGGCTGTACGTCCGCTGCCAGCAATCACAACGATAGGCCTTCCCTCCTGAATGTTTTGGGACGCATCCTTCCAGGTCACTTCGCCTCCGTTGATCAGCACGACGATTGAAGGGTGAGAATCAGCCAGAGTGGAGGCGACTTTGGCAATCCAGGGAGACTCATCTCCCCAGCTAGAACCTGGAACCAGGATAAAGTGTGTATGATTTGGCTCTAGGAGGGAGGCATCAGCGGACGTGGGAGGAAGATTAGGCAGCGTTGCCAGCCCGACTGGGGCAACCCCAATCAGGGGAAAAGCGGCATTGATTTCGCTACGGGCTTCCCCCATCAGTCTCATGATGCCTGCGTCCGTGCCCCCATCCACTACAAAGCCCTTCAGATCCTCTGCTAGAGGAGCCAATACTTTGACAAATAGGGCTTGAACTCGCCTTCGGTCTGCATCGCTCAACTTACTCGCACCGCCAACGACCACTAGAACTGGGCTTGGACCTTTCAATCCAAGCTGGCTGAGCGCATTCGGTAAATCAGCGTCTTGCTGAAGGTGAATTGCTTGTGCTGTTCGACCGCTTGCGAAGGTAAGTTGAAAGCTTTGTTCCATGTAATAAGTGAAAATTAAATACTCATTAGCTTATCGCTTTATCGTATTCTGGCTTAATTTTTGTCTCCTAATTTTTGAAGCTGTCAAGGTCTTATACCCAAGACCGCAACGTTGGGATCAAAAATTGCGTCAGGGTGTGAGCATCAACGCCTAGTTCAGTTCGTTCGTGAGCGGCTCGAATGCCTGCTTGGGCGTGCCACCAGGTTGCCGCTTGGACGATCGCTTCTGCTGGAATGGAATGAGCGATCGCCTGTGCCAACAGTCCACCCAGTAAGCCCGTTAAGACATCACCACTGCCACCGCGTGCAAGGGCAGGAGTGCTTTCGGGGTTGACCCAAACCGTGCCTTGAGAATTAGCGATCGCCACTCTTGCCCCTTTGAGCAGCACAGTTGCGCCACTTTGCTGAGCGGCTGAGCGTACGGCAACAATCCGATCGCCCAATTGTTCACCTAATTTAGGAAAAAGTCGCTTAAATTCACCGGGGTGGGGCGTGAGAATAGTAGGTGCCTGACGTTGAGTTAGTTTTGGCATCCAGGAGCGGTTTGCCAGAATGTTTAACCCATCTGCGTCCAAAATGAGTGGGCGATCGCTAGCCAGAACTTGCTCTACGACAAAACCTGCGTTTTGAGTGAGTCCAGGGCCACAGGCGATCGCGCTATATTTGCTCAGGTCTGTGCCATCAGGCAGTTGGGCGATCGCCCCTGACTCCTCTTCGAGGCAGCCTAGCGTCAGGGCATCGGGCAATTGGCTAATCAAAGTAGGCTTGAGCGATTCAGGAACGGCAATGGAGAGCATTCCTACGCCGCTGGCTCTTGCTGCTAACGAGGTCAAAACGGCAGCGCCCATATACTGACGAGAACCGCAGATGAGTAACAAGTGCCCCTGTTTATATTTGTGGGTGGTGGGCGATCGCGCAATCGAGAGGGGAGCGATCGCCGCTTTTGGGGTAATTCGATATTGCTCAGGGTTGCCCAGCACTGCCCGAATGTCTGCTAGCGGCAAGCCAAAATCGACTAGCTCAGCCGTTCCCACATATTCTAGAGACTGATCTTGCAGAAAAGCGAGTTTCCATAAGCCTAAGCAGAAGGTGCGATCGGCGCAGATTGCGGTGCCCAAAGCCGCTCCGGTATCGGTGTGAATGCCAGAGGGCAGGTCAATGCTAAGAACAGGTTGCTTCCACTGGTTAACCTGATTAATGGCATCGGCGATCGCCCCTTCTAGCGGTCGGGTTAACCCAAACCCAAACAGTCCGTCGATCAGCAGATCACAGGCTTCTAGAGCAGCAGGCTGATCCGACCAGGGAATGCCTAAACTAGCGGCAT
>JAAUQZ010000271.1 GCA_012033355.1 Leptolyngbyaceae cyanobacterium RM1_406_9 | reverse complement strand
TCCTCGCAGGATGGTGCGGGGTTCCGCGTCAAGGTGATTTTTGACGAGCCTCAGTTCAGCATCACGCCTGGGCAGGCGGCGGTCTGGTATCGCGGCAATCTGTTGCTTGGCGGTGGGTTGATCGAACCCCTCAGCACAGTACGATAGGGGTTGGTTTTGAACTGAACTTGGAGCAATGCTGACTGCTCAGCCTGATCCAATACTGCTAACCTCTTAACTTCGACTTACTGCAACTTCAATGACTCAGCACGCAGACAATATCGCCCCGCATGGCGGGCATCTGATTAACCGGGTGGCGACTCCAGAGCAGCACCAGGAATTTCTAGCGCAGGCAACTGCTCTGCCCAGAGTGCAGCTAGACGAACGCACTACCTCTGACCTGGTAATGATTGCGATTGGTGGGTTTAGCCCCCTCACCGGATTCATGAACTCAGCAGACTATGAAGCCGTTGTGACGACGATGCACCTGTCTAATGGGTTGCCCTGGTCAATTCCGATTACGCTGTCGGTGGCAGAGGCGATCGCAGCACCGCTTCAGGAAGGTAGCCGGATTCGCCTGGATGCTCCCAATGGTGAGTTTATTGGAGTCCTGGAGCTAGAGCAGAAATATCCCTACGATAAGGTCAAAGAAGCAGTCAATGTCTACAGAACGGATGACGAAGCGCATCCTGGCGTAAAAGTAGTCTATGAGCAGGGCCCGATCAATCTGGCGGGTGCGGTCTGGCTGTTGCAGCGTGATCCCCATCCTGACTTTCCTGCCTATCAAATCGACCCGGTTGAGGCGCGATCGCACTTCCGTCAAAAAGGCTGGAAAACCGTTGTGGGTTTTCAAACGCGCAATCCGATCCACCGCGCTCACGAGTACATTCAAAAGTGTGCCTTAGAAACTGTTGATGGGCTGTTTCTGCACCCCCTCGTTGGGGCTACCAAAAGCGACGACATTCCGGCAGACGTGCGGATGCGCTGCTATGAAATCATGTTGAAACATTATTTTCCCCAAGATCGCGTCATCCTAGCCATTAACCCAGCCGCCATGCGGTACGCTGGGCCGAGGGAAGCAATTTTTCATGCTCTAGTGCGGAAAAACTACGGCTGTACGCACTTTATCGTGGGTCGTGACCACGCTGGAGTGGGTGATTACTATGGCACCTATGATGCTCAATACATCTTCGACGAATTTGATCCGGCTGCCTTGGGGATCGCGCCGATGAAGTTTGAACACGCCTTTTACTGCACCCGCACTCAGTCGATGGCGACGACCAAAACTAGCCCCAGCACTGCTGAAGAGCGGATTCACCTGTCTGGAACAAAAGTACGTCAACTGTTGCGTCAGGGCGAGTTGCCGCCGCCTGAGTTTTCTCGCCCTGAAGTGGCCGCAGAGTTGGCCCAGGCCATGAAAGTTGCAGCAGAAGTTTAGTCACTTGTCGGGTAGTAACGCAGAAGTTTAGCAGCGTAGGGGATTCAGTGGGACTAAAGCGACGAGCTTTCTTACAGCAAGCTGGTTTAACACTGCTGACCCTGGGGAGCAGTGAGGCTGGATTGTCTCTGGGGTTGAACCGCTATCAGCAGGCGTTGGCTCAGCCAACTAGCCGAAAGTTGGCGCTACTCGTTGGCATCAACCAATATCCAGAGCAGGTTTCCGATCGCTCTACTCATGGCACGGCGTTAAATGGCTGCATCACCGATGTTCAGCTTCAGCGAGAATTGCTGATTCACCGCTTCGGCTTTCAGCCCAGCAACGTTCTGACGCTAACCGATCAGCAAGCTACCCGTGAAGCGATCGAAGCGGCCTTTCTAGCCCATTTGACGGAGCAGGCCCGTCCGGGTGATGTGGTGCTTTTTCACTTCAGCGGGTTTGGCAGCCAGGTCAAGCTGGGAGAGAATGGCGAACTGATTCAAAGCCTCGTGCCAGTGGATGGCGTTTTACCGACTGAGGAGAATCCATTCATTAACGACTTGCCCGAAGAGACGCTGGGGCTGCTGTTGCGATCGCTTTCGACAGAGCAAGTCACTGCCGTACTGGATACTAGCTATGCAGACCCCAATCGGGCAATTCAGGGCAATCTGCGGATTCGCTCCCGTCCGACGACACCAACGGGTTGGCTCGCTGCCTCAGAACTGGAATTTCAGGAGCAGTTGCGCGATCGGGTGAAGATTTCCCAAGAACAAAGTCAAGCCCAGTGGCGCACAGGTCAGCTTCCTGGCATTGTGCTGATAGCAGCCGGGCCAGACCAGGTAGCAGCAGAAGGACAGTGGAACGGGTTTAGCGCTGGGCTATTTACCTACGCGCTAACGCAGCATCTCTGGAGTGCGATGCCTGCCAGTACACTTCAGATGAATTTGAGCCTTGCGACTGGAGCAGTTAAGCAACTGGTTGGCAAAGAGCAACAGCCCCAGATTCTTGGGCAAAAGAGCCAGAGTCCTGCTTTGTCGCCGTACTATCTCAAGCTGGATGCTGCAACTGCGGCTGATGGCGTAATTACAGCAGTAGAAGAAGACGCTAAGACAGTTCGGCTGTGGCTAGCTGGGCTTCCGGCTGCGGTAGTAGAAAACTATGGTCAAAACTCACTTTTTTCTCTCACTCAGCCAGCGGCTCCAGCGGATGAGGACGTGCAGCTACTTGAGGCAGTGTTGCCCAATGCTGAAACCACCACGCTGCCAGCAAACAAGCGGTTGCTCCAGATGCGTACCCGTGAAGGTCTATCGGTTAGAGCTAAAATTTATGCTGCCTCCAGTGCAGTTCCTCTGCAAGTGGGGCAGTTGGTGCAGGAATCGGTACGAGTTTTGCCCCGCAATGTTGGCTTGACTGTGGCGCTAGATTCTAGCCTGGAGAGAATCGAACGGGTGGATGCGACTAGCGCCTTTGCGACGATTCCCAGGGTAACGGCGATCGCCGCTGGAGAACAATCTGCGGATTATGTTTTTGGCAAAACGCAACTGGGAACCCCAACCCTGGCAGCGTCCCTAACTTCGGCTTCAGCGGCAGGAGGAGAGCCAAGCCAGCCTATCAATGGCGATTTACCCTCTCCTAAAAGCAGCTACGGCTTATTTCATCTGGGACGATCTGCGCTACTCAATACGCTGTCCAAAGAAGAAGAAGCCGTCAAAACTGCGGTAAACCGAATTACGCCACAGCTTCATACCCTTTTGGCGACAAAGTTGCTGCGCCTGACCAGTAACGCGGAGTCGTCTCGTTTAGGGGTGCGGGCAACGCTGGAAATGACGGCTCCACAGGAAAGAATTGTGATGCAGCAGGAGACTCCTCGCGCTCCCTGGAATGCTCCTGCCAGTAGATTAGCAGGGCTGTTTGTGGGTGATGGCAGGTTGCCCACCTTGCCAACCGAGAGTCGCCTTCAATATCGGCTGTGTAACTACAGCGATCGTCCTGTTTATTTTATTCTCCTCGGTCTGGACAGTAGCGGTAGTGCGATCGCCCTTTTCCCTACCCCTGCGCCCGAAAGCAACAGCTTCGACTTCAAAGCCGCTCCTGCCGATAGTCTGCTCTCACCTGGAGAAATCTTGCTCGTTCCACAATCGACCCCATCAGATTGGACGCTACAAGGGCCACCCGGCGTGGTCGAAAATTATTTCATCTTCAGCCGTGCCCCGCTCACTCAGACCTACTCTGCCCTGGAGATTTCTATGCGCTCCAAAGCAGATGCCCGTCGAGTCAGCACCCTGGCAAATCCGTTAGAAGTTGCTCAGGCAACTCTACAAGATTTGAATCAAGCTAGCTTACTTGATAACAGTAGAACAGACTCAGCAACCGACACCTACGCACTGGATGTCAACAATTGGGCAACTCTGAGCTTTGTCTATCAGGTTGCAAAAGCTTAAACGAATGTTTGAAAAGTCTAACTTGCAACCCCCAGCAGTCCGTAAGAGCGTGACATTTGGGCGGGAACTTTGGTCTATTCCAGGGTTTATCTGCTGAATGCCATACCCTTATAGGGAACGTTTGCTACTCCTTAGATTTTTTCTCTTAGCGCCATCTAACCAAAGGAAGAATTAATTAATTCTTAAGAAACAAAGATAGCAAATATACCAAAAGCAAATGAAAGATCTAGTGATTTCTCTCTGAAGAGGAGAAATCACTAGTCTTGGTTAAAGATGTTTAAAGAAGTAATAAAGTTGTACAGAAAGCTACAAACCCGGAGTTCAGAAATAGCAGCGATTTTCCGTTGTTTGCCAAACCATGTTTTAGTTTGCCTGTCTTAAAAAGCCGCGCATAACAGAATTTCAGCCCCTGTATGTAACGGGGATCACGCTTTAGGCTTATGATCCCCGGCTAGATTTACATTGCAACTTTTATTAAATGCTGACATAATAAAATTAAATGTTGAAATTTTTTTCTAATTATTAACTATCTACAAGTTAGTTAATTTAGATACATTTTTCTATCAATAAGCGGCAGAGTACCGACTCTTCGGTTTCTAGGATTCCAGATTTGTTCAAGACTTACTTTTCTCTAAAAATTAGCTGAGCGGCGAGGATTTTAAGATGCAAACGATACAAAAGGTACCTACAGTCCAAGCAATTCGATGCCCTAACTGCGGCAGTCCCGCCGAGCGGCATCACCTTACCGCTAGCCAACTCACTCGGACTCAGTGCCCTGCTTGCGATTATCTGATGATTACCTGCTCTGAGACGGGCAATGTGATTGAGGCATACGCTCCAGGTATTCCTACTTGAGAGGGGTTTAAAGGGTTTCAAAACCATTCCTCACAAAGCTCCCCATGGAGCAGAGATTAGTTACACCAATCCTTTCAAGGCGCGTTGTTGGAGTGGGGCATCCCCTAGCAATGCGCCTTCATCTGGAAACGGTATTAGCTATTGTGGAGTAGACAGCTTATTCACAATGGCTTACATGGTTCGTTCTACTTCGTTTGCAAGAGTTACTGCGTTGTTGGTCGGTGCAGTTGGTTTGGTGGCGATCGCCTCTTGCCAGGAAGTCACCTATGAAGTGTTGCCCCAGTTACGCTCTACTGAGCAGGCTGAGCAGGCTGCATCTCCTCTAACAGGACAAACTTCCAGCCCTTACGCAGAGCTAGAGCAGGCAGTTCACGCTCAAATCAACCAATACCGCGTAGAGCAAGGGCTATCGCCGCTAGAATTTAACGCTGAAATCAGTGAAGTTGCCCGTCAACACAGTCAAGCCATGGCAGAAGGACAAGCCGCCTTCAGCCATGACGGGTTTGAGCAACGAGGACAGGCGATCGCCCAAAAGATTCCATACAGAACCGTTGCCGAAAATCTCGCTTTCAATCAGGGTTTTTCCGATCCCGTAACCCAAGCCGTCAAAGGCTGGATTGACAGCCCCGGACATCATGCCAATATCAAAGGAGATTTTGATATGACTGGCATTGGCGTTGCTAAAAATGAGCAAGGTGAGTACTATCTGACGCAGCTTTTCGTGAAGCGGCTGTTGCCGTTTTAGTGATTGGTAATTGGTTATTAACGAGATGTGCAACTAAAGTGTTGAAAACCTTGATTTTGTGTGGAGCAGGCATCTTGCCTGCTTAGATTTGGACGGGCAAGATGCCCACCCCACAATAGGTTTGAAACAATCGCACATTGCGTCAATGACAAAGGATCAACAACCAAACCCAAACCTTGAATAATAGAATTGGTTGAGTCCTTACAATTTGATTTAATGGAATTTGAATTTCAGGTGTGCGATCGCGATCTCTCCGATGAGATTCTTGCGGAGTATTTGCAGGCAGAGGCGATCGCCGTCGATACCGAAACGATGGGGTTATTGCCACAGCGCGATCGCCTCTGCCTGGTTCAGCTTTGTGACCCGAAGGGAAACGTAGGGGTTGTCCGCATTGAACTGGGCCAAACCGAAGCTCCTAAGCTCAAGCAAATTTTAGAGGCAGAAAGTGCGCTCAAAGTATTTCACTTTGCCCGGTTTGACCTGGCAACTTTGCAATATCACCTGAATATTCAAGTTCAACCTGCTTTTTGCACCAAAATTGCCAGCAAGCTAGCCCGTACTTACACACCGCGTCATGGACTGAAGGATCTGGTACAGGAATTAGAGAAGATAGAACTGGACAAGAGCGCTCAAAGCTCCGACTGGGGCAATGCCGCCAACCTGTCCGAAGAACAGCTTCGTTACGCAGCAAACGACGTGCGCTATTTGCTCAGCGTCAAAACCAGGCTGACCGAAATGCTAAAGCGAGAAGGGCGCTGGGAGCTAGCCCAGGAATGTTTTGCCTGCCTCCCCACCCTCGTCAAGCTAGACCTGATGCAATACTCCAGTATCTTCGAGCATTAATTTAGTATGAGAATCGCAACTTGGAACGTCAACTCAATTCGCACTCGTTTGGAACACATCACCAACTGGTTGCAGAAAAATCCGGTTGACGTGCTGTGTGTGCAGGAAACGAAGGTGGTGGATGACGACTTTCCGCGATCGCCCCTAGAATCTCTGGGCTATCACCTCTACATCTACGGCCAAAAATCCTACAACGGCGTAGCGCTCATCAGCCGCCTTCCGCTCACTGATGTAAAAATGGGCTTCTCAGCCGTTTTGCCTGAAACGATGGTAAGTGACTTTGACGACCAAAAGCGCGTCATCAGCGGCATCGTCAACGACCAGTTGCGCCTGATTAACCTCTACGTGCCTAACGGTTCCTCCGTCGGCAGCGATAAATATGAATACAAATTGCGCTGGCTGAAAATCTTGCGAGAGTACGTCCAAGCGTTGATGCTTCAGGCTCCCAGTCACCTGTTGGTCTGCGGCGATTTTAACATTGCCCTTGAAGATCTGGATATTCACAATCCTCAAGGACGCGAAATAATGGTGATGGCGACCGATCTGGAGCGGGAAAGCCTGAAAGCCGTCCTGGATTTGGGACTTCAGGACGTGTTTCGCAAATTTAACCCAGAAGGCGGACAGTACAGTTGGTGGGACTATCGCACCGCCGCCTTTCGTCGCAATGCCGGATGGCGGATTGACCACCACTACGCGACTCAAACCCTCTACGAGTCGGCAAAAAGCTGCACCATCGATATTGCTCCCCGAAAGCTCGAAAAGCCTAGCGATCATACCCCCGTTATCGTAGAACTGGGTATTGCTTAAGGTTTAGCAAGACGATCTGCAATCCAGACCTTGATAATAGATTGGCGGGTCACTCCAAGCCGCCTGGCTTCCTGGTCTAATGCAGCAATCATCCATGTTGGAAAGTCGATATCAATGTGCTGTTGTTCGTATCCAGGATGTTTTGCTTGGGAGAGGTCTAAAAAGTTATACCTTGTCAGGGAATAGCCTTTACTTTCTTAAAGGACTGAAAACGTAAAGTCAATAGTGAGTCCAACTCTTGTTTATACGTCGTATGGCACTGGTCGAGACAGGTAGTAATGGCCTCCTTAAAC
>JAAUQZ010000270.1 GCA_012033355.1 Leptolyngbyaceae cyanobacterium RM1_406_9 | reverse complement strand
GAGAATCATGAGCATTGTAACGGAGCTAATTTTAAACGCAGATAGTGAAGCTCGCTATCCCGCACCGAAGGAAATTCGCATCTTTCAAGATTACGTTAGAACAGGGGAACAGCGTATCCGAATCGCCTCAATTTTGGCAGAAAATGAGCAGCGAATTGTGCAAAACGGCAGCGCTAGATTTTGGGAGCGGTGTCCGGTTACGCCCAGTAATAGCGGCAACGAGCGTAAGACTGCCTCCTGCCAGCGCGATCAGGGTTGGTACGTTCGTCTGATTGCTTACTCAGTGCTGGCTGGCAGTGAGAAACCGCTAGAGGAAATTGGCACGATTGGCATTAAAGAGATGTATAACTCTCTGGAGATTCCGCTGAGAAATCTAGTTGAAGCAATGCGCTGTTTGAAAGAAGAAGCGGTTTCTTTGATGAGTCCAGAAGATGCGGTTGAAGTTGCCCCTTATTTTGACTACATCATTCGATCGCTCTCTTAATCACAGGTGGAGTTTTGAGTTAAAGATAATCACACCATTAAGGAAATAAAGTCATGCAAGACGCAATCACAGCTTTGATCAATTCTTCTGATGTGCAAGGTCGGTATCTGGATAATGCTTCGGTGCAGAAGTTAAAGAGCTACTTTGATAGTGGTGAGATGCGGGCTAGAACGGCGATCGCCATTAGCGCTAATGCCACCTCTCTGGTAACTCGTGCCGTCGCTCAGTCGCTCATGTATACCGACATTACGGCCCCCGGTGGCAATATGTATACCTGCCGTCGCTATGCTGCCTGCATTCGAGATTTAGACTACTTCTTGCGCTATGCCACTTATGCAATGCTGGCAGGCGACCCATCTATCCTGGATGAGCGCATTCTCAACGGACTGCGAGAAACCTATAACTCACTGGGTGTGCCGATTGGGGCAACGATCCGGGCGGTGCAGGCGATGAAAGATGTCACCACTGACTTGGTGGGAGCGGAAGCAGGCAAAGAAATGGGAGTCTACTTTGACTACATTGCGGCTGGGCTAAGTTAGGCTGCTTTATGTATTTAGCCAAATACCAGAGCAGAATTACAAAGGATAAAGGCATGAGCATCATTACACGAGCGATCGCCAGTGCCGATCGAGAAGCTCGCTATTTGAGCTATGGAGAACTTCAAGCGATTCGTGACTTCTATGAAGCGGGTCCACAGCGGCTACGAATTGCCTCAATTTTGGCAGAAAATGAGTCGCAAATTGTCCAGCTAGGAAGTCAACGATTTTGGCAACGGTGCCCCTATACGCCCAGCAATAGCGGTAATCCTACCTTTCGAGCCTCGTGTATGCGAGATCAGGGTTGGTATGTTCGGTTAATCGTTTATTCCGTGATTGTGGGCGACGTTGAACCGTTACAAAGGATTGGAGTGAATGGGGCAAAAGAGATGTATACCTCTTTAGAAATCCCCCTGCGAAACCTGGTCGAAGCCTTGCGCTGCCTCAAGGAGGTAGCCCTGGAAATGATGACTGTAGAGGATGCCAGCGAGGTTGCTCCTTATTTTGATTATTTGATTCAGGGAATGATGCCCTAATGAGTACTACAGCAAATGGCGGCAGTCCCGTAGTCTGCCCGCAACGATATCACACAGTTCCCACGACGGTCATTACTCAAGCGGAGCAACAAGACCGTTATCTCAAACATAGCGAATTGAATGAGTTGGCAAGCTATTTCAGTTCTGGTACAAAGCTAATGGAAATAGCCGCAACGCTGACTCAGAACGCAGAAGCGATCGTATCTGCGGGAGCAAATCGCATCTTTGTCTGGGGTGCGCCAATGGCGTATCTGGAAAAACCGCCAAACCGGAAAAACCTACCGGGCTACAATGTTTTTCCGCGACAAAGGATCACGACCGCTCCCCAAGAAGCACTGAAGCAGCAAGCTTCCTTCTATCCTTTTATCAGGATTGGATCAGTAAAGTGGTGGATTTGGGGCGATCGCTCTTAGACGACAAAGATCCGGTTCCCGAAGGCTTTAGCCCGATCAACATTCGCCGCTACGGCCCCGACCGGATGAAAAAGTCCATGCGCGACCTAAGCTGGTTTTTGCGCTATGTCACCTACGCCATCGTTGCAGGTGATTCCAGCATTCTCACGGTCAACGTGAAGGGGCTACGCGGCATTATCCCAGAAGATGTCACCATTGCCACTGTGGTTGCCATGCAAACCATGAAGTGGAAAGCGCTGACCTACTTTAAAGCAGATGCTGAAGCCGCAGCCATTATCAAACAACACTTTGATCAGATGATTGCGGACTATCAGGTGGCAAAACCGACTGTGCTGTTGCGCCAGGGAGTTTCCAACGACCAGCAGGGTTTGCAACTGCCGCCTAGCTATTCCAGCGCAGCAGCGCATCGCCCCAAACTGGTGATGAAACTTAACCTCTCAGCCACAGAAAAACAAGATGCGATCAAGGCTGCCTATCGACAAGTGTTTGAGCGAGATGTCACCCATGCCTATGGCGTGAGTTTGGCTGACCTGGAATCTCAGGTTAAGGGTGGAACGATTTCCATGAAGGAATTCATTCGTCATCTAGGTAAGTCTCGCCTGTATCGAAAAGAGTTTTATGAGCCTTTTGTAATCAGTCGCGTGATAGAACTGGCGTTTCGTCACTTCTTGGGGCGAGGAGTGAGTTCTCTTGAAGAATTCCAGGAATACTTTGCCATCATCTCAAAAGCAGGACTGGCGGCGCTAATCGATGTCCTGGTCGATTCTCAGGAATATGCAGATTACTTTGGTGAAGAGACAGTGCCCTACCTGCGCGGACTGGGTTTAGAAGCTCAGGAATGCCGCAATTGGGGAGCGCAAATTGATCTGTTCAAGTACAGCGCTCCGGTTCGCAAAGTACCACAGTTTCTCACTTTGTTTGGAGACTACCAAAAACCCTTACCCGACCAGCATCCCTATGGAGCGGGTAATGATCCGCTGGAGATTCAGTTTGGGGCTATCTTTCCACTTGAAAACAAGGCTCACACGGCTCGACCCGCCATCTTTGATGAAGACAGCCGCCGCATTTTAATTAACTGTGGTGCGGGTCTTGAGAAGGGGGTAAGTCACTCATCGGGTTTGGGTAAAGCGCCTGGTTCTCTGGGTACTAGAGTGTTGAGATTCAATCGTTCTACCGTGACGAATAGCAGTACGTTGAATGGCAGGACTCCCAAGCCAGGTCAGAGTACGAATGTGAATTTCTCCTCTAGCTCGGTTGAGGCAGTTATTCGTGGGGCTTACCGTCAGGTGTTTGGGCGTGATGTGTATGACGGTCAGCGGCAGACAGCGGCAGAAATCAAGCTAAAAAGCGGTGAAACTACCGTTCGGGAGTTTATCCGTCAGGTGGCAAAATCTCGCCCATTTCGCAGCCAGTATTGGGAATCTTTGTATATCACCAAAGCCATTGAGTATATCCATCGGCGGCTACTGGGTCGCCCAACTTACGGTCGTCGAGAAATGAGTCATTACTATGATCTCTGCGCTCGTAAGGGCTTTTACGCGCTGGTGGATGATATTTTGGACTGTCCAGAATATCTGGAAACCTTTGGAGAAGATACGGTTCCCTACGAGCGCTATATCACGCCCAGAGGCTATGCGCTGCGGGGCTTACGAGGGGAGTTGACATTGCCCAAAGTGGCTTCAGAAGACCATCACAACAATGGTTTTCATGCCAGCTACAAAGGCATGGACTATACAGGCGTGATTGGCGTAGTGCCTCACTTTCATCGTGCTTTAAAGCATGGGATGCCACAATCGGCTATCTCAATCAAGCTAGAAGAGGTTAAACAACTCCGGGCTGAAATGACTCAGCAGGCCTCAGAACAAACCTTAGTAGATGTAGAGGAATCTAGTGAGTCCAGTTTGCCTCAACCGGAGGCAGTTCAACCCGTTGAAGTCGCTCCTCAATAACGCATTATGTCTCACTCTAATCACAATGGTGCGATCGCCCCACGCGATCGCCACTCCCTATCTTCACTCACTTCTAAAAAACTGTGGGAAAAGTTTTCTCACTACGTCCGCCCTAAACGCTGGGTTCACATTAGCTGGTTTGGCGGCATCCAGGTTTGCTCAAAGGAGGAATCATGAGTCTGGTCATGCAAGTCATTCAAAGTGCCGATGAAGAGTTGCGCTATCCGACTCCGGGCGAAATGCGAATGTTTCAGAATTTCTGTAAAACAGGAGAGCGGCGCATCCGCATTGCCTCAATATTGGCAGAAAATGAACAGCGGATTGTAGAGCGAGGCAGTTGGCGATTTTGGAAGCGTTGCCCCGTAACTCCCAGCAACAGCGGCAACCTCAGAAAACCTCATCCTGTCAGCGCGATCAGGGCTGGTATGTGCGTCTGGTGGCTTACTGTGTGCTAGCCGGAAATGAGAAGCCGCTAGCCGACATTGGCACCATTGGCATGAAGGAAATGTATAACTCATTGGGCATTCCCTTAGCTAACTGGGTAGAAGCGGTGCGCTGTCTTAAGGAAGAGGCGATCGCCCTTTTAAGTGAGGAAGATGCTGCCGAGGTCACTCCTTACTTTGACCACATTATTCAAACCCTGGCTTATCCTGGCGCTCCTTATTTTGTAGGGGGTGGTGCCAAATACTAAGTTAATACCAGGTCACAGTCAAAAAAGACTGTTGAGAAGAGAATTGTTACGACAAAGAGGACTGTTACGATGACTATTGCACTGAGACGCGCAGAGCCAGTCGGCAACTGGTTTAAGACCGTAGATGACTGGCTAAAACGCGACAGATTTGTATTCATTGGCTGGTCAGGTCTTTTACTCTTTCCCTGTGCCTATTTAGCAATTGGGGGATGGCTGACGGGCACCACTTTTGTTTCTTCCTGGTACACTCATGGACTGGCTTCATCTTATTTAGAGGGCTGCAACTTTCTCACGGTGGCTGTTTCTACCCCACCAAATAGCCTGGAACATTCCCTGCTGCTGCTGTGGGGTCCCGAAGCGCAAGGTGACTTTACCCGCTGGTGTCAGCTTGGTGGACTGTGGACCTTCACGATGCTGCATGGTGCCTTGGGGCTGATGGGCTTTATGCTGCGACAGTTTGAGATTGCGCGACTGGTGGGGATACGTCCTTACAATGCGATCGCTTCTCTGCTCCCATTTCTATCTTTGTTGCGGACTTCTTAATCTATCCATTAGGGCAATCAAGCTGGTTTTTTGCACCCAGTTTTGGAGTCGCTGCAATCTTTCGGTTTCTACTCTTCTTCCAGGGTTTCCACAACTTTACGCTAAACCCATTTCACATGATGGGAGTCGCAGGCGTTTTGGGAGGTGCGCTACTCTGTGCCATTCATGGAGCCACTGTTGAAAACACACTATTCCGAGACACAAAGGGATTCAACACCTTCAGTGGATTTAGCCCAACCCAGTCAGAAGAAACCTACTCAATGGTGACGGCTAACCGTTTCTGGTCACAAATTTTTGGAATTGCTTTCTCTAATAAACGCTGGCTACACTTTTTTATGCTATTTGTCCCGGTGACAGGGTTGTGGATGGCATCCATTGGAGTAGTTGGTCTAGCGTTTAATCTGCGCTCCTATGACTTCATCAGTCAAGAACTTCGCGCCGCCGCAGATCCGGAGTACGAAACCTTTTACACCAAAAACATTTTGCTAAACGAAGGGCTGCGAGCCTGGATGGCTCCTGAAGATCAGCCCCATGAACACTTTGTCTTCCCAGAGGAGGTGCTGCCCCGTGGAAACGCCCTTTGATCGTTCGACTGTTTCTAATCCAATTTCGATTCCAGACGCACCCATTCAAACAATCAAAATTAATCCGGCTACAGAGGGGCGCGATACTGCCTCTACAGGATATGCCTGGTGGGCTGGAAATGCTCGATTCATTAACCTTTCAGGGCGGTTTCTAGGTGCTCACGTCGCTCACGCTGGACTGATTGCTTTCTGGGCTGGGGCAATGCTGCTGTTTGAGGTGGCTCACTTTATCCCCGAAAAGCCAATGTATGAGCAGGGATTGATTCTCATGCCTCACATTGCTACTTTGGGGATTGGGGTAGGCACAGGCGGTGAAGTGATCGATGTTTTTCCATTTTTTGCGATCGCCGTTGTTCATCTCATCGGTTCCGCAGTCCTGGGTCTGGGCGGACTTTATCACTCCCTGCGCGGCCCTGCCAGACTTTCTGGTTTCTTTGACTTTGACTGGTCAGATAAAGACAAAATTACCAGTATCTTAGGATTTCACCTGATGGCGCTGGGTGTAGCGGCACTCCTGTTTGTGGGCAAAGCCATGTTTTGGGGAGGGCTATATGACACCTGGGCACCGGGAGGTGGCGATGTTCGGCTGATTACTCATCCCACCCTCAACCCACTTGTGATTTTTGGCTACCTGTTTAGAAATCCCTATAGTGATGGGTGGATGGTCAGCGTCAACAACCTGGAAGACGTAGTCGGGGGGCACATTTGGATGGGCTGTATCCTGATTGCAGGTGGAATCTGGCACATTGTCACCACTCCGTTTAAGTGGACGCATGGCATCTTCACTTGGTCAGGAGAAGCTTATCTGGCTCAAAGCCTGGGCAACATTTGTGGGCAGGCATTTATTGCGACTGCGTTCATCTGGTTTAACAACACCGTTTATCCCAGTGAGTTTTATGGACCTCCAGTCGCAGAGGCTTCACAGGCACAATCACTGGTGTTTTTGGTGCGCGATCAAAAGTTAGGGGCAAATGTGGCTTCGGCGCAAGGGCCGACGGGCTTGGGCAAATATTTGCAGCGATCGCCCACTGGAGAGATCATCTTTGGCGGTGAAACCATGCGCTTTTGGGATATGCGGGCCCCCTGGCTAGAACCCCTGCGCGGCCCCAACGGACTGGATATCGATAAGTTAAAAAATGATATTCAGCCCTGGCAAATCCGCCGTGCCTCTGAATACATGACCCATGCCCCGTTAGGGTCAATCAACTCCGTCGGCGGGCTGGCAACCGAAATCAACGCATTCAATTTTGTATCGCCTCGAAGCTGGTTAGCCGCCGCCCACTTTATCTTTGCCTTCCTATTTCTGGTGGGACATCTCTGGCACGCCGGACGCGCCCGCGCCGCCGCCGCCGGATTTGAACGAGGCATCGATCGAGAAGACGAACCCGTACTATCAATGCCCGATTTGGATTAACGCTGAGTGCCCAGATCTGCGACTTCTCAAAGAAGTCGCAGATCTGAACCCCTTAATCCGATCATGCGGCAGTGGATGAATGATGAGTGCCGCTTCCTCATTCCTCATTCATCTTTTCTTCTGGAATGGGGTGAGGGGATGAGGGGATAGACAAGGTAAACCACTCCCCCACTCCCTCACTCCCTCACTCCCCACTCCCCCTCTACTAAAAACTTACACAAAGGAGTATCACTCATGGGACTCCCCTGGTATCGCGTTCATTACTGTAGTTTTAAATGATACCAG
>JAAUQZ010000269.1 GCA_012033355.1 Leptolyngbyaceae cyanobacterium RM1_406_9 | reverse complement strand
ACCCCGGCTCCAACCGACAGCAAAATCAGGAGCCAGATCACCAAACCTGGCAAAAAAAGTCAAAAGCCCGACCCCCCTTACGCACCCAAACAACCAGCGTAATTCCCAAGAAAGACAGAAAAACGGCTGTCTCTGGTCTGACTGCTCTGCTCATTCCTTTCCCTCATACAGCTTTTAGCAGCTATTTCGCAGCTATCTAAAGGCTATCTAAAAGCTATTTACAGCGGATACAAATACAGCGTGTGTAAAGCGGGTCACGTCCATCTGCGGCTTTGAATGCCCGTCAAAATTCCAACCCCGATCGCCAACAGCACAATTGCCCCGACTGCGGGTCTGGGGATCGCGACTCCATAAGCCTGTAGCAACAGAATGATCGCCACTGCAACCAGCGAAAAGCCGAAAACGTAGAGAACGATCGTAATGGCAAGATTTGGGGTTCTACCCACAAACTCTTCTCCTCACACCTTCAGAAATTGCAACCCCCATTGTGACACGGCAAGGGTCAGCCCGTTTCAACAAAGCGCCAGCAGGGTATTTCGTAAGGAAAACTTAACAAATTCATCAAGATCTTTATAATTGGTTGAAATTAGTTTAGTCATTTCCTGGATGGACATGGCTATGGTAGTGGATGGAGTTCCTGAGAAATTAGGAATTAGCGACTGGAGGACAGATTCATAGAGAAATCAGACCGAGTTTTCTGCAAATCAAGGGCAGTCTAGATTGGATTGAGCCAATTGAGTTGAATCCATCTAATCAAGCTTGAGTTGAGCTATTTTACCGAACTGTTTTACGTTGTTTCACCAGGAGTTGCTGAACTGAAATGACCGGATTTGCTGTGTTGGGCTATGCTGACTCCGAGTCAGGTCAAAGCTTTGATGCTAATGGAGAACGTGCGCTTTTAGACGGAGAAATTTTGTTGCAGACGCGATCGCACTCTGCCTGGGGAGGCTCTGTCACCGCCTGGATGTACTTGCCCCTGGAGCGGATGCAGGTCTGGCGGCAGGTGACAGACTATCCCCGCTGGGTGCAATATTTCCCTGATCTGGTGTGCAGCGAAGTGCTATCAAACGGAGAAGGGTTACAGGGGCGCAAACGCCTCTATCAGGTTGCCAAAAAGACCTTTTTCATGCTTTCAGCCCAGGTCGAGATTTACCTGAAAGTGATTGAGACGGTTCATGCCAGCGCTCGCCAACAGATTCAGTTTCGGATGGAAAGGGGCAGCTTTACAGATTTTTCGGCCGACCTGAAGCTTCAGGATCATCAGACTGGTACGTTGCTAACCTATTCTGTGCAAGCGACTCCGACGATTCCAGTGCCCTCTGTGTTCATCCAGGAAGCAATGCGGCTTGATCTGCCTGCTAATATGCGAAAAATGCGGCAGGTTCTCTGCAACCGTTAACTCCTCTTCACTTTTCCCTGACTCATGGTTTCAATTCAGCAGTTTGTACAAAATTCAGGTTCTGCTTTCGTTTGTTTAGGGTTAAGCTCGCTGGCTTGGCTAGGATGGACTGATCCGCTGCCTGCGATCGCCCAGCTTAGCCCTCCCGTCGATGCCAACACGCTGCAAAATCCTGCCAGCCAACGTCTGCTGCAAATGTTCTCGACCGACATCCAAGCTACCGTTGCCGCTTGTGCAGAGCGCGGCAAGGTTAATTTAGCGGCAGGAGCAGGCAGTGATGGTGCAGTCATTTGTGGAGATGGCTCAACCCAGTCAGACATTTCCTACGCAAGCTACCTGGATACCCTTTCCAACATTCTGGCAGCAAGCGGGCTAGTCGGCTTTAGAACGGTGGTAGAAGCCGATCCCAGGGTTACACCAGAGATGTTGGTCACGGTGTTCTCCAGTCCTGAAGGCACCGCAACTTTCTACAATGCAATTCAGTCGGTTATCGTTCAAAGTCAACTTTTATCCGCGAATGCAGAAGACTCTACAGCGCTGTTGACGAATGAAGTCGTAGGCAAACTGCGAGACAATCTTCGCAGTCCAGCAGATTTAGAAGGGCTACTGGGCACAACCGAGCAGTATGTTCAGGTCGTCGATAATTTTTGTACCGCACCCGGTATGTCAGTTGACCAGGCGCAGCAGGAGACACCGGGGCTGACTCCGATTCAACTTTACGCAATCTGTGTCCAGGAGTCGGGCATGGCAGACGAAATTCTACAGTTGGTTAATTAACGCTGTGACTCTCATTCTGACTAACGATGATGGCATCGACGCACCTGGAATTCGGGCACTCTGGCAAGCCGTTGGCAGGAAGGGCATCATCGTCGCGCCCCAGCAGGCCCACTCAGGCTGTAGCCATCAGGTGACAAGCGATCGCCCGATTCATATTCAGCGCCGTTCTGATCAAGAATTTGCGATCGCAGGCACCCCGGCTGACTGTACTCGAATTGCGCTGCATCACCTCGATCTCAACCCCAAGTTTGTGCTTTCTGGCATCAATGCAGGCGGCAATTTGGGCGCAGATGTATACGTGTCGGGCACCGTTGCGGCCGTGCGAGAAGCCGTTTTGCATCGAGTGCCCGGAGTTGCCGTTTCCCACTTTATTCGACGCGGCATGGCAATCGACTGGCAGCTTGCAGCCCGCTGGACTGCCCAGGTGCTAGACAAGCTGATGCGCCACCCCGTTGAGCCAGGAACCTTTTGGAACGTTAACTTGCCCCATCTGGAACCAGGATCGCCCGACCCGGAGATGGTGCTTTGTCCGCTCTGCACCCAGCCCTTGCCCGCCGCCTACCAGCTAGAAGGAGAATATCTGCGTTACATAGGCGAGTACCCTAAACGCGCCCGCGATCCAGGTGCTGACGTTGAAGTGTGCTTTTCGGGCAAGATTGCAATTACTCAAATGCGGCTAGTTTAGCGAACCAGCGCTATATAATCCTTAGCGTAGGTAAAGGGGCGATGCGGAATGCGGACTTTGATCATGGGGGGAACGCGGTTCATTGGCGTTTACCTGACGCGAATGCTGATAGAGCAGGGGCACGAGGTCGTGCTGTTTAATCGCGGCAACAAGCCTGTCCCAGTCGCAGGAGTGCAGCAAATTCAGGGCGATCGCACCGACGCTGCCCAACTCAAAGACAAGCTTAGCTCTGAGCAGTTTGATGCCGTATTTGACAACAACGGCCGCGAACTGAGCGACACCCAACCCCTTGCAGAACTCTTCAAAGACCGAGTGCAGCACTTTGTCTACGTCAGTTCGGCGGGTGTGTATCTCAAATCGGACCAGATGCCTCACGTAGAAGGCGATTCGGTCGATCCCAAAAGCCGCCACAAAGGAAAGTTTGAGACAGAAACCTACCTGGCAGAAGCAGGCATTCCGTTCACGTCGATCCGTCCGGTTTACATCTACGGCCCGCAGAACTATAACGATTTAGAAGCCTGGTTTTTTGATCGAATTGTGTGCGATCGCCCCGTTCCCATTCCCGGTAACGGAATGCACCTGACGCAGTTGGGTCACGTACAGGACTTAGCCGCAGCAATGGCGTCAGTTTTAGGCAATTCCCAGGCGATCGGGCAGATCTATAACGTGTCGGGCGATCGCGCTGTTACCTTTGATGGACTGGCCCGCGCCTGTGCCACAGCAGCAGGAAAATCACCAGAGTCTCTAAAAATTGTTCACTATGACCCCAAGCAGTTTGACTTTGGTAAACGCAAAGCCTTCCCGATGCGCGTTCAGCACTTCTTTACAGACATTCACAAAGCAAAACAGGAACTTGGCTGGCAGCCACAGTTTGACCTAGTAGCTGGGCTAAAAGACTCCTTTCAAAACGACTATTTGAGCGCGGGTCGCGGCGAGAGTGCAATCGATTTTTCGACTGATGATGAGATTTTGCAGGTTTAATTAGCGATCGAAGACCCTTGCCCGAACGTCCACTCCCATCAACAGCCATAGCGCTACGTGCATACCCTGAGAATTGCCTGCATTCCACCGGTGCTTTTGAAGGAATGCTCTGGAGAATGCCATGATTGAAATGAATTGTTATAAGTGTTGATATCAGTTAAGAACGCAGAACTGCGATCGCCCCACTCATTTCATTGCCATTTTCATTGCCATGCTGTGCCGGACTTTGAGCCAGTGAATCTCCAAAACCCTGTTGAACTTGACCTAAGAGTACTATTTCCATTTGACCTGGACGACTTTCAAAAGCAGGCGATCGCCGCTCTCAACGCGGGGCGATCGGTAGTGGTCTGCGCTCCTACAGGCTCCGGCAAAACACTAATCGGTGAATATGCTATCCATCGGGCCCTGGAGCGCGGCAAGCGGGTCTTCTACACCACGCCGCTAAAAGCATTGTCTAACCAGAAATTGCGAGATTTTCGCGATCGCTTCGGCGTTGAGCAAGTCGGGCTGCTGACCGGAGATGTCTCCGTCAATCGAGATGCCCCCATCGTGGTGATGACCACCGAAATCTTCCGTAATATGCTCTACGGTACGCCGATTGGCGAAGTGGGCGTTTCCCTGACCAACGTAGAAGCAGTCGTGCTAGACGAATGCCATTACATGAACGATCGCCAGCGAGGAACCGTCTGGGAAGAATCGGTAATTTACTCTCCGCCCGAAGTTCAGCTTGTGGCCCTATCTGCCACCGTTGCCAACAGTGACCAGCTAACCGACTGGATCGATCGCGTTCACGGCCCGACCGAGCTAATCTATTCAGACTTTCGCCCCGTTCCCTTGCAGTTTCACTTCTGTAACCCCAAAGGGCTATTTCCGCTGCTCAACCGCAACCAGAAGAGCATTAACCCCAGTCTCAAGCGCAAAGGTAAACAGCGAGGACGGCAAGACAGCCCCAGTCTGGCTTACGTGGTCAGCCAGCTTCAGCAGCGAGATATGCTGCCTGCAATTTACTTCATCTTTAGCCGCAAGGGGTGCGACGCTGCCGTTAACGAGCTACAGCAGATGTCGCTGGTGAATGAGATAGAAGTTCAACGTCTCAAGACCCAAATCGATGACTTCCTCCGCCGCAACCCAGAAGCAGGTCGCAGCGGACAGATTGAGCCGCTATACCGGGGAATTGCAGCCCACCACGCCGGAATTTTGCCGGCCTGGAAAGGGCTAGTTGAAGAACTGTTTCAGCAAGGGCTGATCAAGGTCGTGTTTGCCACCGAAACGCTCGCCGCCGGAATCAATATGCCCGCCCGCACCACCGTCATTTCTAGCCTTTCCAAGCGCACCGATCGCGGCCATCGGTTGCTCAACGCTTCCGAGTTTCTGCAAATGGCAGGACGAGCAGGACGGCGCGGCATGGACGAGCTAGGCCATGTGGTTACAGTACAAACTCGGTTTGAAGGTGCATCCGAGGCAGCTTACCTGGCGACATCGGGGGCTGACCCGCTGATTAGCCAATTTACCCCCAGCTACGGCATGGTGCTAAACCTGCTGCAAACCCACACCCTGGAAGAAGCAAAAGAACTGGTCGAGCGTAGCTTTGGGCAATATCTGGCAACCCTGCATCTGAAGCCACAGCAGCAGGCGATCGCCGACCTTACCGCCGAGCTAGAACACCATCAGGCCCAGCTTGTCGCCTTCGACAGCACCCTGTTAGCCAACTACGAAAAGCTCCAGGAACGGCTGAAAGAAGAACGTCGTTTGCTCAAAATTTTGCAGCAGCAGGCGCAGGAAGTGCAGGCCAGTGAACTGGGCACAGCGCTAGCCTTTGCGATCGCCGGAACGGTACTCAGCCTCAAAGGAAAGAATGTTCCAGTTTCGTCTCCCCTGCCTGCGGTGCTAGTCACCAAAGCGTCCGGTTCAGGGCAGTTCCCCTACCTCGTTTGCCTGGGCAAAGATAATCGCTGGTACGTCGTCACTGTTGCTGACGTGGTTGGGCTACACGGTGAATTTCCTCGATTAGCAGGCGTAGATCACCTCAATCCACCCGCCGAAATGCCCCCCAAACCCGGACAGAACCGCAGCGGGAATGAGCAGACAGC
The DNA here is from genome assembly GCA_012033355.1 of Leptolyngbyaceae cyanobacterium RM1_406_9. Lineage (GTDB taxonomy): Bacteria > Cyanobacteriota > Cyanobacteriia > Elainellales > Elainellaceae > JAAUTN01. The sequence goes on along the minus strand of JAAUQZ010000269.1, from coordinate 1,534 downwards.
GGCGATCGCCACTCAGATTCCCCAACCGCCCTCTCCACTCGACATCGCGCCCGAAATTCAGGCGCAGCTAGAGCGAGTTCAAATGGTTGAGGCGCAAGTTCAAAGCCACCCAGCGCAGGAATGGGGCAACCCAACCGTACTGCTAAAGCGCCAGCACCGAATTGAGCGTATTCAAGCTGAAATTAGCGATCGCCAGAACAAACTTGGCAAACAGTCGCAGCGCTACTGGCAAGAATTTCTCAGCCTGCTAGAAATTTTGCAGCACTTCGGCTGCGTCGAAACAGTCACCCCCACCGCCCTCGGACAGGTCGCCGCCGCCATTCGCGGAGACAACGAACTGTGGTTAGGGCTGGCTCTAGCATCCGGCGAACTGGACGACCTCGACCCCCATCACCTGGCAACCGCCTGCGCCGCCCTGGTGACAGAAGTTTCGCGTCCTGACAACTGGATTCGCTACGACCTTTCCCAGGAGGTAGAAGAAGCCTTGAGCGGACTGCGGGGCATTCGTCGTCAGTTATTTCAACTCCAGCGGCGCTACCAGATTGCCCTCCCGGTGTGGCTAGAGCTAGAGTGGATTGCCCTGGTTGAACAGTGGGCCCTGGACGTAGAGTGGGCAGAGCTTTGCACCAATACCAGTCTGGATGAAGGAGACATCGTGCGAATTCTGCGTCGTACCCTCGACTTTCTCGCCCAAATTCCCCATGTGCCTCACCTCCCCAGTGTGTTGAAGGACAACGCCAACCGAGCGATTCAGCTAATCGATCGCTTCCCTGTGAATGAAGGGATTGAATGAGACTGATTTGATATTTGTGTAGATGTGGGCAAAATGTCCACATCTACACAAATATCTCAACACACTCGATTAATAGGCTGTAAGGTCTTCAAATTCTGGACTATAATACTCATCCCAAAATTAGGACTACGGATGAAAAGGCACCTCTTTGCGCGTTCGTTGAACTGATGAAGATTATGTGTGACGCTCAACAGCACGGTTTCCAGCATAAAGCGAAGACGGTAGGATAAACGACGGAATAGCCAAAGGAAAGCGATCGCCCGCTGCATGGGCAATCATTTCCCCTCCCACAACGAAGCGTGAGATTCCTGATTAAACCTCCTGCCCCAGTAGAAGCTTGTATGAGGGATATATCTGTCATGATTTGAGCCAACTTCTCTGCCATGAGCTACTCACAGGCTACTCAATGTGGCTAGCTGGCGTGGCTGGCTGCGCGCGGACGAGTTGACTCACCCCCAGAATTTCTGGCAGACAGCTAGCGAGAATTCAGCAGACAACCTGACAAATAATCAGTTTTCAATTTGCTGCTGGTCTGCTCAAAGGCTCAGACCCTACCGCACCTTGCAGACCGAGAGCCAAAGCTGAATTGAGCCTCAGATCAGCCCGATCACTTTAGACATAAAACAGGCATAAAACCCAAGAATAGCCATGCTTTTGCAAGGTGTTGACCGCATTTTGGACGTGAGGAGTAAGTTTCATTGATTCATCGCTTTAGTCAGCCGCCCCGTCAGACCCAGGCGC
>JAAUQZ010000268.1 GCA_012033355.1 Leptolyngbyaceae cyanobacterium RM1_406_9 | reverse complement strand
AGACTCGCTTCCAAGCTTTAACCTCGTTGCCAAGCTGGAGCCTGGCAACGAGGTTAAGGGGTAAGCCATAGCGTAGGGGCGGTTCGCGAACCGCCCTTACAGAGGTTTGTGGTTTATCCAAATGGGAATTGCTGTAAATTGAGAAAAAAACCCTATCTCTATGCCCCCAACGATTGCCCTCATTGCCCACGATCGCAAAAAAGACGATATGGTGGCGTTCGCCCAGAAGTATGTGTACCTTCTGTCGCGCTACAGGCTGATTGCCACAGGCACAACCGGGGAACGCATTCAGTCGGGAACGGATTTGACGGTTGAGTGCAAGCTCTCTGGCCCGCTGGGTGGAGATGCTCAAATTGCAGCAGAGGTGACAACCGGAGACGTGGCTGCGGTGATTTTCCTGATCGACCCGCTGTACGCTCAGCCTCACGAACCTGACATTCGCGCCCTGCTGCGGATTTGTGAGGTGCATAATGTGTTGTTTGCGACTAATCTCGCAACTGCGGAAGCGATCGCCTCTCAACTCTCTACAACCCAAAATGCTTATTTAATCTTCAATCCAGTTGCAGGCCAGAGCGACCCGGTGCAGGCACTATCCCAAATTCGAGAATTGCTTCAGCCACATCTGCTGCTGACGGTTCATACTACCGCGCCAGAAGACGACATCGAACAGGTTACGAAAGAGGCGATCGCCGCTGGAGCCGATATGATTTTGGCCTCCGGAGGAGATGGCACGATTTCAGCAGCGGCGGCTGGCGTAATTGGCACAGGCATTCCCTTAGGCGTGATTCCGAGGGGAACGGCCAACGCCTTCTCAGTCGCGTTGGGAATTCCTAGAACAGTGCAGGGAGCTTGCAATACGATTTTGGCAGGACTAACGCGCACCGTAGACGCAGCCCGCTGTAACGGTTCACCGATGATTTTATTGGCTGGAATTGGGTTTGAGGCAGAAACCATTGAACGAGCCAATCGCGACCTAAAAAATCGCTTAGGCGTTCTGGCATACATCCTGGCGGGGATGCAACAAGTTGGACAGCAGGAGCAATTTCTCGCCCAAATTGAGGTCGATGGCACAGTGAGCGAGTGTCAGTCTGGGTCCATCACCATTGCCAATGTTGCGCCCCCGACCTCCTTGTTAGCGCAAGGCTTTGGGCAAGTGCTTGTAGATGACGGACTCTTAGACGTGACGATTAGCACGGCAAATACTCGACTCCAGGCACTTGATACAATGTTGAATTTATTTGGCTCCGCGCTAATCAAAACTGCGACCAATCGGGAAGACATTATCTGTCTGCGAACCAAGCGGCTTACTGTAACCACTGACCCGCCGCAAAAAGTGGTAGTTGATGGAGAAATTATTGGCACTACGCCCGTTGAAATTGAGTGCATTCCTCAAGGGCTGCTAGTATTTGCGCCGCCTGTGGCAGTACCACCCACCCAGGAAGAGGTTGACGCTGAAATTGCCGAGGAAATGGCTGCTATTGAAGATGCAGTTTCTTAACCAAGCCGTGTAGCGCCATCAAAGAGAGACAAAGTTCATTCCGCAGATGAATTACTTTTTTGTAGGGCGATAGGTGATTTGCTGCGGACACACTTTGTGGGTGCCGAAGCCTCTGCTGGCTCGTCGATGTCGCCTGGAGCGATCGCCACTTGGTCACAAAGCCTCAAGATGTAGCCGCCAGCTTTCAACGCCACCTTGCCAAGCCGATCGAACCGGAAACGTTGATTTTGGCGATCTCTGCCCTCACTGGAACTTTGCCCAGTCGATATCATCAAGATACATAGATAAGGGACGCTGCACAGGTTATGCACTTAAATTCATGCATCACAAAACTAACGCTGATGTTGGGTGTCGGCGTTTCTTTATCGCTTTGGGCAACGGGGGCGATCGCCGCTGAACGGGTTATCTTAAAGTACAGCATTCTACGGCAGTCGGTTTCCGTTGCCGAACTGACAACGCTAGCCGAAACAGGCGAAACATCGCGATCGCTCAATCGCTATCTGCGCTTGGCTGGAAAGCAGCCTGAAGAAGTGCGCCAAACGCTGACCGAAGAAGCTCAGGTCAACGTGATTCTGGTCGATCGGGGGTTAAACAACCCGGTAGGTGATCGCGTCCTTGATCAGATCGGGGAAGCAATCTACCCGCCATCGGGCGAAGCCAGCCGAGAAGCAATGCGATCGGCGCTGGTGCTCTCAGCCAGTGATGACAATCGCATCAGTTTAATAGAAGTGATTCAGAACTATCCAACCGATGAGGTGGTGGTTGATGGCGATCGCCTCGTTGCTGCCTACGGTCAGCTTCAGGCTATTCAAGAACGCTTTGGCGGCTTGATAGAAGGGGGGTTAGACGGCGTATTAGACAACATCCAGCTATTTTAAGCCAAGAAGTTTACGCCAAGAAGCTGGTTCAATCCCTCAGCCATCTCAATATGCCAAAGTTTCCAGAGTCTCGCGCAGGTATCGGCTTACCAACTGGTCTTGGCTGAGTGGTGAATGGTTTCGATCTTCGCCCCGCTCGGTTTGCCAACGCTTGAACCCAGAACTGGAGGCGATCGCCCGCTTCAAGCTATCCCAGACCTGTTCATCTCCAGGAGACTGTATACCAGCGGTAAAAGAAGTAGCCATAGAAGTTTCAGGAATGGTGCAAGGATGGGTGGAAGATCAAAAGTTCCACTGATCACAGCATAGCGTAGTCAACCCATTTGACTGTGCTGAGCTACACGGTTAGGCAACTTAGCACCAGGTTAAGCGTCAGGCGATCGCCCTCCAATAGTTCTTCAATCGCTTCCTCTGCCACCTGTTCCTCAACAACTGAAGCTGCTTCAGCCTGCGAAACAGCCTCAGAAGCGATCGCCTCTTCAACCCCTGACTCCTCTGCCGCAGTCACCGTTGCTGTATCAGTGGCAGCATCAGTGGCAGCATCGGACTGGCTCACTTCTTCTGGAATCGCTTTTTCTAGAATCGCTTTTTCTAGAATCACTTCTTCTGAAATAGTTTCCTTGACGACGGGAGCAGATTCACCTGCATCTGAGGTAGCGATTGCCGTAGATGCAGCGGCACCTGTCTCAGGTTCAGAGGATGATCCATCCGCAACGGCTATGGGTGGAGGAGGAGGGGCGATCGCAGGCAAAATTTGCTTGACGCGCAGTCCTAAAACCGTAAAGTCTCGGCCAATTTGCTCTGGCAGATAGGGGTCTGTCGCGGCAAGCTCAGCCTCACCTGCCAGCAACACCCGCACAACGCTAAAGGGAACTTGCAAAAACAAATTGCAGCCGAGAAAAGCAATCGCCGCTACCAGTAGCCCAACCAATCGCCCAGAAAAGGGAGTTACTTCCGCCGCTAGCGGAGCCAGTTTATAAAGCTGCCAGAGGGCGATCGTTAAAATGACGGGGGCGATCGCCGTCAACACCCGCACCTCTTTAGTTTTGAAAAGTCGCAACAATCGCCGCTGTTCGTCGCTGAGTTGAGTCGGCTGGAGGGCGATCGCCAGCAGGCTAAAAATGTAAAACGGACGTTGCCACTGCATCCAAAAAACAGGCGCGATTCCCACTGCGGCAACAAGCCCCAACTCTAGCACCGCAGGCAAGAAGGGATCACCCGCCGCTAACCCCAACAAGCAAATTTCTAAGAGAATCGGCAGCGCCGCCACGCCCGCCAGGTGAATCCATAGGTAAGGATCAGACCAAAAAGAACGCATACCCAATCTGCATCAGAGGCAACACTGTCATAGTAATCGGGAACGGGATATCGCGGATCAGATCTGCGACTTCTCAGAGCCATAGATCTGATCGAGCTTATTTCAGCGCCATTCTACTGAACCCGAGTAGAAGCGGCCGTTTGTTGCTCTGAATACATTGCCCGCAGCACCAGCGCTGGATCGACCCAGTTATCGTTATATTTCAGTCCCCAGTGCAGGTGAGGTCCGGTTGTTCGCCCTGTCATGCCGACGCGACCAATGCGCGTTCCGGCTAGCACTTCCTGTCCTTCCCAAATCTGTATGCCGCCTTCACGGTCAATCATGTAGCGTCCTTGACTGTTAGATTCAACGTGTCCCTGCATATGGCAGTAGATGTGCAGCCAGCTTCCAGACTCCACCACCACCGAAGTGCCGCAATTGCTTTCGTCTGTCACCTCAACGACGGTGCCTGACCACCAGTTGCGAATGTAGCTGCCAGAAGGAGCGGCCATATCTAAACCGTAGTGAAACTCCTGGCTGTAACCCCCCATCGGAGATAGCCGATAGCCAAACGGAGACGTGTATGCCTGAAAATTTTCTAGCGGGAAGGAAGCTCCCTGCCACTGATTCACCGCCATTTGGCTGGGATCAAGCTGAGCAACTTCCTGCTCTGGATTTACCGCTTCAGCGTCTGCATCGATCGCCAAAGTTTCCCGTTCTGGCTCGGATGAGGCAGCATCTTCACCCGCATTAACCTCTGTCTCGGTACGGACTTCTGCATCTGGACTTGCTTCTGCACTAGGGCTATCAGCCGACGGGTTTGGAGCCGCCCCTCCAATAAGATTTGGAAGACTACCGCCAGGAACACGGCTAAGGTCGATCGCTCCACCAGCTTCCTGGTGCGTTTCCAGAACAACCAGCGCTGTCATACCCAGCCCAAACAACAGCAGCAGTTTCCCAAACCGAATAGAATTCTTTTGCATTATTAACGGCGCGATTTCTAATCAAGGCGCGTAGCGCCATAAGGATCGTGGATCAATCAAATAACCTGCAAAACCAGAATTTCTGTAGGGGCATGGCATTGCCATGCCCCTACACAGGAGAATTACACATTAATAAGTTCGTGATCCTAACAGAGGTGAAACCAAGAATTATTCAGATCTAAAGATACTAGATTAATTGCGGAAATGTGTACCTGTTAATAATCTCCATCGCTTGTTCCGGTAGAGACGATATAACTTAAGAGGGTGTAGCGTTAACAAAACTTCAGGATGAATTCACCTGATTCTCGTAGGCTGCAATTCACACCAGACTTGAATATCTGCCGCATTCTCAACGGGATGTGGCAGGTATCGGGATCACATGGGGCGATCGCTCCCCAACGGGCAATCCAGAGTATGTTCGACTATTTTGACGCAGGCTTGACCACCTGGGATCTGGCAGATCACTATGGCCCGGCTGAAGATTTCATTGGACAGTTTAGACAGCAGATTTCTGCGACTCGCGGCGAAACAGTGCTGTCTAGCATCCAGGCTTTCACCAAGTGGGTGCCCCGCCCCGCCCGCATGACGCGCAGTCTGGTTGAGGAAAACATTGACATTTCACTGCGGCGGATGGATGTGCGATCGCTAGACCTGCTTCAGTTTAACTGGTGGGAATATCGCGACAAAAACTACCTGGATGCACTCAACTATCTGACAGAACTGCAAAACGAGAACAAGATTAAGCGTTTAGGGCTAACCAATTTTGATACGGAGCATCTGCAAATCATCGTGGAAAACAACATTCCAATCGTCTCCAACCAGGTGCAGTTTTCTCTAATCGATCGTCGTCCGCTGGTTCGTATGGTACCGTTTTGTCAGAAGCACAACGTGAAGCTGCTTGCCTACGGAACACTTTGTGGCGGACTATTGTCAGAGCGCTATCTGGGACAACCTGAACCGGAGCGAGCCGCACTCGATACCGCTTCACTGAGAAAGTACAAGAACATGATAGACGTGTGGGGGGGGTGGCAGCTATTTCAAAACCTGCTTTCGGCGCTCCAGATTCTCGCTCAAAAGCATGGGGTAAGCATCGCCAACATTGCAGTGCGCTACGTTTTAGATCAGCCAGCGGTAGCAGGTGTGATTGTGGGGGCGCGGCTAGGTGTATCAGACCATTTGCAGGACAATGCTAGAGTTTTTCACCTGATGCTAGATGAGGGCGATCGCACCCAAATCGACGCTGTACTCAGACAATCCCGCGACCTTTACCAACTGATTGGTGACTGCGGCGACGAATATAGGAAGTAGCACAGCGCCTGCCATATTACTCTTTCTTGTATAACTATCTATATATTTGTGTGTCTCCTGGGTTACATTCAGCAGCCTGTTCAAGACCTATTTCCTTAATCGGGGCAACACCACATCCCCTACTAGCAGCCATGACTATGACTCCTCCTGGCACCTCTCCTGGCAGTATGTTGGCAACCCTGTCACAGGGCGATCGCAAAGGCGATCTGACTCGTCGCGTGAAGGATCTTCCCGTTCCTCAATTTGCGAGTCTGCTCGAACAAATTACAAAAGAGTTTGAGCATTTTCTCAGGGCGATCGAAATGATCAACAACGAAGCCCTGGAAACGATGCTGGAGCAAATCCTGGAGGCATTCACACTCAAAATTGGCCAAATTCTACAGGCCGATCGCACCACCATCTTTCTAGTCGATGAAGAAAGGGAACAACTCTGGTCAAAAATTGCTCAGGGTGAAGGCGAAAAACCCTTAGAAATCCGGGTGCCGCTAAACGTAGGGATCGCCGGACACGTTGCCGCAACCGGAAAATGCCTCAACATTGCCGACGTGTATAGCCATCCCTTGTTTAATCGGGATGTCGATCGGCAGACGGGCTACCGCACTCGCAGTGTTCTCTGTATGCCGATTTTTAGCACCAAAAATCGCGTCGTTGCTGTCGTGCAGTTAATGAACAAGGCAGGCAATGAATCCTTTGATGCTGAAGACGAACGCCAGTTTCGCGAATTTGCTTCGTCAATTGGGATCATCCTGGAAAGCTGCAATTCATTTTACATTGCCGCCCGCAACCAAAAAGGCGTAGCGGCCCTGCTAAAAGCTACTTCCTGCCTGGCACAAAGCTTAGACCTGGAGAAAACCCTACGGGCAGTGATGGACGAAGCCCGCGACCTGATGCAGGCCAATCGCAGCACGCTGTTTTTGCTCGATCGAGAACAGGGGCAACTCTGGTCAAAGGTAGAGACAGCCGACGGCAGCACCCTAATGGAAATTCGCATTCCGGCAGACCGGGGAATTGCGGGCTATGTCGCCTCCACCGGGCAAGCGCTCAATATTCCCAATGCCTACGAAGATCCGCGCTTTGACCCATCGACGGACAAGCGCACGGGCTATCGCACCCGCAACATTCTCTGTATGCCTGTCTACAACTCGGAGGGGGTGCTGATCGGTGTAACGCAGTTAATTAATAAGCACCAGGGCAGCTTTACCAGTTCAGACGAAGAGTTTATGCGGGCGTTTAACATCCAGGCGGGAGTCGCGCTGGAAAATGCTCAGCTATTTGAAAGCGTGTTGCTGGAAAAGCAGTATCAAAAAGATATGCTGCAAAGCCTGTCGGATGCTGTGATTTCTACCGATATGCAGGGCAGAATCGTCACCATTAATGATGCAGCGTTAGAACTGCTGGGCTGTCCGCGCCAAAAGGAAGGAGGCGATCGCCACCAGGAAAATTTCTGGACAGAGCAGCTTGTGGGCCGCCCGGTTTGGGAAGTCGTTGTCGATCGACAATCTGCAAATGCGCGATTGAGGACAGCCTTAAAC
>JAAUQZ010000267.1 GCA_012033355.1 Leptolyngbyaceae cyanobacterium RM1_406_9 | reverse complement strand
TATTTGTATTGGCTAGCATTTGGGCAGAGCGAATGGACTGGTACTTTGGGGTCGATATGGCGGTTTATCACACCACTGGAGGAAGTCCACGAGTGCCAGTCGTACCCGATGCCTTTTTGAGTCTTGGGGTAGAGCGGCGTAAGGGTGGCAGATCTCGCAGAAGCTATGCGGTGTGGGAAGAAGCTGGCGTTGTGCCGATTTTGACGCTGGAGATGGTTTCTCACAAACCGGGTGGAGAATATGACGAGAAGTTAGCGATTTATGCCAATTTAGGCGTGCTGTATTATGTGATTTACAACCCTGAATTCTGGCAACGAGACAGACATCAACCCTTTGAGGTTTACAAGTTGGTGGCGAGTCAGTATCAGCTTCAAACGGGTGAACCTTGCTGGATGCCAGAGGTAGGATTGGGAATTGGGCGATGTCAGCAGCGATTGGGTGGAGTTGAGCAGGAGATTTTGTCCTGGTACGACGCGCAAAACCACGTTTACCCAACTCCAGATCAGCAGGCAGAACAAGAGCGCCAACGAACAGAGCAGGCACACCAACGAGCAGAGCAGGCACACCAACGAGCAGAGCAGGCACACCAACGAGCAGAGCGAGAACGTCTACAGAGAGAACGACTTGCCGCACGGCTGCGAGAATTAGGGGAAGATCCTGATCAACTACGCTAGACTTTCTGCAATCAGCACCTTGTTTATAAACACGCCTGCAAACGTCCCTTCTGCCACAGCAATGTAATCGACGAAAATAGGATTGTTGTATCTCCTGCTGTATATATTATTAGGCATAGAGAGTTGCTGATCTTCGCCAGCAGAAAGTACGTGATAGAACACGCTCTGCATTAAGCAGATCATGTCGTTGTTATGGTTTCTCCTGGTAATAGGTGAGGTTGAGATGATTGAGATGCGTAATCGGAAAAGAGAACTAGAGACAGTCGAGATATGTTTTGTTAATGGGTCGATTCGTTCTCTCAACGGGTCGATTCGTTCTCTCGATAGGTCGATTCAGTATCTCTACAAGTCGATTCGTTCTCCTGGTGGGTCAGCCTATTGCTTTGCCGTTGCTGACTAAAGGGATAAATTCTGACGTTGCTGAATATGGGTATGATTCACGGAGCTTAATTCCCTCTGTAGGGGCATGGCAATGCCATGCCCCTACGCAATTCATACGTCAGATCAGCAATGCCGTGTAGTGAGTTCCAATGCCTGAGTGCTTTCAGATTCTTAGGATAGTTTGTTAGATTTTTACAGTGTTAGCAAACTCACGGCGGCACTCTCACCAGGGTTTATTCTGTGCGGGTACATCCCAGTTTTGTAAGTGGCGCGGACTTACAAAACTAAAGGCAAAACTGGGATGCGCCGATTTTGTGCAAGCTCAAATTAAGCAGGCATCGGCTATGCTTTCAAGCAGAACATCAGAGGTACTCAACCTGCAAAGCTTTTTCTGGTAGTTTTGCTTCTCGTTGTCCTTCAATTTGAGCGCGAACGGTAATCAGATAAATAGGTGGAATCACCAAATCAACTGGGGCCGCTTTACCCAAAAGTGCTTTGATGCTTGCCGAGGGAAGTTCCTTGACTAACCAGCGGCTGAGTCGGTAGCCATACTGATAAAACTTCAGTTCTTTCATCAGGTCGATACCGTGCAGTTCGTGTAAGTAGCGGTTAGAGCGACCATAGCGACGAAATTGGCTGATCAGGTCAGGAAGGGTCGTGCGGTGGCGGTGCTGGACGATCGCCTTTTCGGTAAACTTAAATTTCCAGTTGCTCTGACGCTGCACCCGCCAGCAAAAATCTGCATCGCCGCCTGTCGTCAAGTGCGAGCGAAATAGCCCGACTTCGGTTAATACCAAGCGACGGGTAGCCAGGTTTGCGGTTTTTCCAAAAGGGCAAAAGGGATGTACCAGAGCGGTTTCATGAGACAAGATTTTTTTACGGGCGGCGTACTGTTCCAAAAGTGACTGACCGGGCAGGGCTTCGATCGCCCCCACGACTAATCCTACTTTCTCGTCTTCAAAAACGTTGACTAGTGACTCCAACCAGTTGGGTTGAGGGCGACAGTCGGCATCGGTGAAGGCCAAAATGTCTCCAGTAGAGGCTCTTATGCCTCTATTGCGGGCGGCATAGGAGCTTTGAATATCGGTTTCACTGAGATAGCGTAAGGTGATGCCGCGTGTCTGGGACTCACTTTCGGCGGCTTTGATGATCTCGGCGGTGCGATCGCTACTAGCGTTATCCACCAGCAAATATTCAACGCGATCGGCGGGATAAGTTTGTGCCTGGAGGCATTTGACCAGATCGGGCACGTCCTGTTCGCCATTGTAAATCGGCACGATGACTGAAACTTTGGGCAGCGTGATTTGAGTCATGCGAGTTTCTGAGGCTTCATGAGTATCTAAACTGAAGCACATTGCCAGATGTAGCTGCATGGGGGCGATCTTGTCAAATCGGCTGACGGGGTAAAGGAGGGTTTCAGGCATAGTTCTCACTGAAGGCAGTAGAGTTAGGGTTGGAAATTGTTTTAAGCCAGCACGGTTTGGTAGATCTCAACCAGACGATCGTTCAGTGTCTCTTTGTTGTAGTGAGCTTCGACGTAGGCGCGTCCGGCCTTTCCCATCTCTATCCAGCGGTCTGGGTGTGTCACCAGGAATTCTAGGCGATCGCTTAGAGCCTCAACATCGCGTTCGGCAACCAGGAAGCCAGATTTGCCGTCTTCGACCAGTTCAGGAATGCCGCCGTGCTGGGTGCCGATGACGGGTAAGCCCATCGCCATCGCTTCTTTAAGCACGTTGACGGGCGCATCCTGGTCTCCGTTCCGGCTGCTGATGCTGGGGGCAACCATAATGTGGGAGCGATCGAGAATTTCAATTAGCTCTCGTTCTTGTTTCCAGCCCAACAGTTCCACAAATGGGCGGACGTTAAGCGTTTGGATCAGTTGCTCCAGGCTCCCACGCAATGGCCCATCGCCAATGACATCGTATTTGATGTTGGGATAAGTTTTGCTTAATTTGGCGATCGCCCTCACCACATATTCAATTCCCTTTTTTTCGACCAGCCGTCCAGTTGTCACAATGCGAACCTGCTCACCAGGGGAAAGGCGGCGCGGCTGGAAGAAGAAGCGATCGCAATCTATCCCCGACCGATGTACCAGGACCCGATCGACATGGCAGCCGAGCTTGAGCAAACGGTTTCTAAAGAAGTCACAATTCGTCAGAAAAAAGTCACCCGTTTGAAAGAGCCGATCGTAAACGTGTTCGCCGTGCTGTCTGACATACTCACTAATGTCATTACCGCGAAAGGTCGTAATCAGCTTTCCTTGAATGGCTCCGATGTCTCGCAGTGCCATTCCCAGTAAGCCCAGGTTGCCAAACTGACAGTGAATGATGTCGTAGGGTGCTTTGCCGAGTGAGGGCATAGCAGCATAGAGCAGCGACAGCAGTTCAGGAGGTTCGCAATATTGACCAGGATTGAGCGATCGCCAAGCTACAGCCGGATGCTTAAACCCATCAGCCAGCAACAGCTTTATCCCTTTGGCAATTTCTTTGATCCGCTTTTCAGGAACGCGGGAGCGGTAGTAGGTGCGCTCCAAGAGGTTGTATTGAACGACATCAGGATGCAGTTTGGATAAATCAGCAGGTTTAATGCCATAAACGTCCACTTCATGACCGCGATCGATGCAGCCAACGATTTGATTCAGGATAAAAGTTTCCGAAAGTAGGGGAAAGCGGTTGACAATAAAGGCGATTCGCATGGCAGTTATGGGTCATGATTGAGCAGATTTTATTCAGGTTATCCTGACTCGGAGAGATAAAAGGCGAAGGTGTCTATACCGATCCGGTACAATGGCTGTCTGTACCCTCAACGGGGATCACTGATGGCTGAAGACACTGCGAGGAGTGAGCGGACTGAATGAGCCAGTTGAATAATGCCCTGACCCTGTTTTTTAGTCTGATGGTTGAGGCAATCCCATTTTTGCTAATCGGCGTGGTGTTTTCCAGTGCGCTGCTGCTGTTTGTGGATGAGCGCAAGCTAGTGGCGGCGATGCCTAGGAGTCCGCTGCTGGGGGCACTGGCGGGTAGCCTGGTGGGTTTTTTGTTTCCGGTGTGCGAGTGCGGCAACGTTCCTGTGGCGCGGCGGCTGATCGTGCAAGGTGCGCCTGCTTCGGTGGCGATTGGCTTTCTGCTAGCAGCGCCAACGGTAAACCCGATCGTATTTTGGGCGACCTGGACGGCATTTCGCGACCAGCCGGAAATCGTGTTTCTGCGAATTGGGTTTTCGCTGCTGATTGCCACAATTGTCGGCTGGGTGTTTAGCGCTCAGGCAGATTTGCGACCGCTGTTGCAGCCGACAGTAGCGCAGTCGATGTCTGCACCGCAAGGAAGGCTGGGGCGGCGATCGCGTCGTAAACCTGTCCAATCCACAGAACCTGCCTCAGAACTATTGCAATCGGGCACCTTCCTGCTCAACTCCTCAGGACAACCGATGCGAATGGAGGCAGTTGGAATGCAGGCGGCTCTGGCGGCTAGCTCGATTACAACGAAGCCGCTGGGTGATCGCCTCCAGATGATGCTAGACAACGTAGTGCAGGAATTGCGCGAACTGGGCGGTGTGCTGATTTTAGGAAGCGCGATCGCCGCCACTGTTCAAGTAGCTATTCCCCGCGAGGTGATTCTCAGTTTGGGGCAAGGCCCAATTACGTCGATTCTGGCAATGATGCTGTTAGCGTGGGTGGTGTCAATTTGCTCGACGGTTGATTCCTTTTTTGCCCTATCCTTCGCCTCCACCTTTACCAGTGGTTCACTGCTGGCATTCCTAGTATTTGGTCCGATGGTTGATGTAAAAAATATCGGACTACTGCTGTCGGTCTTTCGCACAAGAGCAATCGTTTATCTATTTGCATTAGCAGCACAGTTGACGTTTTTGCTGACGCTGATCGTCAATTTGTATGTCAGCTAGAGATTTGAGGACGAAAGGTAGGTAGCAGGTGGCAGGTAGGGACAAAACGAATTCCCCACCTACCACCTACCACCTACCACCTACCACCTAGCATTTGAAGAAAGAAACCATGACTGTTAGACCTAAACCAATTGCTCCACCCCGCTCTCGATGGCTTGGCAGTTCATTTTGGCTACTTGCTCTAGATATTCTGGCGATCGCACCTGGGGTGTTTTGTTGCTGAAATACTGGCTGACGGGCAAAATCAACGTGCTGCTGCACCCAAACTATATGTGGCTAGCAAACGTTGCTGGGTTTGTGTTGCTGGCGCTGAGTTTGCTCAAGTCTGTGCAGCTTCTCCAGATTGTCACCCAACGCAGTGCCCGCACTTATTTTAGAAGCCTGCCTACAATGCAGCACTTTTCGCTGTTTCCGCCAGGGTGGAGCAGTGCGCTGCTGCTGGCAGTAGCGGTGTTTGGGCTACAGTTTACGCCGCAGCCGTTTGCGAGTGAGGTGGCGCTCAATCGGGGAGTGACTGACACGCTAGCCATGACGCGATCGCAGCCTCAGTCGTTTCGCTCAACCACCAGCCCAGAGGAGCGATCGCTAATTGACTGGATTCGCACCCTGGACGTATATCCCGAACCCGATGCTTACACTGGTCAGCAGGCTAGCGTCGAAGGCTTCGTCATCCACCCACCCGAACTGCCTGACAACTACCTGATGATCTCTCGATTTGTGATTACCTGCTGTGCGGCTGATACTTACCCCGTTGGGCTACCCGTGAAGCTCGAAGGAAGCCGCTCGACCTATCCGCCTGACATCTGGCTGCGCGTCAAAGGTTCGATGATTACCGAAACTCTCAATGGTCAGCGTCAACTGACGATTCAGGCAAGCCAGCTAGAGGAAATCGAGGAACCTGAGAATCCGTATGAATATTAGTGCGAATCTTTAACTAGGGCAGAAAAGGAGTGAGAATTTAAACTTGTAGCGAAATGTTGCAAAAGCTGAAAGCTGGTATAGATTTAGTGGTAAGCCAATCTTGAGCCTGGAGCAATGGAGCAGCCAAAGTATCAAGTTCTGCACAATCGCTACTGTATCCAGTCTTTGCTGAGTCGAAAAGCAGGTCGTAAAACGTTTCTGGCACGAGACTTTCAGACTGGGCGACTTGTTATCCTCAAATTGCTGCTGTTTTCTCCTGACTTTACCTGGGATGACTTAAAACTGTTTGAACGTGAGGCAGAAGTTCTCCGAACTCTTGACCATTCAGCAATTCCCAAATACCTTGACTTTTTCGAGCCTAACATCGAGTTGGGTAAAGGATTTGCGCTAGTTCAGAATTACATTAACGCACAATCCCTTCAGATGTGGATACAGTCCGGGCGCAGCTTTAGTGAAGCAGAGTTGAAATGGATTGCAGAGAGACTATTGGATATTTTGCATTATCTCCATAGCCGACAGCCTCCTGTTATTCATCGAGATATTAAGCCAAGCAATATCTTGTTAGGCGATCGCAGTGGTGCTACTCCCGGTCAGCTCTATCTAGTTGATTTTGGTTCTGTACAAACCGCCGCTCAAGAAGGAACGATTACGGTTGTTGGAACCTATGGCTATATGCCGCCAGAACAATTTGGGGGGCGGGCAATGCCAAATTCAGATCTCTACAGCTTAGGGATGACCCTAATTTACTTAGCAACGGGTCAGCATCCTGCCGATCTTCCTCAGAAAGATTTGCGCGTTGAGTTTGAAAAACTGATAAGTCTGAGTAAGTCTTTCACTCAATGGATTCGATGGTTGACTGAGCCAGATTCAGCAAAAAGACCCACATCAGCAAAAGATGCTCTACATTTTTTAGGAAAGGCTTCGGCTATCTTTCCAGGTAACGTTGCAAGCTCGTCATCCAAACGATTTGTTTCTTTGGCAATTCGTCATCCAAACTCTAACATCTGTCTTGAAGTAGCCCCAACAACTTTTAAAGCCAAAGTCCCATCAAGCCAGATCAAAATTCTGCGCCTAAGAATATTTATTCTTACTATGTTGGGCTTTTGTTTGCTATGTCCACTTATCATATTCTTAATATACGGTGATCCCTTATTTGCAATTGTTGTGTCAATTCCCTTTTTCCACATTTGGTTTCTATACTGGACTATGAAGAAGCCTATTGAATCTTATGATGTCGTGTTTTCGTTAGATCATGATTCCCTTTTAGTTCGTTTTGCTCCAAGCAACTTGATACCTGTTGGACTCCCTGGACTTAATTCTATTGTTAACGCAAACCTGCGATCTATATTCGTTGATCTTCAGCGAATTAAAGAAGCTAAATTGAAAATTGATTCTCATACTTCGCTCTGTAAGTTTTATGTTACTGGTAGCTGTGAGGAGATTCATTGGTTTTGCAACGAACTGAATGAATGGGCTGCTTCAAATAACATAACTAATTTAATAAGTTAATACCAATTCTTTGTGAAGTTGTGCTGAACAAGGGGCTTAAGCCCCTTGTTTCACTAGGGTTCATTTTGTGCAAGCTCAAATTAAAGGGTGCATCCCACTTTTGTAGCCCTCACCCTAAATCCCTCTCCCGCTTTGGGAGAGGGACTTCAATCCGGCTCCCCTTCTCCCTT
>JAAUQZ010000008.1 GCA_012033355.1 Leptolyngbyaceae cyanobacterium RM1_406_9 | reverse complement strand
ATGATGCGATCGTGGTTGGTTCCGGTATCGGCGGGTTAACCGTCGCAGCCATTCTCTCAAAATTCAATCACCAAAAGTTCTGGTTCTGGAACAACACTTTATCTTGGGGGGCTTCACCCAGGAATTTCAGCGCCAGAACTTTCAGTGGGATGTTGGGCTGCACTATGTTGGAGAAATGGGAAAAGGTGAAAGTGGACGGATGATCTCCGACTACATCACGGATGGCAAATTGAAATGGGCAAAAATTCCCGATCCCTTTGAAACATCGGTGTATCCAGATTTCACCTTTGAAGTCTATTCTGACCCGCACCGCTATCAAACCGATCTAATCCAGCGGTTTCCCGATGAAAAGGTGGGCATTGTCCGTTACTTTGCCGATTTACAACGGTTTGGTCGGTGGAACGGGCTGCGACAGGCTACCCGTTTTTTACCCGGTTGGCTTGGGGCGATCGCTCAATCCTGCGTGGATTACTTCGGAAAACCCTTTCTTCAAACGACGAAGGAGTATCTCGACCAACACTTCCGCAATCCGCAATTGAAAGCACTTCTGTCCTCGGACTGGGGCACCTATGGACTGCCACCTTCCGAGAGTCTCTTCTCGATCCATGCACTGGTCATGTCTAGTTATCTGAAGGGAGGATGGTATCCCGTGGGTGGGGCGCAGGAAATTGCGAAACAGATCTTGCCGGTGATTGAACAAGCCGGAGGACAGGCGATCGCGCAGCGACAGGTGACTGAAATTATTGCCGAAAATGGGGTGGCGATCGGGGTCAAAGCCCAAAAAACTCATGATCCAGATGCAGCGATCGAAACCTACTATGCTCCAGTAGTGATCTCGGATGCGGGAGCCTTCAACACCTATACCAAACTGCTGCCAGTTGAGGAACGGGCAAGGTATGACGAGGACATCCAGCGGTTTCCCAAAGGACACAGCACGCTCCTGCTATTTTTGGGTTTGAAAGCGTCTCCCCAAACGCTCGGATTTGGGGGTGGGCATCACTGGGTTTACAGTGACTACGACCATGACGCGGCGTGGCAATTGCAACGGCACTCGCCAGAACAGAGCATCAATAGCTGCTACCTCTCTTTCCCCTCGCTCAAAGACCCGATGGCGCGATCGCACACCGCTGAAGTCATGGTCTTTGCCGATTATGAGTGCTTCGCCCAGTGGCAAGGGCAACCCTGGAGAAAACGCGATGCCGAATACTATACCCTCAAAGATCGGATTACCCAAAACATCATTAATTTTCTGGAACAGCACTATACAGGGTTTAAAGATCTGATCGAATTTGCGGATCTCTCCACCCCGTTGACGATCGCCTATTTTGATGCCAGCGATCGGGGTGCCATCTACGGTATTCCCTTTGTGCCAGAGCGATTAAAGCAACCCTGGGTTGGTGTCAAAACGCCGATTCAAAATCTCTACCTGACCGGAGCCGATGCTCTGGGTCCGGGCATTCTCGGTGCAGCCTGGGGTGGCATCATGGCGGCAGCGGCAGTCAATGGTGGAGCGGGATTCCCCAAAATTATGGCGGCCATGCGTCAAGAGGCAGCCCAGAAACAAACTCACATCGTCCCAGTAGCGACACTCACTACTGATTAATCGTCGGGAAATCAAAGTCAAAGGAGGTGAACAATGGGACGAAAGCTCTTACTTGTCTGCGGTATCTTGTCTTCGCTGCTCTATGTCGCCACCATCGTCCTCGCAGCGATGCAATGGGAAGGCTACAGTTCCACCTCTCAAACCGTCAGCGAACTGATTGCTATCGACGCTCCGACGAGACCACTCGTGGTTCCGCTTTTTGTCACGTATTGCCTACTTGTGTATGCGTTCGGAGTGGGTGTCTGGCGATCAACTGGTCGAAAGCGCGCTCTGCGTTTTGTGGCGATCGGGCTGGTCGGCAAAGAGGTTCTCGGCTTAGTGGTGACGTTATTTTTCCCGATGCACCTACGCGGGGTTGAGGGGACGCTGACGGATACCCTGCACGCAACTCTCACAGGTGTAGGTCTTCTCTTCATGCTGCTCGCCCTGGGGTTTGGAGCTACTGCATTCGGAAAGCGGTTCCGCCTCTATTCGATTGCAACAATCTTGATATTCGTCGTGTTTGGCATTTTGGCAGGTTTGGACGGTTCCCGACTGGAAGCAAACCTACCTACGCCGTGGATGGGGGTTTGGGAACGTATTAACATCTTTGCTTATATGCTGTGGGTCGTGGTGCTGGCAACTGCTCTCTTACGCGGCAGAGTAGCACAGTTCCGAGATGGTCTTGGTGGGAGAAGTGATTCTGAGTTGGGTCTGGATCATCCGAAATGACGTTCAACAACGACATGAACGACTACGAGGGTTGACGGGTCAGTGAGAACTGCCTTTGAGTGAAAGAGAGCAAGATCCTCAAAACTTTTGTGGAGTCGAACTATGAGCAAGAAAATGATTCAGGCGAATGGGGTTGACCTCTGCACTGAGAGCTTTGGCAATCCAACCGATCCTACCCTGCTGCTGAATGCGGGTGGTTGCCTTTCAATGGTGTGGTGGCCTCAAGATTTCTGCCGGAAACTGGCAGAAGCTGGACGCTACGTGATTCGATACGACTATCGCGACACAGGGCGATCAATCACTTACAAACCCGGTCAGATTCACTATTCGTGGGACGACCTGACCGATGATGCGGTGGGAGTGCTGGATGCCTATGGAGTCGATCGCGCTCACCTGTTTGGGTGGTCAATGGGCGGCATGATCACGCAATTGGTCGCATTGAAACACCCTGAACGAGTGATTACCATAACTCTCATAATGTCAAAACCCTTTGCGTCTGTAAGTTCTGATGTGCCAACTGTGGAAAGTGAGGAATTTCTGTCTCACTTTGCCAGAGGTCAAACGCTAGATTGGGCGGATGAGGCAGTCGTCATTGACTATACGGTTGAAAGCTGGCGCTTAACCGCTGCTGGTTCTAAGCATCCCTTCGATGAAATCAGCATCCGGGCACTGGCTACAGAAGATGTGAAGCGGGCAAACAATAATCTGTCTAGCAGTAACCATGCTCTGATTTCCGGGGGCGATCGCTATTCCAATCGACATCGGGAAATCAAGATTCCCACCCTGGTCATTCACGGTACTGCCGATCCAATGGTGAACTATCAAAACGGGGTCACACTCGCCGAGGAAATTCCTAATGCCACATTGCTAACCCTTGAAGGAACTGCTCACGAACTTCACCGAGATGATTGGGACACCATCATTGATGCCATCATCCAACACACGCAACAAGTTCGTGTAAATTAATTCTCAGGAAAGACACGATGAAATACAAAAGTGTCATCGTTACCCAAAGAGGGGAACCAGAAATTCTCCAAGTGATTGAGAATGACCTGCGATCGCCCTTCCCTGGAGAAGCGCGAATTAAAATCCTGGCTACGCCTGTCTGCCGCCCCGATGTTCAAGCCCGCTACGGGCAGACTCAGATGCCCATTGTGGGAAGACTGGAGCAAACTTTTTCAACTCTTGGAAACAGGCAAAATTCAACCGCTCATTATGCAGCAATTTCCGCTTCTGGAAGCGGCTCAAGCGAATGCCCTGTTGGAGAGCAGGCAGGTGATTGGCAACATCGTTTTGGTAGCAGGGGATGCTAACCGTTTCAGTCAAATAGGAGGGGAATGATGATGGATCAGTCAACCAAATTTTGGGACAAAATTGCAGACCGCTATGCAAAACAGCCGATTGCGGATGAAACCGCTTACCAGAAAAAATTGCAGGTTACACGCGAATACTTTCAGCCGGATATGGAGGTGTTGGAGATTGGTTGCGGGACAGGATCAACCGCGATCGCCCATGCGCCTTGTGTGAACCATATTCGAGCCATTGATTTCTCATCAAAAATGATTGAGATTGCACAAGGCAAAGCTGACGCAGAGAATATTACAAACGTTACATTTGAACGATCGACCATTGATGAGATCAGCGCATCTGATCAAACTTATGATGCTGTGTTGGGACTGAGCATTTTACACTTACTGGAGAACAAGGAAGCGGTGATTGCCAAGGTTTATGACCTACTCAAACCGGGCGGTATTTTCGTCACCAGTACAGCCTGCCTTGGAGATACAATGAGTTTCTTTAAATTTATCGCACCGATTGGCAAGTTCTTGGGTTTGATGCCGTTGGTCAAGGTCTTTACCACTAAAGAATTAGAAGACAGTTTAACCGATGCTGGTTTTGAAATTGACTATCAATGGCAACCGGACAAAGGAAAAGCAGTATTTATTGTGGCGAAGAAGGCGAAGTAGAAGCAATTCGTTCTAAAGATAGCAAGAGCAAATAATAGCAAAAGATAGGGGAGATTCATGATGAAACCTGGAACCGTCCGCATCTTCATTGCCATCCTCACAGGCTTCGTCGCTTTGACGGCGATCGCAGGTGGCACTGCTATCCTCATCGGTGCTGATCAGTTTCCGCTCGAATGGCTGCCAGAGACACCCTTCACAAGCTATACGATCCCTGCCCTGATTCTGGCGATCGCAGTGGGAGGAAGTGCCCTGGTGGCTACAGTCCTGCTCTTTGCCGCGCCACGATCGGGCATCTACGCTGCAATGGTCGCTGGCATGATCTTGACTGGCTACGTCGTTGTGGAAGTGCTCATCCTCAAGCAAGTCCCTCCTGGTCCAACTCCGATCGAACTGTTCTATATCGCAATAGGATTCATCACCACAGGACTCGCCTTCTCCCTCCGGAAATTCGAGCGTCAGTTGATATCCTCAGATCCTGAATAGTACACACTCTACTTAATTCTCTTTCATCTCGGAGTAAACTTTTCAGAAAATCCAAAAAAATGTGAAAACCCTACTCTCCATAGATATCACCAACGACTTTGCCGCGAAACACCACATAGTTGTAGATGTTGTAAAACAGCATAATGGGAATCAGGAAGCCAATAAAGATCAGCATGAATACTAACGCACTGGGAGCGGCAGCGGCTTGATAGATCGTGATTTGGTTCGGGATGATGTAGGGAAACACGATCAGCCCTAACCCAATGAAGGTCAGCAAGAAGATCAGCATCGTCCAGATCAAAGGCGTGTTTTCTTCCTCTCGATTGAGGCTACGCAATAATAGCCCGACCAGCACTACACCTAGCACCGGAATCACTGCAAAGATGTAAACCAGCGGTGGACTAAACAATCGAGTCCGTGCTGCTTCATAGACGATGGGAGTGGCGATCGTGATTAAAATCGCGCCAATAACCGTGGTGATAGCGGCAAGTTTGGCCGTGCGAAAGTGCGTTTTTTGCAATTCTCCTTCCGTTTTCAAAATCAGGTAGGTGGAGCCAATCAGGACATAGCCCTGGATCAAGGTGAGGGCAACTAGGAGCGATCGCCAGTCTAACCAATCCCAGGTGGAGCCGATAAAGTGACCCGCCTCATCCACCGCGATGCCTTCAATCACGCTACCCAGCGCAAAGCCTTGTCCCAGTGCAGCCATAAAGCTGCCAGACCCGAAGGCAAAGTTCCAAAGAAACTTGCGATTAGAATGCTCTCGAAATTCAAACGCTACCGCCCGAAAAATCAGCCCGAAAATCATTATGAAAATGGGGATATACAGGGCATTAAGGATGGTGCCATAGGCAAGGGGGAATGCCCCAAATAAGGCTCCCCCCATCAGCACTAGCCAGGTTTCATTCGCATCCCAAATGTTCCCTAGACTGGTCATCAAAAGGCTCCGACGTTCCTCATCTGAACTGGTCAGAGAAAGAATGCCAACCCCCAGATCAAAACCATCTAGCAAAACATAGAGGAACAGAAACAGCGCCAGAATCACAAACCAAACTTGCGGTAGAAAATGGAGTAATGCGTCCATAGTAGTGACCTATTGTTGCGCTTCGACTGGACGTTGATCGGGGACAAACGTCGCGGGTTCTGTTTCGATCGCGAGTTGATTCTCTAGCCCTGGTATCGGTAGCTCCAAATTGGGACCGTGGCGGATAATCCGACTTCCAAAGTACAGCGTTGAGACAAACAGGATGGAATAAACCACCGCAAACAGAGTAAGTGAAGTCAGCACATTTCCGGCGGGGAGTTGAGAAGCGGCATCCGCCGTGCGAATTTGCCCGTACAGCGCCCAGGGTTGTCGCCCGACACAGCGAACAATCCAGCCTGATTCAACCGCGATGTAGCCCAGCGGAGCGGCAAAAATCCAGGTGCGGAGGAACCACTTTTGCTGAGCAATCTTTTCGGGCGAGAGGTTGCCCAATAGCCATTGCAGGACGCTCCACAGCATCAGTCCCGCCAAGAAGAAGCCAATGCCACTCATGATCCGAAACGAATAGTAGATCAGTCCCACCATGCGAGGGCGATCGCTCGGTGCCCATTCTTTCAACCCTCGGACAGGTTCGGACAGATTCTTTTTAAATTCCAGAATGTAGCCTAACCCATTTGGGATGGTGATTTCCCATTTATTGGTTTGGCTGGCTTCATCGGGGAGTGCCAGCAGGCTCCAATCGGCAGGCTGTCCGGCAGGACTGGTTTCCCACTTGGCTTCCATTGCCGCCAATTTAGTCGGCTGATAGTGAGCCACCTGCTCAGCGCTCAGGTGTCCGATGTAGATTTGCAGTGGGGTCACGGCGATCGCAGCGGCTAACACAATTTTGAGCGATCGAGCAAAGAACACTTGATGACGGTTGTTGAGAATATACCAGGCACTAATGCCACCAATGACGAATAACGATGTTTCCAGCGTGGCAAAAAACATGTGGGACACGCTATTGATCATGAAGGGGTTCGCGATCGCTGAAAGTAGTCACTGACCATAAACTTGCCATTGACCATCTCACCACCCGATGGGGTTTGTAGCCAGGAATTTGCCACCAGAATCCAGAAGGTAGAGAGGTTAGCACCAAAGGCAACCATGATCGTGGCGAGGTAGTGAATCACCGGATGCACTCGCCCCCAACCAAACAGCATAATGCCCAGAAAGCCCGCTTCTAGCATGAACGCCATTGCGCCTTCAAAGCCGAGAATGCTACCAAAAATCACCGACTGCCTCCGAGAAAGGTGCCCAGTTTGTGCCAAACTGAAACTCCATTGGCAGACCTGATGCCACCCCAATGCCAAAGTTGAGAACGTAGAGCTTTGACCAGAAACGCGCATGGCGGTAGTAATCAGGGTTGCGTGTCTTTAACCACAGTCCTTCTAGAATCACCAGATAGATTGCCATGCCTGTCGTCAGAACAGGCCAGAGCATGTGAAAGATAGCAGTTAGGGCAAACTGCATCCGAGAGAGTGCGACGGTGTTCGATAAAAGATCCATGATTCCTCTATGGGTGGATTAAGCGTGAAACACTGGCTTTACCAGTAGGGCGCGAGGGTGCGAGAGTGGCAGGGTGAGAGATTTTGTCATCCCGTCATCCCACCTCTCTACTTATAATTCGCAACGGTTTGCCATTCTTCAATTAACAGCGGTGAGATTGATAGGTTTACCGCTTCACCACTGATGGTTGGCAAGGTCAACTTCAGGGGAATGCCCATCTGTAACTGAGGTAATAAAGGTTGCAGATCGTATTGCCCAACATTGGGTTCGGGCTTGGTGGCTTTGGTAAAGATATGGCTGGAAACATCTGTTGCAGTCAGTGTTTTGCCTAAGGAATTGGTTAAGATCAGCGGTTGGGAGCGATCGATTTCAGCCACACCGGGAAAGCCCACCAGCCTTAATTCAAAAGTAGCTTGCCTGTTGGGACGAATGCGCTTAAACGCAACGGCTTGCCAGCCATTCCCATGCTGGTCTTTGAGGGTTTGACGAGATTGATAAACAATTTGCCCAGGGGCTTCTTCCAGGTGTCGGATAGCGGCTGCGGCAATAGAAGGATTTAGCATTCCCAACCCCAGGAGAACACCCAGCGCGATCGCTCCTAACAAGAGCAACCAAGAAAAGAGTTTTCGGATACGACATCCCATCGTGATTCCTCCTATTGATGACTCACAGAGATTTGTAACGCCTGTTGTAGGTCGGGCATAAACACAGCATACATCCCTCGCAAATCGCCTATTTTGAAGTCGTATGCCAGGTCTTGAGGATAATTTTCTTGAACAAACTGCGGACGACGATCTTTTAATCCATGACAGGCTAAGCAACTGGCTTCTACATTAATCCGGCGATAATACCGAGTTCCTGATTGCCCAGCGATCGCCTCTCTATCCCAAAAGCCAATGAGATTCGGATCTTGCTCAAACTTTGCCAGGGCAATTCTGGCATTCAGAGTGTCTGGAGCATGGTCGGGATTGCGATATTTCTTGGCAACTTGCTTCACCTGCCAGTCATTTGCTCGACTCAGTTCTTGTGCCCGCATTCCTACTGGACGACAAACTTCTTTCATGGTTTGCAGCGTTGGCGCTTCGGTTCGTCCTTCCAGGCTCGATGCTAACCCTGACCGCATTGCATCCAAATATTCAATTTCCTGAACGGCTCGTGAGAGTTCAGTCGGATTGGGAGTAGAGGGCGCAGCTTGAGCGATCGCTGGATACCAAATCATGCTCAAAATCACTACACTCAGACTGATGAACCACTGAAAGCACAATTGCAACTGGATTCGCTGCATAGTACGTATCCTCCAATCTTTTTTTGACCAAAATAAATCCTATTCAGTTAAACTCATCTGCCCGCGATAGCCAGTAATGATCCGGTTACCATCTTTGAGGATATGAATTTCCATCTGCTCGCTTGCCCAGGTCAGGCGATCGCGGAATGCAGGGTTGAATACATGCACTCGCTGATTGCGGGAAGAAACCAGAGAGTTTGGCGTGTAAACGGCAAGGGATTCAATGTAGGAACCATCCACTAAAATATCCAACTCATCCAGTAATGCCTGAGCGCCGGCAGGCGCGTATGCCTCTTGCAATTGTTCTAGCGTAAATCCGGTAAAGGACATCACGTTCAGTCCATGCGCCTTAGCTTGATGAGCTAATTGAGCTAACGCAGGAGCCTGCCAGAAGGGTTCTCCCCCAGAAAAGGTCACGCCTTCATTGCGTGGATTGCTCAAGATTTTCTTTAGCAAACCCTCGACAGCAACCAATTGATTCATTTCAAAAGGCCAGGAAGCAGGATTGAAACACCCCGGGCATTCTCGCAGACAACCCTGCACCCAAATCACAGCTCGACACCCCGGACCGTTGACCTCGGATTCATCTACATACCCCATGATGTTGAGATACCCCGATGGAATTTCTATCAGCGTTAGATAAGGGTTGACTTTGCGGTTTGGCATGATGGTTGCTCCTTACATGATTAATGTTGGCGCTTTACGATTTATCGTGAGTCACTGCTAGAGGTCAAGGTTTGGAAGGCTGAAGATGTTTGAATGCGATCGCTCAATCGTTATTGCAGTACTCAATGCTATCTTCTCCATCCTGCCCAAACGGGTATTCCAGCGTCATCGCGCAACATCAAGACCTGATCGCCTTTCCTGACTTTAGCGGCAATCAGAATCGGTTGTCCGTCAAATGTAAATTGAAGCGAAACAGTATGAGAAACTTGTGAGGCTTTAGGGAAGTAGCTGCTTCAGGTTGTAACCCGGTTCGGCGGCGATCGGTTCAACCAGAGATAGTCCGACACTTCGCAATGCCAACCGCTCAAACCAGGGAACAGCAGTGCCGAGACGCATTTTCATCAGAAAATATTTCTCAAAGGCAGTCTTCATCCAGCCCACCCAGGCTCCTCGTATGGCGATCGCTCGATTGCGGTTTCCGGTGGCTGGATCGGGCAACACTGGATCGGCTAAGAAGAGAATGCCAGTGTCGCCAAAGTCAGCAAAGCAAATCGCTTCTAATGTGGGAGTGACGGGCTGGGTAGAAAGTACGCCTAACGCGATCGCAATGTTGTGTGCCACCGCCATGCCCATGGCTTCTGTCATCTGTCCGGTTTTGGGAACACCAACGGGCAGCGGTGTTGGTTCAGGTACAGGGAGTTGCACAACCACACCGACTGAATAGATGGATGGATAGTTGGGATGCTGGTAGGTGGGCAGGATTGGCATTAATCCCCTTTGATCGGTCAATCCTGTTACGTCTCGCAGGAAGCGGGGGCCTCGAAAGGGTGGCAGCAGCATTGAGTAAGCAAAGGGTAAGGTACGTCCATTGGATAGAAGGATGTGATCGGGTTCAATGGCGGCGATCGCGACATTCTCAATCACCTCAATCTCGCGTTCTGTCATCAGTTCTGTGACAAGTCGGGCAGAGTTTGCCATGCTGCCAATGCCAAGATGCCCTGCGTAGGGTTCTGGGGTCACAAAGGTAATGGGGGCGCGATCGCGTAATCCGAGCTTTCGCAGATGATGATCTGCCAACAGCGCAAACTCATAGGCCGGACCGAAACAACTGGCTCCAGGCACAGCACCGACGACCAGCGAACCGGGTTGCTGCAAGAACTGCTGCCATGCCTCTTGAGCCATCAGCGCATGGTGAGGGTTGCAAACCGATTGCGTGTAGCCCTGGTCTGGTCCCAGTCCGGGTACGGCATCCAGTGCCAGTTCTGCCCCAGTTGCCACAACCAGATAGTCGTAGGCAATGCTTTTTTCTCCCACCCAAACCCGTTGCCTGTCAGGGTCAAGCTTGTCTACTTTGCCATGAATCCAGCCAATCTGGCGCGATGTCAGTTGTGCTTCTAACGGAATTTGAATTGACTCTAGAGGAGTTAATCCCAAAGCCACCCAGGGCAAGGACGGGATAAACGTAAAGGTGGATGCATCGGAGATGACGGTTATCTGATGCGGTTGGGGCAGGAGGTGACGGAGTTCGTAGGCAGTGGGTAAACCGCCTAATCCAGCACCGATCACGACAATATGAGCCATAACCAAAACCCTCGTGAAATTTTCTGATTTAAATTTGTCTAGTGTATGAATGCTCAGTGTTTTCTGATACGGTTCTACCTGCCTGAGCAGTGAATCTTGAAATAGCAATCCCGGCAATGTGAGGACTAACAATCGGAATAGATAGCCAGAATTGTTGATACTGAACCAACTCAAAACCTGCATCATGCAAGAACATCCCAGTCTCTCGATTGGGGTGGCAGCCATCAAAGACTGTTTTCCAGATTGGAGTTACGCCATCTTGAACAGTGCGGGTGCAACTACCGTCTGGAGCGGCAACGTGTTCGATGAAGACAAAAGCGCCGCCCGGTTTAAGGACTCGTTGAATGTCTCTTAGGGTGACATCAATGTCGGTTACAGAGCAAAGGACATAGGTACTGACCACAGTGTCTAGGCTGCCATCTTCAGCAGGCAACTTATCAGCCATCCCTTTGTGCAATTCAATATTATTTAGTCCCTGACGCTCTGCTTCTTGGTAGATGTAGGGATGCATGAAGGGATTTGGTTCCACCCCAATCCAGTAAACATTAGTTGGGTAATAAGATAGATTCGCCCCTGCCCCTGGACCAATTTCTAAAACCGTACCCTGCAAATTGCCAAGGAGCGATCGCTTCAGGTCTGCCATCGTGCCATACTCCTGACAATCATGCAGTTTGATGGCGTGATCATCCGCAGCATTGGCTTTTGCCATACCCCAGGCAAAGAGCCGTTTTTGGATTTGAGACAGTGGTAAACAGGTCATAAATATTAATTGCTCGTAGAGGTTATGGCTGGCGTAACATGTCGAGTTGCTGAAGTTGTTGAGACTGTTCTTGTAAACGAGTTTCCAGCCTGCTGCACACCAGTTCGCACAAATCAAAGATCAACGGATCGGCAATGGTGTAGTACGCGCTGACTCCTTTAGGGTGACGCAGGACAATGCCCGCCTGAGCCAGAATTTTTAGATGCTTCGAGACATTGGCTTGCCCCAAGCCCGTAATTTCCATCACTTCGGAGACGTTTTTGGAGCCAGATTTGAGGGCACACAACACCTGAAGACGGCTGAGTTCCGATAGCACCTTAAAATAATCCGCGACCTGAGCCAGTGCAGCAGTAGAAAGCTGAGACATGAGACTCCGTGACCTGAAAATGATCTAACTCGATTTTAGCTTGTCTAATTATATTACTATATAGTAGTATTATAGATAAATCAATTGTGGAGAAAGCCAATGCTATTTCGACAACTTTTTGATCCCGTCACAAGCACCTACACTTACCTGGTCGCAGACCCACAAACCGCAGAAGCCGTTCTGATTGATCCGGTGTTAGAGCAAGTAGAGCGAGATCTTACCCTGCTCAACCAACTCGGTTTAACCCTGCGCTACTGCCTGGAAACCCACGTTCATGCTGATCACATCACGGGCACAGCCGAGCTACGCCAGCGGACTGGATGTGCAGGGGTCGTGCCAGAGCAGGCGCAGGTGGACTGTGCTGATCGGTTCATTGGCGATCGCGATCGCTTGCAGGTTGGTTCCGTAGAGATTGAGGCGATCGCCACACCCGGACATACCGACAGTCACATGGCGTATCTGATCAACGGGACCCATCTGTTAACGGGCGATGCGTTGCTGATTCGCGGCTGTGGGCGCACAGACTTCCAGAGCGGTGATGCCGGAACTTTGTTTGATTCCGTCACTCAACGGTTATTTGCATTGCCAGATAGCACGCTAGTTTATCCAGCCCATGATTACCGAGGACAGACCGTTTCCACCATTGCAGAAGAAAAGCAATGGAATCCTCGATTGGCAGAGAAAAGCCGTGACGCATTTATTCAACTGATGAATGGACTCAACTTACCCGACCCGAAAAAAATTGCGGAAGCGGTGCCCGCCAATGAGCGCTGTGGCAATGTTGCATCATTAACGGCTTAAACAAAACCACTCTGCAATGATTACCCTGACGATTCAATTTGATCATCTTTCACTAAAAAAAATCACCATGACTCAAACACAAGGATTAACTACCCAAACCATTGACGCACCCACGCTCAAACAATGGCTCGATCGCCAATCTGTTCTCTTAATCGATGTTCGTGAAGCTGTCGAATACGCAACCGAACATATTCCCGGAGCCATCTCCCATCCGTTATCCAAATTTGATCCCAGTCAAGTTCATCTCCAACCTGGACAGCGCCTCGTGCTGTATTGTCAGTCTGGCAAGCGCTCTGCCCGTGCTGCCGCACACTTGACGGCAGCAGGATTGACCGATGTCACCGAATTACATGATGGTATCTCCACCTGGAAAGCCGCCGCCCATCCGATTGAAAAAAGCCAAAACGCCCCAATTAGCCTGTTTCGTCAGGTGCAAATTGTAGCAGGCACGTTAGTTGTATTGAGCACGATTCTAGGTGTGACCGTTTCACCTTGGGGCTTGCTTCTGAGCGGTTTAGTTGGCGCTGGGTTGGTGTTTGCAGGTGTGACCAATACCTGTGCATTAGGAATGCTCCTGGCTCAATTGCCCTACAACCGCCGAGTGGGACAGCGCTGGTCGTAATTGAGGATGCAAGATGCTATATGCACTGGGACACTTATTTGCGATCGCCATTGGCGTGAGCCTGGGACTGTTGGGTAGTGGCGGGTCAGTGCTGGCGTTGCCCGTGCTGGTTTACATCATGGGGATTCCGACCAAATCTGCGATCGCCATGACGCTGATTGTGGTCGGTTCTGTGAGTTTAGTGGGGGTGATTCCCCACTGGCGGCGGGGTAATTTCAATGGCAAAACGGCGATCTTGTTTGGTTCTGCCACGATGCTAGGGGCGTACCTGGGAGCGCGATTGGCAACCCAGCCCTGGGTAACAGCAACTTTCCAGATGGTGTTGTTCGGAGTCGCTATGCTCCTGGCATCGGGGCTGATGATTTATCGCACGGCGCAACCCCAACCTCCGACTGAGACAACGATCGATGCGGCACTGTACCGTCCACCTGTTTGCAAATATTGCTGGCTATGGCTGATGACGGAAGGCATTGGTGTGGGAGGGTTGACCGGACTGGTGGGCGTGGGCGGCGGTTTTGCGATCGTGCCTGCCTTAGTCTTACTGGGCAAGATTCCGATGAAGCAGGCGATCGGCACATCACTGCTGATTATTGCTGGAAATTCGATTGCAGGCTTGCTGGGCTATCTGGGACATATTGAATTGAATTGGCACCTGACGGTTTCCTTTACCTTTGCCGCAGGCTTAGGAATGGTGCTGGGCAGCTACCTGGGACAATTCATTTCTGCCCGTCAACTACAAAAGGGATTTGGTTATTTTTTACTGGCGATCGCGCCTTTGTATTGGTCAAAAATTACGCCAATTTTCGCTCTTCGCAAACGTCTTCTACCACTCCAACACCATCAACCATCCTCATTACACGAGCAGGTTTAGCAAGAAAGCATTGAGCATCGTCGTAACGTAATCGTCAAACCTGCCCTCACCACTGAACAATTTGAAAGAGGATAACAGCAATGGATGCCAATTTTTCTCTAGATCATTCGGCGTTGCATCGACGGCAATTTCTCAATTTTCTAACGGGCACCGCCGTTGCTGTCACGGCTGGATCAGCCCTTTACCCTGCGGTCAAATTTTTCATCCCAAGCGATGAAACAGGTCATGGTGGCGCAATCCTTGCCAAGGATCAGTTGGGCAATCCCATTCCTGCCTCTCAACTATTGGCAAACCCGCCGGGGAGTCGGGCGTTGATTGCTGGATTAGCCGGTGAACCTACCTACCTGACTGTTACAGAAGCCAATATGTTAGATGCGATCGGGATTGTAGATAACTGCACACACCTGGGATGTACCTTTCCCTGGAACGACGTTGACCAGCAGTTTCAATGCCCCTGTCATGGTTCTCGCTTTGCCTCTGATGGTTCGGTCGTGCGAGGGCCAGCCGATCGCCCCCTTAAACTGGTTCATGTTCAAGTTGAAGGAGAAGCCATCTGGATTTCTCCCTGGACTGAGTTTGATCCCCGGACTGGACAACAACCCTGGTGGAGCTAGGAGGCATCGAAACAAATGGCTAAGAAATCTAAAGGCAAGCGCTCTCAGTGGATCATGATTGGGTTTTATCCATTGATTGCGATCGGTGGCTTGTTTTATCCACTCTTGGGATATTTGATGCTGGTGATGATGTTGTTTCTCATCATCTATTCCTACTTCAAAGCGAGATATTGGTGTGGCAATCTCTGTCCCAGAGGTGCATTTTTAGATATTGTCATGCCCCATCTGACGCGCGATCGCCCGCCTTGGCAGAGGCTAATAAATGACTCACTGGACAAATTCCACAAATGCGAGCGGTAATACCGGGCATTTCCCACAGCGGTCGCCCTTCACAGAATTTCTCAAACCCGCGAAATTCTGTGACATGAAACCGAGCATCTGTCACTTCACCTGCATCATCCAGATGGATGGTGATTTTGGCATGACCTTCAATTCGTGTCACTGGATCAATTACAATTCGTTGCGCCATAACCGTTACTCGTTGTTCTCTACAATTTATCCACTACAAAGATTATCTAGAATTTTAGAATCTTGAAGTTGTTCAAATTCTTCAAAATAATTCTTTAGCGCAGTGTGAAGTATGGTCTCGGCATGTTGTTGAGAAAGTGCTGATAAGTTTTCCTCAAATACATCCCAAGCTTGTGGATGAGCGTCCGAATGAATACCTCCCTGCTGGTAAGCAGAGCGAGCATTCTGAATCAGTTTTTGAAGTTTTGTATCGGGGAACGTTGCCTGAAGTTGCTCAGAAATAGGGCTTTTTACCAGGATGTCAGAGATAGAAATAATGCCAAGGAGTTCTTTTTGAATCACAGGCGCTCTGAGAATACGGTTATTCAAAAATAACCGCAGGACATTTTCCACACTCAAATCAGGATTCACCACAATGCAGGGTTTTGTCATGATCTCCCGAACCTGAATCTGTTGAGGATCGTTCCCTGTTGCAGTCACCTTAAATTGAATGTCCGTATCTGTGACAATTCCATAAGCATCTTGCTCGTTTTCTCGATCGACAATCAGCGATCGCCAGTTGCCCTCTTGCATGAGCTTGATCGCCTCAGCAACGGTTGCTGAACTAGAGATAGTAGCAACGTCTTTGGTCATAATGTCAGAGGCTTTCATCATGGTCAATCTCCTGAGGGTTTTGATCACGTCGCAACAAACGCGGTCTTAATAGCCAAATCAAGGTAATGCCTGTAATTGCACCCACTACGGCACCCGTCGTTAATCCGGTTGCAATCCCAGCTAATGCAGTCTCAAGGTTGAAGCGAGCGGAATGTATCCTGTTTACCATTGTGAACGCCACAGCCAACCCCAATGCCCAAGCTAGTGCGTTGGCAACAATCCACATAGCGGCTCGATGGATGTGAGATTTCAGCACAAACCACTGGGCAAATCCCAGCACTCCTCCCACCCAAGCACCCAATAAAGCCACGCCTTTTAGCAAGGCTTTGGCTTGCATTGCTGGAGTGAGTGTTGTGTCTAGAGTGATAGAAAATACCATCAGGGCACTGATTTTTATGCCAATCAGCCAAACTATCATCACGGCGATCGCGGTCACTATCACCCAGGCGTTGATGCGTTTAATATAACGGTGCAGAACCAGCCATTGGGCGACTCCCAGGATAATTCCTTCTAATAACCCAACAAGGTGCAAGACGGTGACAGAACTTTCTGTTCCCAACGAATGAATGAGGGTTGCTGCAATTACAACTATTCCTAAACCAATAAGCTCAGCGATCGCCATGACAGCTACCCACCCTTCCCATAACGTCCAGCTTTTCTTCAGGCTGAGCGATCGCATGGATCGATAGAATTGATTTTTAATAGGTTGTCTGGACATTGTTTCCTCCTTAACCAAACTTGATTTGTTGCCCCTCCAAATGAGGTACTTCGCCCGCCAAAAGGGGTTCGAGAACGGCTCGAATCCGATCGGCAGACGGAGGACAACCTGGCAAGTAAACATCTACCGGAACAACCGTATGAACTGGGATGACCCGATCTAACAATGGGGGCACAATTCCTGGTTCTGTCGGGATTTGACCGTGAATATCAGCAACTTCGACGTAGCAGCGCTGCAATACGGGTTCTGCACTGCCGAGCGGATTGCGTAACGCTGTCACGTTTCCTGTCACCGCACAGTCTCTAAAGGAGATCAAAATGCACGATCGATCTCGCACATTGCGAATCATCTCCAGGTGATCTTCATTAGCAATGGCTCCCTCCACCAACACTACATCCACGCCTGCTGGATAGTCCTTCACATCCGCAAAAGGACTGTAAACCAACTCCACCCGTTCGGATAGTTCAATCAGCCATTCATCCAAA
This sequence comes from Leptolyngbyaceae cyanobacterium RM1_406_9, assembly GCA_012033355.1. Classification (GTDB taxonomy): domain Bacteria; phylum Cyanobacteriota; class Cyanobacteriia; order Elainellales; family Elainellaceae; genus JAAUTN01. Next base: position 27,255 of record JAAUQZ010000008.1, on the reverse strand, counting down.
TCCAGAAAGGACATATGGCAGCCAGAGCAGCCTCCTAGCCAAACGGTTGCTAATTTCACACCAGCCATGCTCTCCTCCAAAATCTAGTAAATCGCCGCGATTACAGTTTGAATCGTCAAGGCGTTGGCAGTCAGAAGTAAAGCGATTGCCAAAACCAACCACAAAAGAATCCACAAGCAGGCTTCAGGAATATGAAGATGGTATAACATCTCAATCACCTCCATGAGAATGTCTAGCGCTGCCACTGCTGCTTCTGACGCGCTGTGGCAATAAACTCAATGCGTGCCCGATCGTGTACCATTTCTCCCACGCTTACGCCTTTGTGAAATATCGCTCCCGTTGGACAAGCCTCTACACACTTGCCGCAGGACGTGCAGGTTTGAGAGGTTCCCCAGGGTTGCGCCAAATCCGTAATCACATGGGAATAGCTACCCCGTCCTGCCATATCCCAGGTATGTACGCCTTCTAGTTCATCACAGACCCTCACACAGCGCGTACAGAGGACACAGCGATTGTGATCCACACCAAACCGATCGTGCGAGATATCTACAGGGCGATCGGGAAACTGATACTGCAAACGCACATGATCCATCCCCAGAGCGATCGCTAAATCTTGCAGTTCACAGTGACTATTGGCGACACAAACAGAACAAATATGATTTCCCTCAGCGAACAGCTTCTCAACAATCATGCGGCGATCCTACTGCGATGTATTCTTCAATCTGCTCCGGGTCAATTGTGCCGCTGTTTTCACGGACAATACAGAGTTGACGGGCAAAAAAGGGATGATTGGTATCTGCATATTGTACCGGAGGGTCTGGATTCAGTGATCTTTGTTCAGCCACTTCTGCCACGATCGCCGCCGCATTCGTCGGAGTCACATTCTGATACAAATCCCCACTCGGAGCAGCACGAACCATCCGCCCTTGCCCACACAACCCCAAACAGCCCACTCGCTTCACCTGAATCCGATCGCCCATCTCCGCCTCATCCACCGCCGTCTCTAGCGCCTGATGTACCGCCAATGAGTTCACCGACAAACACCCTGCCGCCTCACAACAGCCAATCTGAATCGGCTTTTGCTGCTGCCGATGGCGATCGCTCATCTCCAGTAGTTCAGTCAAATCCATATCACTTTCCCATACCAAAAATCAAAAACAAATGATGATCTTCCTTATCCCTTCTTCATTCCCTATCTCCCTATCTCCCCCTTCATCCCTCATCCTTCCGCAGCCACCCCTCAATCCGCGCCCTCACCCCCTCTGGTGTCTGGTATCCCTCTACCGCGCCATCAAACACGATCGCTGGAGCAATCCCACAGGCTCCCAGACAACGAGCCGTTTACAGCGATAACTGACCATCCGCCGTAGTTTGAGCCGGATGAATATGGGCGTATTGTTCCACTGTGGCGAGTAACGCAGCAGCTCCTTTGACGTAGCAGGCAGTTCCCATACAAATGACGCAGGTGTGCATACCTTGAGGGGACAGCGAGAAGAAATGATAGAACGTTGCCACTCCGTAAACCTGACTCAATGGCAGTTTCAAACGATGAGCAATATACAGCAATAGATCATTTCCCAGGTAGCTGAACAGTTCTTGTGCTTTATGGAGCACTTCAATCAGAGCATCCTGCTGATACTGATGGCGTTTCATCGTGGCATCTAACAGTTTGAAGCGTTTGTCACCACTGGGATGCTGGGTTACGTCTTTGGCTTGAACGGGTTTGTGACTGGCACTCGGAGGCATAGCGTTTCATAAATTAAAGCAGCTTACCTTGAATGTAGAGAAAGAACTTGAGGAACTTGTGAGCAATGAGCAATTGCAAATGAATCATTGCAAACAAACCATTGCGTCAGTGGCAAGCGTGTAATCATCACAAGTTTCTCAAACTTTTTTGCGAGTCTGAAATGGGAGGTGAGCCTATGCTGATTCGTAATAGCTACTTGAAACTCAGTGCATTCTCCATTGCGCTACTGGTAGGGCTGGGCGTTGGTGATGCTTCTAACTTCAGTCAAGATAACAGCCCTAATTTAGTAGGCATCGATACCACTCAACCAACACAAGCCCTAGTTAACGAAGAGACTCAATCTCAATCGTTAGTTTCTCTAATCGACGGAGATTATCAGTTTTGTAGTCAACCTGAACCTGCGGATTGGCGAGACGGAGCAGGCGTATGTTTCAATTTCAACAAATCAGGACATCACGTTGAAGGCTATTATGGCTATCCGCACTCCGATCGCTTCATCTGTGTTCAAGGTGAAGTCAATGGAAATCAGGTTATCGGTGAAGCTCTTGTTGTTTCCTGGGCAGGTGGTCAGTGGGGCGAAATACCCACGTCTGCCTTCGAGTGGGATGATGAACAGCGGTTAACCCTGGATCAAGGAGAACGGCTTCGTACAGACAGTGATTCACAGCATCAAGTAGAACAGATTCTATTTCATAGAGCAGTTCTCAACATTGACGGCTTCTATCGTTACAGTCGTCCTCGCATGAACTCTCCATCAGAGGTATGTCATTTTTTATGAAAGCAAAGATAGAACAATGAACACCACATTCTTTCCCATTCAACCTTCTGATATTTCCTATTCTCAAATCTACTCTCCACCCGTGTCCGTTGAACAAACTCATGCTTCAACCATGAACTTGCCGCCAGATATAACGTTTCTGGTGATACTGTTCAGTCTTGTATTTGGCATAAGCTGGTACAAGAAGCATCGAGTGCATCATTTCATGATGGAACAGCAACGAGCTATGTTAGAACGCATGTGGCAATTGCATTCAACGAAATAGTTCTATGTTGGGACAGTTCCCAATTCAAGCAATGAGAATATCTAATTTGCTAATGCATTGATTTTCGAGTAATGAATCGATTGATCACTCCGCTGTCACCTTACGACTGGCAGCTAATAATATTTCTCAATGTGACGATCGAAGATCAGTGAATTGAATCAATACAGGACTTAGCCAGTACGGAATTATTACGGTCTAGTTTTGGACTAGACCGTAAATTTGAGGAATTTGTGAAGTGCTTCTATCCAGCTTCACTAGGGCATTTCTTGGGGAGGTTTATCTGTAGGTTCAAGGAAGTGAGGTGAGACAGTTCGATGCTTGAAGCGCTTCCACTGACTGTGGCTCAACTGTGATACTAAAACTGCACCCAATCCAAACAGATTTGTCACCAGGAAGATCAACCCTCCTACAACTGGAATTAAACCAGCAACTCCCAGGATCAACATTCCGACTAGCAATTGCGACCAGAGCGATCGTCCCGTTGCAGAGACTGTTGCGGGTAAGGTGCGTTGTCCAATCCAGATTCCCATGCCGATCGTTCCTAATAGTCCAGCCGCGATCATCAACAGATTCACGATCGGTAACACTAAGAATCCCAACAGGCTGCCGCTAATCAGCACTGATAGCAGAATCACTGCCACAATGCCACCCAATCCCCAAGCACCGCTTTTGAGTGGAACCCGGTTCAGAGTCGTAACGATCGCTTGCAGAAACTGGGGAACCAGGAAGACGAGCAATAGACCGATCGCTGCTATTGCCAACACAACCAAACCATGAACAGCAGCGCTAACTAGATAGACACGAGTTAATAAACCAGACAATCCCCAACGCCTCATGTCATGCATCATGCCGCGATCGCCATCCCACACTGTCACGACATCCCCACCAACCGTAACATTACCTTCCCGAAAGATGTCTCCGCCCACAGCCGTGACATCGCCATTCACACGAGCACCAGACTTCAAGAATACATCTCCCCCAACTGCCACTGCATCTCCTCGCACCTGGGCATTTTCCAAGACCGTTACAGAGCCAGCGATGGCTGTGGCATTGTTCACGACTTGTTGTTCAGCGATCGTGATATTTCCCCCAAATCGCACAATGTCTTTGTCGCTATCGTTATTTTGTGCCACAGCCGTTCCCCACAGCAGAAGCAACAGTAGGGTGCTCAGAAGCGTTAAGACTATTTTCATCATTTGATGACGTTTCATAAATTGGTCTCCGATCGAAGTTTGCGGTATCCGGTCAGGATTTCAATTAGACGAATTCAACCTGAAGTCTTGTTTGAGCGCTCGTAACTGTCACCGTTCACTCCTCGTTCTGCGGAGATAGCACTGACGATTTAACTCAGGAGAATTGCCTCACCCGCAGACAGTTCAAAATGTAATTTCTCCCCCTACGGTTTGTCCTGGTAAAATCGCCCGATTGAGGTTTTCAATGCTCAGTTGAATAGCTTCTAACTGTGTTTGCAGTTCATCACTACTGAGTTGTGCAAGCACTTCCCCTTGATCTATGCTATCTCCTTCACTGACAGCAACCCATTCCACTTGCCCTGGGACAAGCGCTACAACATTTGTTTCATCTCCTTTTATTTCACCGCTCAACGGAAACGTGTTCGTTGGGGCAAACAGTAAATTTTCGGTTTGAGGGCGTTACAGGAAGTAGGTTAGGGATAGACCTGCACCCGTTGCCAACACACCCAATGCTACAAGGAATTGCCAACGAGAGGGACGCTGTTTCTGGAGTGGCTGAGGTGAACTGGTTTTTCCAGATGGAGTAGTTAGTAATTTCACAATCCATTCCCCCCTAATCAACGAAGGTCGAGCCAGGTCAACCCCAAATTGTGCAGAGCGTTGAGTTGCTGATCTGTTCTATTTTGATCCTAGAGAAAACATTTGAGGAACTTGTGAAGAATTATCAGCTTCAACAAAATGTACAGAAGTACCTCAACCGCTCGTATTCTACGATAAGGCTCTTGTAACTCAGATGAGACAGAATTGGGTGATCGCGGTATGGGTTCCAGTATCTTGGTCAAAGAGTTAACGAAATAGCATGGTGATCTCACTCCCATATCAAACAATCTTGCCTATCTTTAATATAACTACATAGCAATACAGTGAATAAAACCTGACCATAACTTTACCTCACAAGTTCCTCATAGTTTCTCGCTCAAATATAGGTAGGTCAGCTTACTCCTTCATCACAATCTGATGTGAAGAACTGAGCAGTGAATCATTCGATCAGAACCAGGAGGATGCATGATGTTACTCAGAAAAGTTGCATTAGTTTCACTCATGGGTGTTGCACTAGTAGCTTCTAGCACGATCGCAACGGCGCAACGCCAGCGTTCTGCTCAACCCGATATCACCCTGAGCCAATCTGTCCGTCCTTTGAGGATGCAGCACCGGGGAAGAATGGGTTCGGGAATGATGCAAATGCAAATGGCGAGTGAATTTGATTACTTGAGTCAGATGATTCCCCATCATCAGGAAGCGATCGACACCGCAGAAATAGTGCTAGAACGGAGCGATCGACCTGAGATGAAAGCCTTTGCCCAAGAGATTATCGAGGTTCAGTCTGCTGAAATTGAACAGATGCGAGCGTGGCTAGATGAATGGTATCCAGAACAGCAAAGTGCTTTGTCTCATACACTCATGATGCGCGATTTGAGCCAGTTGCAAGGAGATGAACTGGATCAAGCATTTCTGGAAGATATGATTATTCATCATCACATGGCAGTCATGATGTCACGGATGTTGATCCATCATGGATTAGTAGAACACGAGGCAGTTTATCCTTTTGCTGAGCAGATTGCCACTTCGCAGATGAACGAAATTTACCAGATGCAATCCTGGCTACATGAATGGTTTGGAGCTACTGGAATGATGTATAGAAGGGGTAATATGCGATCGAGATAAAATAAATTGCTGAGACAAGAAAGCACTAGTAATAAGAGAGATGTAAACATAGCTTCCATCTCTCTTATCAAGAACATCCATCCCATTAAGAACATTCATTACTACTGGATCACAAAACCAAATAGTGCCATGTAGATCAATAATCCTGTGACAATTCCGTAAGAGCAGGAAAGGGATGCCCCAAAGGGAATGTATTTCCTTGAGAAAATTAAAGTGCGTTGTGATTAACGGCGGCAATACCGCTACAACTAGAGTTCTGATACCAAGATCTACACTTGACATGAAGGTATGAACAACCAGACTCAAAATCAATCCGACAATTACAGCATAAGACAACGGCATGACAATTCTACTGAGCGCATAGATGAGAGGCTGATGCTCTCTCTAAATCTTGTTTTCAAGCTGTTGCATACGCTCTCGTTCTAGTTTGCTGGCAGATTTATCCATTTTCTGTGTCCTATAATTTTCAGCTAGTGATTTCCGGTAGGCTGATGCAGCCAGATGTTTAGTCGCAACAATTGTGCTTTTACAATCGTTACAGCGATCGACGGTGATGTTTCTAGATCACGTTGTGCGATTGGTTCAACGTCGTCTCTCGCAGTTTCTCCAATCTGGTAAGAAATCCCGCGATATTTCAAGTTTAGAACTGGTTGAAAGAATGGTTCAGTCACCAGTTCTTGTAGTTTGTATGGCACACCGCGATACTTTGCAACAACGTTGGTATCGACCGCTTGAACTACAGCGGGGGTGTATTCATAGGGAATGCCACGATATTTGAGTTTCATAATACTGTCTCCCAAAGTTTTGTAGACACAAATTGAGTTAAACGAGTTTGAAGCGATCGTTGAACTCTATTTCAAGCTTAGAAGGAAGTTTTGAGGATTTTGTGAGGATGCGATCGCTTTCAGCCTAGACGGCTACAGCTTGTCTCTCGACGATTGTTTCAGAACCAGATTCTGTTTGTCCTTGCACCATTAATACTGAACAGGGCGCATGATGCATGACGAAATTGCTGACGCTTCCCAGGACAAATTCTCTGATTCCTCGATGACCTCGTCTACCCATTAGGATTAGATCAGCTTGCCAGGTTTTGGCAAACTGGCAAATCTCACTGGCTGGATTGCCTAAATATTGAGCATAGTCAACTTTAATTCCTGCATTGCGGGTTTCTTCAGCAAATGCTTGCAGCACTTGTAAATTGTGTTGCTCAAAAAGTTGCCACTGTTGAGCATAACGCTGCATTACCTCCTCATACATTGAGAACGGCAGCGTATCAACTCTAGGAAATTCAGAAATACTGGGATATTCTTCATCATGGGCAGTCAGAATGTGCAACAGCATTAGATCAGCCTTTGTAGCTTTTGCCAAGGTGATTGCTGTTTCAAGCACATACCAACTGGTGTTTGAATAATCGAGCGCCACTAATATTTTATGAAACATACATACCTCCTAACCTAAAGCTGGTTGTGTGAGGGTCTCAACTTAGAACATAGTCTCTATGGGAGCAATCATTGACGAGATTTGATTTCTTCAAAACTAAAATCAATGATTTGACTCTAGACTAGACTGGATTAAATGTTCATTACGCTTGATAGGACTTACCCTCTCTAACTTAAATCTATGATATAAAGTTGAGGATTTCTTGAGGATGAACTACATCAGCCGTGTAGATTTAAAGTGGAACATGAAGTAGAAGAAATTTGTTCTCCATTGGTTATAAACTGTAAACTACTCCCTTCCCGGTTAAAGATTAGGTACTAAAAGATCAGGGATACGCTTAGCGGGGGGGCATCCCTGATCTTTAGTGGGAAAGGAGTAAGTTAATAAACAATCCGAAGGTGTTGTGAGGAAGTTCCACTCAACTTGCTCTCCATAAACAATACCTTTCAACGTTTCCAACGAAATTGCATCCATTTATGTGACTCGATCGCCCCCATCACCGTCAAACTGAGTGCAATGAGAATGCCCCAGATTTCAAGGCTTACGGGTGCTGTCGAGAGTAAAGCCTGACCAATGGGCAGGTGCATCATGACTAAATGAAGTGAGAACGCAACGATTGTACCTACAAGCAGAATGGGATTGCGGAGTGGCGATAGCGCAAAGGCTGATTTAACCTCGGAGCGACTATTGCCAATCTGAACAATTTCAAACAGCACCATCAGCAACAGCAGGGCATTCCGCGCCGTAGGAATACTCCAACCCGCATTCAACAGCCATTGAAATACGCCAAAGCTGACTCCACCAATGACAAGAGCAGCAATTAGCGTGCGTTCAATCATCAGACGATTAAAAATCGGCTCACGCGGGGAACGCGGACGACGGTGCAGTGCATCTCCTTCACCCGGTTCAAAGGCAAGTGCCACGTCTTGAATGCCGTTCGTGACCAGGTTGAGCCACAGCAGTTGTACGGGCAACAGGGGCAGAGGTAAACCTTGAGCTACTGCTAACCCGATCAAGACAATTTCAGCCGCTCCTGTGGAAATCAGCAGATAAATCACCTTGCGAACATTGTCGTAAGCAATTCGTCCTTCTTCTACTCCAGCGACGATCGTGGCAAAGTTATCATCACTGATCACCAACTCGGCGGCTTCCCGTGCCACATCGGTTCCGGCTTTTCCCATTGCCACCCCAATATTAGCCGCTCGCAGGGCAGGGGCATCATTCACCCCGTCGCCCGTCACCGCTACGAAATGCCCCGATTCTCTGGCTGCATTCACCAATTGCAGCTTTTGGTGCGGCGCAATCCGAGCAAAGACGCAGGTACTCTGGATTAACCGAGACAGGTCTGTCGGAGACTGCTCCAACAGATCGCTGCCCGTGACCACCTGACTCCCAGTGCTCGCTAAACCGAGATCGCGAGCGATCGCCAATGCTGTCGAGGGATGGTCGCCCGTCACCATCCACACGGCAATGCCAGCCGCATGACAGGTTGCGATCGCCTCCCGTACTCTTGCCCGCAGCGGATCAATCATGCCGACGAATCCGAGAAAATGCAGATGAGCCGGTTCAGGTGGAACAGTTGCCGCATCCAGGTCAGCCGCAGCCATGCCTTCGGCGAATGCCAGCACTCGATATCCTTGCTCTGCTAAGCGTTGAGCGATCGCCCCAGGGGAAGGAACTTTCGGTGATCCATCACACATTTGCAACACTCGTTCTGGCGCACCTTTGACAAACACCTTCACCCGTCCATCGGTTGAGTGATAGGTAGCGGCAAATTTGTGTTCTGGCTCAAAAGGAATTTCATTGATTTGAGGATAGTGATTCAGCGTCGTTTCCCGATTCCAGCCTAATTTATGCGCCATTGAGAGCAACGCAATATCCGTTGGATCGCCGCGCCAGCCCCAGTCGTGATTGTGATGGTGTAAATCAGCTTCGTTACACAAAACGGCGGCTCGTGCCAATGCATCTAGATCGGGATTGTCGGGTGTGATGGCTTTCCCTTGAAAATAGATTTGCCCGATCGGAGCATAGCCTTCGCCTGTCACCTCAAATTCGTCTCCGTTGGGCAAACAGAGGGTGCGAACGGTCAGTTCATTGCAGGTCAACGTCCCCGTCTTGTCGCTGGCAATCAAGGTGCAGCTTCCCAAGCCTTCCACCGCAGGCAAGTGCCGCACAATTACCCCGCGTTGCGCCATGCGATGAGTAGCGATCGCCAGTGCCACCGTCAGCGCTACCGGTAGCCCCTCTGGAATGGCTGAAACCGCTAGCGCTACGGCAAACATGAACATTTCAGCCACACTGTATCCCTGTTTGAAAATGCCCAGCAACGCAATGCCAACTGCTGCAACCAAGACTGCAATTGCGATCACCTGGCTAAACCGCTCCATGCGCTTGAGTAACGGGGGTTTACCACCCACTGTGGTCATCACATCCAGCGCCAACTGACCGACCGTCGTTGCCGTTGCGGTTGCCACCACCAATCCCCGTCCCCGTCCCCGCACCACGATCGATCCGGCGTAAACCATATTCTGGCGATCGGCAAGCGGAGTCGCAGCATCTCCCAGCCAACTCGCGTGCTTAAGCACCGTGAGGGATTCTCCGGTTAACAAAGATTCATCGACTTCTAGATTATGGGTGTGAATCAAGCGTATATCTGCCGGGATACGATTTCCAGACTCTAACCACACCACATCCCCTGGCACCAGCGCTTCCGCATCCACCTCCCGAACTTCGCCATTCCGCATCACCGTCGCTCGAATTTTAAGCAACTGTTGCAAAGCGCGGCTACTGCGATCGGACTGCCATTCCTGATAGCCGCCAATTGCCGCATTGATCACTAACACTGCCACAATAAAGCCCGCATCTTTGAAATCGCCCACGACGGCTGAAACCACAGCAGCCAGTCCCAGAATATAAATCAACGGACTGCAAAACTGCCGTAGCAAAATCTGCCAGCCACTGGGTGGAGCAGATTGAGGTAGCCGATTGGCTCCCACTTGTTCTAGGCGCAGTTGAGCTTCGGTTTCTGAGAGTCCGTTAGCATGAGCATGGAGGATGGAGAAGAGGTCTTCAACACAGATAGCCTGCCATGCTTGTTTAGAGTTCATTGCTCTCACCATGATTATCAGCGTGCATCGCACGGCTTGCTAACATTGACTCAATTAAATGCTCGATAAGGTATTGCACTGGATAAGTCATCGTTTAGTTGCCTTTCAAAGTGAGAACATCTTCAAAGGAGCAATGAGAACAGTTATGAAGGAGTTGACAGCCTTCGAGTGATCCCGCTTCTGTCAAAGCCTGGACGAGACTATCTTTTCGTAGTTCTCTAAACTGGTGACTTGACCCATACAAACTTTACGCTAGAGAGTAAAATTGAGGATTCTGTGAGGAAAAAATCTACGCTCTACTTCCTAAATGGTTCGGCGGTTAATTTAAACCAGAAGCTAAGCTCCATGAAAAGCTTTAGTAGCATCATCTACAGTAGGCTTTGAGTCAAGAAATACAGTAGGACTAGGCAAATGTGACCCATGCTTCCACAGATATCCTGATCATTGGTGCCGGAATTGCCGGACTGGCGGCGGGTTGCTACGCCCAAATGAACGGCTATCGCACTCGCATTTTTGAGATGCATACCCAACCAGGAGGGCTATGCACAGCATGGGAACGACAAGGGTTTATCTTTGATGGCTGCCTACACTATCTGTTTGGGTCTGGGCAAGGTCAACCGTTCAATCGCCTCTGGCAAGAACTGGGAGCCGTTCAGGGACGAGCATTTGTTCACCACGAGGAATTGCTGCGGGTTCGAGATACCAATGGCAGAACGTTGATTGTTTACAGCGACCCCGATTGCCTGGAACAGCACTTATGCGCTTTATCGCCGCGCGATCGCACCCTCATCAAAAAATTCTGTGCCGGTATTCGCGCCTTTACCCGCTTCGATTTATCTCTGCTTCAGCAACAGCCCAAAACGCTGATGAAACCTCTAGACTGGGCAAGATTGGCAAAACACCTGCTGCCGTATGCCTGTCCAATGGCAACCTGGGGCAATCGTTCGGCTCAGGACTTTGCGGGTGAGTTCAAAGATCCGTTTCTGCGCCGTGCGATTCCACAGATGTTTGCCTGGAGCAGCATTCCGGTGATGGTAGGGATGTCGCTGCTGGCATCGATGCATACTCACAATGCTGGATTTCCCGTGGGCGGATCGCTGGAATTTGCCCGGGCGATCGAACGTCGCTATTTGGAATTGGGCGGTGAAATTCACTACGGTTCCCAGGTTGAACGAGTGCTGGTAGAAGATAATTGCGCGATCGGCGTGCGGTTATACAGCAATGAAGAATACCGGGCAGCGCGTGTGATTTCTGCCAGTGACGGACACAATACTCTTTTCGGATTGTTGAGAGGTCAGTACGTTAACCGTCAAATACAGCGCTATTACAATGGAAGTTTGCCAACTCATGCTCAACTTCAGGTATCGCTGGGCATCAACCGAGATCTATCCAGTAAACCGCATTGGGTGACGCATTTATTGGACAAGCCTGTTCAAATTGCTGGCGATGAACGCGATGAACTTGGCATTAAACACTACTGCTTTGACCCTTCTCTCGCACCTCCAGGTAAATCTGTGCTGATGGTCATGCTAACCACTCACTACGACTATTGGCAGCGAATTTATGGGCGATCGCTCTACCACGCCGAAGAAATCCAGGAAGCCCAGATTCTTGTTGATCAGCTAGAGCAGATTTATCCGGGAATTAAAGCCGACATCGAAGTGATGGATGTAGCCACGCCCCTTAGTTATGAGCGCTATACGGGCAACTGGCAAGGGTCAAGCTGTGGCTGGTTGTTGACTAAACAAACACTGCCGTTACTGATCCGAGGTTTGCCCAAAACGCTGCCTGGATTGCGGCAATTCTACATGGTGGGTCAATGGGTAGAACCTGGGGGAAGCGTTCCGGTTGTTGCCATGTCAGGTCGCAATATCATTCAGCAGATTTGCAGTGAAGATCGGCGATCGTTTGTGACTCAGATTGCAACCTAAATCGCACCGTTGAACCTCACGAGTTCTTCAACTTTCCGCAGTAGCCTTAGTTTCAAGGCTTAGTTTTTCGCTCGCATTGAAAGCGCACTTACATATTCATGCTCAGCAACCCGGATCACCTGGCGAACCGCTGTCTGGCGAACCCTTGCCGATGCGCTTTGATGGACATTATTTAACTCGTGGCGATCGCGTAGTCAATTAGGGATTTGTTGTCATTCTGTTTTGGAGATTCCTACGTTTGACCGACAGCAATTTATTCAACTATCAGGAGCAACACTCATGGACACTGCGCTATCACAATCCTGTGCTTCTACCCATGAAACCTATGAGCAAGCTGTCCAGCGGATTTGGCGGCACACAACAACTCCCCCGACAGATGCGATGGCATTGCAGCAGGAATCAGTACGTTATGCAACTTTAGCAGCTTCCAGCCATAATACTCAGTGCTGGAAATTCAAACTTGCAGAACGCCAGATCTCGATCTTGCCTGATTTTGAACGCCGTTGCCCAGCCGTTGATCCCGACAATCATCACCTATACACTAGCCTGGGTTGCGCCATCGAGAATCTGGTGCAAGCCGCTCAAGCTTTTGGGTTAAAAGGTAACGTCGATTTGCAGTCAACCGATGCCATCAACATTCAGTTGGACTCTACCCAACCTTTGCGATCGCAGCTTTTTGAAGCCATTCCCGATCGACAATCGACCCGTGCAGAATATGATGGTCAGCCGTTGAGGAATGAAGACCTGAAGCTACTAGAAAAAGCAGCAACGGGGGATGGAATGAATCTGATTTTATTGACGGAAAAACAGGCAATGGAGACGGTGCTGGACTATGTAATCGAAGGCAACACCGCCCAAATCAACGATCCAGCGTTTGTCAAAGAACTAAAAGCCTGGATTCGGTTTAATCAGCGCGAAGCCCTTCGTGACGGGGATGGTCTGTTTGCCAAATCTTCAGGAAATCCGACCGCACCCCATTGGATCGGAAGTACTCTGTTTGACTTGTTTTTTACCCCCAAAGCTGAAAATGAGAAATATACTAAACAACTTCGCAGTTCTGCTGGACTGGCAATCTTTGTAGCCGATGCTAGCACAAAATCTCATTGGGTCAGGGTCGGACGTGCCTATCAGCGATTTGCACTGCAAGCAACCGCTTTGGGCATTCGCACTGCTTTTTTGAATCAGCCGGTTGAAGTAGCGACCTTGCGACCCCAGTTCGCCAATTATCTGGGTATCGGCGATCGCCGCCCGGATTTAGTGGTGCGGTTTGGCCGAGGTGCCAAAATGCCAAACTCCCTACGGCGATCGTTGGATTCCGTCATTGTTTAAGCCTGGTTGCAGTCATTCTGGAGCAAGTAAGTGATGAAGATTTCACCTAATCTATTGCGCCGAGGTGCGATCGCCACCGTTGCAGTGGGGCTACTGGGGTTAGCGATTACCAATACCATGCCGCGTGGGCCAGCCACAGCAATTCAGGCTGTTATTGTCATGATCACTAGTCTTGTGGTGGGCTATAGTGCGGGCTGGATGCTGCGATCGCCTTGGGCAATGGCGCTGGCTCCCTTAACCTACACGTTGGCAATTGAAGTTGGGCGATTCCCGATCATTGGGCCAACGGTGGATGAACTGCGCTTGAACGAAACATTCGGAATTTTGGCACTAATTTTAGGACGCGGGTTTCATGGACTCGTCGGGGTACTTCCGATGATTCTCGGAGCTTACTGGGGTTGGGTAATCGTGCGGTCTGGAGCGAGTCACAAGGTTCCGCTGATACAGACCGTCCGCGCAGGCAACCAGTATGCGATCGGGGCGACATTGGGCTTCAGCATTTTAGCGTTCCTGATCCTTTTACCAGCGACTACCCCCGCTATTCTGAATGCTAACGGTAAACCTTTATCGGGCAGTATCGCAAGTTTAGAAAAGGTGCGCCTAGGGGGACACGAGCAATGGATTATGCTACGCGGGCACAGTACGGATAAACCCGTATTGCTTTATTTAAGCGGTGGGCCAGGACAAAGTGATCTCCCCTTTGTGCGGGTACTCCTGAATGATCTGACCCAAAATTTTGTCGTAGTCGGTTGGGATCAGCGAGGCACCGGAAAATCTTACTCAGCCCTCGATCCAACTGAAACGTTAACCCTCGATCGAGCAGTATCCGATACGATCGAGCTGACAAACTATCTCCGCCAACGATTCGACGAGGAAAAAATCTACCTACTCGGTGAATCTTGGGGGAGTACCTTGGGAGTACTGGCTGTGCAACGTCAGCCACAGTTGTACCATGCCTGGATTGGCAGTGGTCAGATGGTCAGTCAACGTGAAACCGATCGCCGGATTTATCAGGATCTTTTGGCACTCGCTGTCCAAACGAATGATGCCTCACTTGCTGCAAAACTGCGAGCCTACCGTGAGCCGCCTTACAAAGATATCCCCTACGCCAATGCCTTTGTCATGGGGCAATATGATCGGCTCTCTAAACCTTATACACCGCCACAGTCTTACATTCAGCGGGGGACAGAAGCAAATCTCGGTCCCTGGGGCATTTGGGGTAGCGAGTATAACCTGGTGGAGAAAGTAAATGTGTTGCGTGGGCTAATTGATATGTTCTCAATGATGTATCCCCAACTGCAAGCGATCGACTTTCGCCAGACCGTTAAGCAGCTTGAGGTACCTGTATATATGCTGGATGGAGCCGCCGAACTCTCAGCCCGTCGTGACTTAGCGCTGGAGTGGTTTGAGCAATTAAAAGCACCGCTCAAGCAACGATTTACCTTTGAGAATGCGGGGCATTCTGTTGTTTTTGAGCAATTTGAGGCATTCTCTCAAATCATGCAGGAAACCATCTTGACCAAGACCTATAGCAATTCTGGTGGTGCTGAATAGCGCTATGAAATGGAACGGCATGACCTTTCATCTTTGGTTTTTACTAATGCTCTATCAAGGTTTCACAATACAACATCGCCTCATTGGAAAATTCGCCGCATGGACTGTATTCTTTTTGGAAATCGTATACGGGATTACCTTAATTCTTGGACTTTTATCGCTCAAGTCGCCTCAAGATCCAATCAATGATCCAATCTTTTCTATCTTAGAACTGCTGATCATCCTAATCGCACCACTGATGGTGATTAGCATGGTAGCGGTTCACGCTTACGCGATTCCTGAGGTTAAGGTATACAGCTTGACAGCACTGGTCTTGATGATTCTCCTTGCAGGGATTACGTCCAGCGTTCACTTTGTGATCTTGACTGTAAGCCGTCAGATTCAGGATGCTGGATTACCTGGGATGCCTCTATTCTTTTCCTTCAAGTGGCCCTCGGTGACCTATGCGTTAGACATTCTGGCATGGGACTGGTTCTTTGCACTCTCCATGTTCTTTGCTGCGCCTGTGTTTAGGAGAGGTAGATTAGAAAGAATGGTGCAAATTCTCATGATTGTTAGTGGAGTTCTGAGTCTTGCAGGGTTGATAGGTGTGCCACTTGAGAATATGCAAGTTCGGATGCTTGGAGTGCTTGGTTATGTAGGAATCGCTTCAGTTGTATTTTTGTTGTTGGGCATGGTTTTTGAACACACTGAGCATCAGAACTAGCTATGAATATTGATCCATCCAGCGTTAACCGAAGTCAGATACCCTTCATCTCCCTCGCACCATTTTTGCTGATTACATTCGGGCTGGCATGGGGAATATTGGCACTTTTTATTTTGCTACCTGAGCCGATGGTAGCAATTTTTGGTGAATTAACGGGTCAGCATCCGTTATTTATCTTAGCGGTGTGGTCACCTGCGATCGCGGCGTTTATTGTTGTTACCTACTCCGCTGGACTAGGAGGCTTGCGGCGTTATGTGTCACGCTTACTGCTTTGGCGCTGCTCTCCGGATTGGTATGTTTTTGGTCAATCGGCATTCCATTGCTTTTTTTGGGAGGCTCGGCTTTGAAGGGCAACCTTTTTGCAGAGCCATTCCCTTTTTCCTCAGTTCAGACAGCAATGATGGAGCTGGGTCTGACTACAATCAAAGGTCCGATTGAAGAATTCGGCTGGCGGGGACTGGCACTGCCACTACTGCAACGGAAGTTCGTACCCTTTTGGGCAGGATCAATTCTGGGGGTGATCTGGGGTTTCTGGCATCTACCCGCCTTCCTGTTAAGCGGAACACCTCAAGGTGCCTGGTCATTCACCCCATTTTTTGTGGGTTCTATTGCCCTCAGCGTAATCGTGACTCCTCTATTTAACGCCTCGCGCGGTAGTATCCTGCTCCCCGCATTGTTTCATTTTCAGTGCAATAACCCGATTTGGACTGATGCCCAACCTTACGATACGGTCTTCTTTGCGGCGGCAGCTATCCTGGTTGTTTTGGTTAATCATAAAGCAATGTTTAGAAAGCCAGATGCCGTAACGGAGGTCATTTTTCTATAACGCTTGAATTATGATTCGCAAGAAAGCTGCCTGTACAATACTTTGCCCCTAAATTTTCCCCAGGAATATCAAGTATATGATATTACAACAGTTTCCTCGTAGCCGAGCAACCCTGATTACTAGCTTATCCTTAGCGATCGCTCTACTCGCTCTGGTGACAACTAGCGTTGGACTGTTCTAGCAAGATGGAGGGCAATCTTTTTCCTTTACGACTTTGCAAGGACAGACGGTACAGATTTACGGACGAGGACTGTATTTCTATGACACGGTGTTTAGCGGTGCAGGCAGAAATCACCCGGTCAGCCCAGTGTTGTTCATTGTTATACAACCGGACACCGATCGCTTGATGGTTTTGCACCAAAACCCGCTCAACTTGCAAGCCATGGTGAATCTCAAGCGGCTGAAGTGCCCCAATCGGTGTAAACAGCGTCAACATCGGTAAGTAATAGCAACGCCTCTGCCCTCAACGATGTTGCAAGCAGCGCAGCGGCCAAATCTTTATCGATCACCGCTTCTACGCCTCGAATCCCACCTAAAGGTGTGACTATAACAGGAATTCCACCCCCTCCCACACAAATGACCAGCACCCCAGATTGAACGAGCAGTTGAATTGCGCCCATCTCAAGAATTCGACGGGGTTCTGGTGACGGCACGACTCGACGGTAAGCATCCCCATCGGGAGCGATCGCCCATCCTCGTTCGGCAGCAAGCCGTTCTGCTTCAGTTTGTGTATAGATTGGTCCAATTGGTTTGGTGGGATGAGCAAAGGCGCAGCGTGTTCGTGTGGAGGGTTTTTCAAAAATCAGGGCAATGTTTTTACCTTTGAGGTGCTGCTGTTCAGTTTTAGAATATTTAACACGTTTCAAATCATGGGCTAGATCAAGTAAATAGAGCAGTTCTGACTGGTTTAAATCTAATATGGTTAGCAAACTGCGATTGCGGAGATTAAAAGACATCGCATCATTTCTCCTCTGTGTTCTGCATTTCACAGTTCCAATATGAAAATGAATGGAGAACTGAACGCTTTAGTCCCCCATTCTTTCAATTCAAAACGTTGGTTCTATACCATGCGGTTGCTCGTCATCGGAATGCGGCTGTGCGTCATGTTCGCGTTCCTGTTGTTCTTTGACTAGCCAGACATAAACCGGGATGCCAAACAACAGCAGAATGAACCCATACAGCACCGTTTCTGCCCCAGAACCATAGACCGCCCACACAGAATAAAGAAAGGCGATCGCCGCCACAACACCGGAGCCACGAAACCGCTTACGTCCACCTAAATGAGTCGGATCTCTGAGAAAGATAATGAACTCAGCGATCAAACAAAAGACGTAAGGAATTAATGTGGTTAATGTTGCCAGCAGAATCACAAAGTTGAAAATCTCTATCAGACTTTTGCTCCCCGAATAGTTGAGCATCAACAAGAGTGTGATTAACAGGCTAGAGATGATCACTCCGAATGCTGGAACACCGCGTCGGGACAACACACCAAATTTCTTGGGAAACAGCCGATCGCCTGCGGCTGCCATTGGGATCTGTCCCTGTAGCAATGTCCAACCATTGAGTGCCCCAGCACAAGAGATCACTGCACCTAACCCAACCGCATAGTAAGCCCAGTTTCCCCACATCGCCCGCGCTGCATCGGCAAAGGGCGCACCAGATTCAGCCAGCGCTGCCTGCGGAATCACGCCCATCACAGCAACCGTTCCTAGAATGTACACAAATGCCGTCATCAACGTTCCGAGAATCGTAGCGCGAGGGATGGTGCGGCTGGGGTTGATCACCTCTCCAGCAAGGACGGTTGCGGACTCTAAACCAATAAATGACCAGAGCGTCAGGGCTGCAACCGACGAAACGGCTGAAAATACGGGCTTGTTGCTGGGATTAAAGGGAACAAAGTGAGTGGGATTCAGCCAGAATAGCCCGATCGTCGCGATCGCCACCAGGGGCACAATTTTGAAGATAGTGGTCAAAAGCTGCGTCAACCCGACTTCTTTGACTCCTAAACAGTTAATCCAGGTGAACAACCAGACCAGTGCAATCGCCCCCAGCCCAGCCAGCAGCGTATTGTCCTTCAGCACCGGAATGAACACTCCGAGATAGCTGACACAGGCGACTGCGATCGCTGCATTCCCAACCCAAATAGCAATCCAATATCCCCAGGCAATCCAGAACCCAGCAAAATCGCCAAAGCCGAGTCGCGTGTAGGCATACGGGCCACCTGCTTTGGGCACCCAGGCAGACAGCTTGGCAAACACCAGTGCCAGACAGATGGCACCGATTGCCGTCAACACCCAACCCCCTCATGAAAGCCCACCATAGGGAGCCAGGGGGGTATATCCCAGTTTTGCAAGTTTGCCCTCATCCCCCCAGCCCCTTCTCCCAAAAAGGGAGAAGGGGAGCCGGATTGGAAGTCCCTCTCCCGCTCTGGGAGAGGGATTTAGGGTGAGAGCTGCAAAAGTGGGATGCACCCGAGCCAGGGAGGATGGCGACAGAAAAATGCCTGAGCCAATCATGTTACCAATCACTAACGCCGTAGACATCCAGAGACCCAGTTTGCGGGGGGCTGCACCCGCTTCAGTTTGAGCTAACATAATGCTCCTTAACGCCGATTCCGGCACGAGTCAGAAATTGTTTCACCTGTGCGGCAAGTCCGGGTTCGCTGGCTTCAGCAAACTCGTAGTAAGCCCGCACGATCGGCTTGTTCACCTCAATCAAGGCTGCCAAATCGATCGGCGTTGCAGACACCACCACATCAGCAGGGGTGTTGTTGATGGCTGCTTCCAAAGCTTTAAGCTGTTCCGCCGAATAGCCCATTGCTGGGAGGATGGAATGTAGATGCGGATAGGTTGCATAGACCGCAGCGATCGCCGGAACTGCAAAGGAACGCGGATTGACAATCTCTAAGGCATGGGCATGGGTCGCTGCAACAAAGCCTGCGCCATAGGACATCCCTCCATGAGTGGTGGTGGGGCCATCTTCAATCACCAGCACTTGCCGACCGCGCACTGCCTCTGGATTGGTCAGACGAATCGGAGAAGCACCCCGGACGATCGTTGCAGTAGGATTGACCAACCGGGCAGCTTCAGTCACCCGTTGAATATCCGCCGTTGCCGCCGCATTCACTTTGGCTACCACAATAATGTCTGCCATCCGCAGCACTGCCTCACCGGGATGATGGGTCGTCTCATGTCCCGGACGCAATGGGTCAACCAGAACAATGTGCAAATCGGGACGAATGAAGGGAAAATCGTTGTTGCCGCCATCCCACAAAATCAAATCCGATTCCTGCTCTGCCAGGTTCACCACCTCAGCGTAATCGACTCCAGCATAGACAATATTGCCTTCTTCCAGATGAGGTTCATATTCTTCCCGTTCCTCTACTGTGCAGTTGGCACGGGTTAAATCGGCGCGACTGGTGAAACGCTGCACCGCCTGACGTTCCAGATCGCCATAGGGCATCGGGTGACGAATCACGCCCACTCGCAAGCCCCATTGCCGCAGCAGTTTCGAGAGCCAGCGTGTCGTTTGGGATTTACCACAGCCTGTCCGTACCGCAGACACGGCAATCACAGGTACTTTAGCGTTCAGCATGGTGCGATTGGGCCCGAGCAAGCTAAAGTCTGTACCAACCGCCATTGCCCGCGAAGCCAGATGCATGACATCAGCATGGGGAACATCGCTGTAGGCAAAGATCACCTGATCAATTTGCTGTTCCTTGCAGAGTGCATCTAGCTCTGACTCATCGACAATCGGAATACCGTTAGGATAGAGCGAACCTGCCAGTGCAGCCGGATAGCGACGATCGGCAATCCCAGAAATTTGAGTTGCAGTGAATGCCACAACTTCAGTTTGAGGATCGTCACGATACACGATATTGAAGTTATGAAAATCACGACCTGCTGCACCCATAATTAAGACACGAGTGCGAGGTTGTGTCTCTTGATTTGAGATATTATATGTTACAGTTTTATCCCCAATCGTTACTATTTTTTGAGTGAAAAATTAGCACCTCAAGATTTGTCAGTAATACCCGTTGTGATTACTTCTAAGTTGGAGGTGCATAGGCATCAGAAATGCTTCGGCGATTGCGTCACAGAATACCTGTTATTACGACATCACGGCTGTTTGCTGATCGTGAGCCACTGTTGAATCTACCTGAGTTGACTCTTGCACGGTTAAAACTGAACAGGGAGCATGATGCAGCACGTAATTACTGACGCTGCCCAGCAGCAATTCACTGATGCCAGAATGACCGCGACGACCGATCACAATCAAATCAGCCTGCCAGGTACGGGCCATTTCACAGATCGTCCGACCCGGACTACCGAGATTTTGAGTAAATTCAGCCACAACCCCAGCATTAGAGGCTTGCTCTGTATAAGATTGCAGCATCTTTAAGCCTCGACCTTCATACTCTGTCCACTGTTTCCGATGCATTTCTGTCAGTTCACCTGCAACGGTCGGATAATATTCCAGCCCAATCATAGAAACGTTGGGGCTGCCCTCTTCTTCACTAGACAAAACGTGTAAAAGCATCAGGTTCGCTGCCGTTGCTTTTGCTAAGCTGAGGGCTTCATTGAAAACCATTTGACCTCGATCGGAAGCGTCGATCGCCACCAGGATTTTTTGAGACATAACCTATTCTCCTCCAGGTATTGTCGTGAATATGTAGTGCCAGGCATGAAGCTAATTTACCGTCTCTACTTTGAAAGTAAGTGAACAAGTTGAGGAACTTGTGAGGAAATTTAAAGGATAGAATCAAAAACTGGTGAAAATGGCTGTTGTCAAGCTTAGCCCTAATGCCAGCAGCAGAATGGATGCACACCACCGCGCCAATTTCCAGCCGCCTATGACGGTGGCAAGCACGGCTTTCACGATCGTATTGACCATTGCCGCAATCAGAATTCCGGTTGTACCCACTTGTAGGGGTAAATCTCCTTGAGTTGCCTGGGCGAGGGAAAGACTGACTGCATCAACATCTGTGATGCCAGAAATTGCAGAGAGGGCGTAAATGCCTGCGTCGCCAAACCAGGTTTCCACTGCCTGGATCAGAATAAACAAGACGGCAAAGACTGCCCCATATCCCAGGGCTGCTCCCAATTCGATCGGGTTTCTCAGTTCAACATCGCTAGATGATGTAGTTGCCTTCGTGCGAATGGCGATCGCCCCAGCAGCCATTAACGGCACAATTGCCAACAATGCAACAGGGGGCACTAATGCAGGCAGCAATGCTGGATTGACAACGGACACCTCAATCAGAATACGCAGTGCCATCGTTCCAGCCGCCAAAGAAATTCCAGCCCCCAACAAGGCCAGATTTCCCTGTCCCCTTCGCGCCATACGCCCAAAGGATACGGTGACTGCGGTAGACGAAACCAGCGCTCCCAACATGGCGGTGGCTAAAAGACCCACACGAGTACCCAACAACCGCATCGCAAAATAGCCCACATAGGAAATGCCTGCGATCAACACTACCAGCAGACCGATGGCGCGTGGGTTTAAGGCTGACCAGGGGCCGAGATTGCGATCGGGCAATAGGGGCAGCACCACAGCAGCAATCAGCAGCAGTTGCAGCGTTGCAATCAACTCCCGGCGATCGAGATGCTGTAAGGATTGATGTAACTCTTGCTTGAATCCCAGCAATACCGCCATCACCACAGCGGCTGCCACGGCTTCAGAGGTGAATCCTTTTCCAGCTAATGCTCCGAGCAGAAAGGTGATCAATAACGCCAACTCGGTTGTAATCCCGAAATCCTGAGTTTTTCGGGCAGTCACTCCATAGGAAACAGCGACGATCAGGGCAAGACCTATAAACGTAATACCCAGCACACTGGCTCCAACCTGTGCTGCTAAAAACGCAGAGAGTCCCCCCAACAGTCCAACAAATCCAAAGCTTCTAATGCCAGCAATTCGAGAACCTGTAGGACTTTCCCGGCTTTCCCACCCCCGCTCCATGCCAATAATCAGCCCAATGGCAAGAGCGATCGCCAGCCGGAGTATTACGGTCAGATCCATGTCTTTTTTTCAACGAGCCACTTTCTACATACTCTAAAAGGCGAATATGAGGAACCTGTGAGAGTGAGAGAACAATGCCTGTCAGCGTTGCGATAAGTTAACTACTACGCAGCTTCACAAGTTCCTCAATTTCTTTCCCTATGTTGAAGATAGAAAATATGGTGATTGCGCGACCGATTGATTGACTGCTTTAAGTGAGGTGATAAAACCATGCTGCAATCCATTCGATATTCGTTAGATGCCATTAGAGATGAAGCCTGTGAATTGGTGCATCGGGGGGATATTGACAGCAAACAACCGATCTACATTCTGTGTCGATACTTTCCTATGAGTGAGTGGGAAGCGATCGAATGTGAACTAGAGAGAAATGATTTTTTGTTGAGAGATCAAATCCTGGATCTGATTGGTTGTGAAGATTGGTGCGAAGATTAACGATAGAAGGAAAACAGAACTGTGAATCAACACAGAGAGGTAAAGCCTTGCTCAGAACTTACGATTCCCACAGGCATCAGTTTTCATGTGCATGAACTGACCAAGATTTACCAGATGGGAGAGGTGACAGTTCGCGCTCTTCAGTCTGTTGATCTGAATTTGTACGATGGTGAGTTTGTGGTGATCCTGGGGCCATCTGGCAGCGGTAAATCAACGCTGCTCAACATTTTGGGTGGGCTAGATATTCCCACGAGTGGGCAGGTATCGTTTCACAATCAAGATCTAACCCATGCCAATGAAGCAGAACTAACGCGGTTTCGGCGTGACTCTGTCGGTTTCATTTTTCAGTTCTACAACCTCATCCCCAGTTTGACCGCACAAGAAAATGTGGCGCTTGTAACCGAGATTGCTCGTCACCCCATGCGTCCAGAGGCAGCACTGGAACTTGTGGGGCTGGGCGATCGCCTCGACCACTTTCCAGCCCAACTGTCTGGCGGCGAACAACAGCGAGTGGCGATCGCCCGTGCCATTGCTAAACGACCGGAAGTCTTGCTTTGTGATGAACCCACTGGCGCATTGGATTACAGTACCGGAAAAGTCGTGTTAGAAGTTCTGGAACAAGTGAATCGCGAACTGGGAACCACCACGATCGTGATTACCCACAATGCTGGAATTGCAGCAATGGCTGATCGGGTTGTGACAATGCGGAGTGGTGAAATCACGCGAATTCAGCAGAACGACCACAAAGTATCCCCTGCCGAGTTGGAATGGTAAGTCATGTTGGCTGCATCAAGAAGTGAGTCGCGTTATGAAACAAGCCCCTCAACAATTGTCTAATCCCGTAGAAGAACGACACGAACCTCGCAAGCACAAACGGGCACCCCTGCCCAAACTGCCGACCAAAAAGATGGCGTATGTTGTGGCAGGTCTTGTGACGGTGATTCTAATCGTTTGGGCATTTCGTCCGACCCCTGTTTTAGTAGATATCGGACAGGCGCAACAGGGCGACCTGCAAGTCACGGTAGATGCCGAGGGCAAAACCCGGGTGCGCGATCGCTTTGTGATTGCCGCAGGGGTTGATGGTCATTTAGCGCGAATTACGCTGGACGAGGGAGATCCTGTTACAACAGGAACGATCGTGGCTCAGATCGATCCGCTGCCGCTGAATGCTTCAGTCCAAGAAGCCCTCGGACGGCTAGCAGAATGGCGGGCACAGCGCACCGGAGTCGCTACTCAACGACCGAAAGCAGAAACCATTGAACAAGCTCGCATTCGGATTCAAGCCGCAGAAGCCCAACAGCGACAGGCAGAAGCCAGAGTTGCAGAAGCACGAGCGGCATTAACACAGGCAGAGCGCGATCGCCAACGTGCCCAACAGTTAGAAGCCGATGGAGCCATTTCTCGCCAGGATCGGGAACGGGCAGAACTCAACGAAACCACTCGGTCTGAGGAATTGGAAGCCGCCGTTCTCGCGGCCAGGGCTGACGCAGCCGAAGTTGAAGTAGCCAGAGCCGCCCTGGCTGTCGTGCAACAAGAACAGACCGACCCAGATTACTTGCTCAGAGTTTATGATGCCCGCATTGCCAGTACGGAAGCTGAATTGTCTCGACTGCGGGATGAAGCCGATCGCACCGATATTCGCTCTCCCGTTCATGGCACGATTCTGCGAATTCATCAGAAGAGCGCTCAGTTCGTTACCAGTGGCACACCGTTAATGGACATTGGCGACCCTGCCAAACTGGAGTTAGTGATTGATGTTCTTTCCACCGATGCCGTCAAAATTAAACTGGGGAATCCGATTCTGATTGAGCAGCGTTCAGATGCCAATCCGATTCAAGCCAGGGTGCGACTGGTAGAACCGTCTGCCTTTACTGAAGTGTCTGCCCTGGGCGTAGAAGAACAGCGCGTCAATGTGATTGGTGACTTCGTAGATGCCTCGCAACCCTTTGGCGATGCCTTTCGCGTCGATGCTCGAATTGTGATCTGGAGCGGTGAGAATGTTCTGAAAGTTCCGATTAGCGCCCTATTTCGCTGTCAGCAATCTAACTGGTGTGTATTCGTTGTGGAGGAAGGAAAAGCTCAGCAACGCCAAATTGAAATTGGACATCGAGGCGATCGTGATGTCGAAGTCCAGCAAGGATTGCGATCGGGAGAACAGGTGATTCTCCATCCCACTGAACAAATCAGAGAAGGAATTCAGGTTACTTCACGCTAGCTGCATTACCCAATCGGTATCCATTACCTAGCTATTAGAATTAATTTCTAGCCTTGACGAATAACATTCCAAACCTTCAGACTTAACCTCCAAATATGCTGCTTAATTCCTTGAAAACAGGGTCTTATTTTTCCCAATGTGCCGTATGACTGTAGAGAAAAACCAAGATCTCAGCAAGATGTATCTTGTATAACAATTTATTGCAGAGTAATCGAAACCTATGAAAAAAGTGTTAAGCATTGAGTCTCAAATAATCGCTCTTAAATCACATCTATGTTTCCGTGGTTTGCTGTGAAAAGCTGGTTTCGCAATGGGCTAGTTCCTTGCATTCTCTCTATCGTCATATTAATAACAACGATCTCCTTTGCCTACTCGCAGCCTGGTAGCCCAACGGCAACTCAGCAGACAGGCGCGCCTGTTGTCTTAGGTGATGAAACGCTGTTCTACATTCAAGCAAGGATTGCGTCTTTTCCCCAGAATTCCGGGCGCAGGTCGTTTCTGATCGAATTGCAACCTTTGCTAAGGATACTGAGGTTAGCCTAGATACACTCAAAACGGTTGATAACGAAGCCACTGCAACAATTGACATCAAAGCAGCGGATCAAACTCTTGTGACGATCGCCGATGTGGATGCGGTAGCGGCAGGTCAATCTCGCCAAGCGCTTGCCAACCAATATCTACAGACTATTAGAGGGTCAGTTACTGAATTTAGAGCTTCCTACAGTGTTCAAAGTCTACTCCGAGGAGCCATTTATACACTGATTGCAACTGTTGTTTTAATTGCCAGCTTGATTGCCATCACAAAATCAGTTCCTACGATTTATCGTCAATTGAGACATTGGCGCGGGACACGTGTTCCAGCGCTTCGGTTGTTTGGAACCGAGATTTTATCAGCGTATCGGGTGGTTGATCTAATTGTAGAAATTATCAAAATTGTCCGACTTGCGCTGTTTCTCGGACTACTCTATCTCTACATCAACCTGGTTCTAAGCTTTTTCCCCTGGACAAAAGGATTAGCACGAGTTCTCTTTGGTTATGTTCAGACGGCTATCAGTACGTTAGGGGCAGGACTACTTGCCTATCTACCCAACCTGTTTTTTCTCATTGTCATTTGGCTGCTCACGTCTTACTCTCTCAAAGTGATTCGGTTTTTGTTTGCCGAGATTGAGCAAGGCAATATTACTTTTTCGGGATTCTACCGAGAATGGGCAAAACCAACCTATAAGCTAGTTCAATTTTTGGTCTTAGCCTTCGCCGCAACCGTGGCATTTCCCTATTTACCGGGTTCGCAAACTCCCGCCTTTCAGGGAATTTCCATCTTTTTAGGGTTATTAATCTCGCTCGGTTCCTCGTCAGCGATCGCCAATATCTTTGCCGGAATTATCCTCACCTACACTCGTGCCTTTCTAGTGGGCGATCGCGTCAAGATTACAGATACGATCGGGGATGTGGTCGAGAAAACGTTATTTGTCACCCGCATTCGCACGATCAAAAACGTGGTGATTACCATTCCTAATTCGGCGGTGTTAAGCAGTCATGTGATTAACTACAGTGCTGCCGCCAGCGACCCAAACACGCCGCCGTTGATTCTGCACACGACCATTACGTTAGGCTATGATGTGCCCTGGCGCAAAGTCCATGATGTGCTCACTAAAGCGGCTTTAGCAACGGCACAAATCGTAGAAGAGCCTGCCCCCTTTGTGCTGCAAACCAGTTTGGATGATTTTTATGTCAGCTATGAGTTAAATGCCTACACCAGCAGCCCTGGCATCATGGCAAGAATCTACTCCGAGTTGCATCAAAACATTCAAGACCAGTGCAATGAAGCCGATATTGAGATTCTGTCGCCTCACTACCGAGCAGCGCGAGACGGCAACCAGACCACCATTCCGGCTGATTACCTACCCCCAGACTATGAAGCACCTGGATTTCGGCTTTCACCACTCAACACCCCGTGGAAGTCTGATAATGGAAAGGATACACCAGACT
>JAAUQZ010000266.1 GCA_012033355.1 Leptolyngbyaceae cyanobacterium RM1_406_9 | reverse complement strand
AACTCGACGTAGAACCGTATGGAATCGAAACTCCAGAGTACTAGCTGCGATGACCAAGTCCTAGCTGCACCCAACGTGCTGACCAAAGACTAAATCTCACGCCCTTATACCCCTCGTAGTGCCTTGGCAGTCTCAGCGCGAAAATTTGCAAATCCTGGCGATCGCCCTGCTTTTAGCACTCCTGATTCGAGTATTCATCGCTGAGCCGCGCTACATTCCCTCAGACTCAATGATGCCGACGCTGGATGTAGGCGACCGCCTGGTAGTCGAGAAAGTTTCCTATCGCTTCCATTCGCCTCATCAAGGCGACATCATCGTTTTTGACCCGCCAGCCCAGCTACAGTTTCAGGGCTACATGGCTGACCAGGCATTTATCAAGCGCATCATTGGTGAACCCGGGCAAATCATAACTGTACGGGGAGGCATAGTTTACGTCGATGGAGAGCCTTTGACGGAGGAATATCTCGCCGAACCACCCAAATACGAACTGCCTCCAGTTTTGGTGCCAGCAGATCAATTTTTTGTCATGGGCGACAACCGCAACAACAGCAATGACTCCCACGTTTGGGGCTTTTTACCTAAAGAAAATATCATTGGTCGAGCAATATTCCGCTTCTTTCCGCCAGAGCGAATTGGCAAAATTTCCGACAAGCCAAATGCTAGAAGCGCAGATAGTGCAACAGTTCAGCGGTAAGCTGAGCAGGGAGAGACAGCCGTTTCTGCAAGTCTGCGAGGTTACGGTAGGTTCCGTAAATCTGGCGGTTTTGCACGATCGCCCGCGCCAAAAATAAGTCTATGGCTGGAACCTGGCTTAACGTTTCAACCGAAGCCGTATTGGGGTTGGTTTGCCGAATTGTGCAAACGCTCTCAGCATCGTAATAGCAAAACTTCAGCACAGGCTCTAGCGATCGCAACTGCTGGACGGGCAAACCCAGCGCAGCGGCTAAATCTTCCAAACAGTGAAGCTGTACCCCCGATTGGGTCAGTTCCGTGAGCGATCGCGCCTGACGAATCGACAGCCCCGGCAGCCGCAGCCAATCATCAACACCTGCCTGGTTTACGTCGATGCAAATGCCTAAATCTGCCGCAATCCGCACCTCTTCAATGGACTGCAAGCGGTAGTAGGGGTCATTCAGCAATCTTGTTCGCAGAGGAGCCTTAGGTGAAAACCAGTTAGAAATGCTCATTTCTTCCCCTCATCTGAGTTGCCTGATCCGATCAAAGAACCTTAGCCTCAAGCAATTCGATCAAGCAACTGGCGGCGCTTTTGCTCAAATTCGTATTCAGAAATCAGCCCGTCTTGCCGCAGTGTGTCAAGCTGTCGGAGAGCATCGGCGATCGCCCCCACCTGAGCCGGATCAACCCCAGCGGACGACTTCACCGTGACCGTTTCCAACGCTGAGGTAGAGTTAAAATTTTGGTCGAATTCATCCTGATTTTGGGCTAAGTACCAGAGTCCTTCAACGACACTGGCAACCTTTGGAATCGGAGTCCACGACAGCAGCAGGTAGAAAATGCCCCAAATCGGCTGTCCCAGGTAGAACTTATGCAGCCCCGACACAGGCATCACCATTCCAGCAAATGCTAGAGCGACAGCAACTTTACGGTTTTTGGACTTGCTCAACATACTAGGAGCGCTAAAGTCTTGAGTGGCTAGTGAAGCGTAGGGGATCAGCAGCGCCATCGTGCTACAAAACCTACTTCCACATCATATCGATTCTGCTGCCAAGCTGGACTGATAAAAAGGAATTCAACCCGTCTTCAGCAGTTTTAAGGCGTTTTTGTCCTGATTGAACGGTCTTGATCGGGCATTAACCTTCATGATTGAACAAGTATCTAAGCGCAGTTCCCTTTAGGCTTTGGATCTAGAACCTGATACTAGCCCCAACATTCGTTAGAAACATTCGTTAGAAGAAGTACATTAGAGTGGAGTTGTTTAGTTCTAAACACAGCTTGTCTAGATGCAGTGCGTCAGCAGGAGTGCAGGAATAGCGGCCCTGGCAATTCCCTATGTCCGTAGGTTAACGTACATGATAGGTTAAGGCAGTATCATTTTGAAGCGGCTTCAGATAGCGCTTTTGCAGGTGCTGGTTAGCGCAAGCCGCATAGGTAAGGCTCTGACTTGATGGGTCAGGGCAAGTTTCAGTAGAAAGAAAGTACAGCATCTCCACATATCGACAACTTTTTAATCAGGCATTACCGCAGTTACCCCAACAAGGGACATCTCCATCAGACATTAAAGACCAGCCAAAGGCTTAACAGACTAGTTTGTATTTGACTGAATACTGATCCAACTTTTAAGAGCAGCCTCATCGATGTCACAGATTCCCTTTTCCACAGACTGGCTGAAGCGATTTTCAGATCCCTATGCTGTGTTGGGCTTATCTGTTTCGGCTGACGATCGCAGAGTGTTGAAGCGCTATCGCACCGTAGCTAAGCTCCTGCATCCCGATGGCTATGTCACCGCAGATCCAGCCGACCGAGAGCTAGCCAGCCAGCTTTTTGCTCACTTGATTAGTCCGGCCTACCAGAAGCTCAAGCAAGACAAAGATAGAGCCGAAAGTTTGGCGTTGCTCAGGGTTCAAGTTCGTCGAAACAATCGTGAAGAACCTTCGTCGCCTCAAAGTGGGCTGGCCCAACAGCTATTAAAAACACCCATGCAGTCGGTGACGTGTTTTATGAACAGGCGATCGCCCAGCTAGCTGATTCCCAATATCAACCGCTGCGACAGTTTGAGCTAATCACCCAGCAGCTAATAGAGCTCAATCTCGTCTATCTTCAGTTAAAAATGGGAGAACCCGTTCGCCCTAAAGCGACTGGGCTAGTTCCCGCCGAGCAAATTAAGCGAGAAGCCGCAGCCGCAGGACAAAAGCCACCGCAGCCAACTGTCAACTACGCTCAGCGCCATTACCTGCGTGCCCACGAATACATGAAAAAAGAGAGCTGGTCGATGGCAGTCCAGGAGTTACGAGATGCAATTCGGCTAGAACCTACTAAGAATGAGTTTCATTCCCTGTTGGCAAAAGCCTATTTCATGCAAAACTTGACGGGCATGGCAACGGTTCATTTTCGGCAAGCCCTCAAACTCAACCCTCAAGACCCGTTGGCGCTAGAGTATGCGAAAAAGCTAAAAATCAAGCTAGAACCACCCAATACTGACAAAAAAGGAGGACTTTTTGGCTTGTTTGCCAAGAAGCGGTAGTCAGCCTGCCAAACCGTCCAAATGTGTTCAAGTGTAGGGATTACCGACCATCCAGCTTGTCCCAGGCTGAATTAAGATAGGTTTAAATCAAAAGCGAAAAGCGCGACTAGCTCTCATTTATGGAGCCAACGCAAGAGCGTCAATGGATGTGAATAGCAATGGGATTCTTTGACTCTGAAATTGTTCAGCAGGAAGCCAAACAACTGTTTGAGGACTACCAAAACCTCATGCAGCTAGGGGGCGATTACGGCAAATTTGACCGTGAAGGCAAAAAGCTTTTCATCGAAAAAATGGAAGAAATGATGGAGCGATACCGCATCTTTATGAAGCGGTTTGAGCTATCCGAAGACTTCATGGCCCAGATGACCGTCGAGCAGCTAAAAACCCAGTTAAATCAGTTTGGCGTAACGCCACAGCAAATGTTCGACCAAATGCACTACACGCTTGAGCGCATGAAGTCTGAGCTAGAAAAGCAGGTTTAGTTAGGCCGCGGAAAATTTGAAGCAGGCGGAAAGTTCTCTACGGGCACACCCTGTAGCGCCTGCTGCATAAAGTCACGCCAAATTGGAGCCACATAACCGCCACCTGTTGCTCCGATTCCAATCGGACGATAGTCATCGTTGCCAATCCAAACGGCAACTGAAAGCTGCGGCACATAGCCAACAAACCAGATATCACGCTCAGAAGAAGTCGTTCCTGTTTTTCCAGCAGCGGGGCGATCTAGACGGGCGGCTGTTCCCGTTCCACGTGTGATCACTCCCTGCATCACATCGTTGAGAGAGGCCACCGCCCAAGGGTCTAGCACCAGTTGAGGTTGAGGCGTGTTGTCTAAAAGCGTCTTGCCAGTGCTGTCCGTCACCTGAACAATAAAAGTGGTTTCAGAATGCCAGCCGCCACTGGCAAACGTTGCATAGGCTGCTGCCATTTCTAAGGGCGTTAGATCAACGGAACCCAGTGGTAAGGAGGTAACGGGTTCGATAGGGCTGGTGATGCCTAATGTCCGCACTACTTCAATGACGCGGTTGAGTCCAACGGATTGACCCAGTCGCACAGCCGGAACGTTGCGAGATTGTTCTAAAGCGCTACGAAGCGTGATCGGTCCGCTAAATCCGCCGCCATAGTTTTGCGGCGTGTAGGTTTCGTACCCATCGGGGTAGCTAACCGGCGTGTCATTAATGATCGAGTCAGGGCGATGCTTGCCAGAAGCAAAGGCAACGTAATAAACAAACGGCTTAAAGGCTGAGCCTGGCTGACGAATTGCCTGAATTGCTCGATTGTACTGGCTGTTGTTGTAGTCAACTCCGCCAACCATTGCTTTGACGAAATGCGTTCGGGGATCGACGGCTACTAATGCCATCTGATCTGCATTTAGCCCTCGCCGCCGAATGGTTTGATAGCCGCGTCTGACGGTTTCCTCTGCAAGCCGCTGGAGCTTCAGGTCAATCGTAGTCTGAACGCGCATTCCACCTTTAAGGACGGCATCTTGCCCAAAGCGGGTGTTTAGCTCTTGTAAGACTGCTTCGGTGACGTAGGGAGCCTGACTTGCGCGAAAAGAAGTTACTTGCCCCAAACGGAGGGGTTGCTGCCGGGCGGTGGCTTCTTCTTCGGCGGTGACCCAGTTCAACCGACGCATTCTGGACAAGATGACGGATTGCCGCTGTTTGGCAAGCTGATAGTCAATGAAGGGGCTGTAGCTCTCTGGCGCTTGAATCAGGCCCGCCATCATGGCGGACTCTGCCAGACTTAGCTCGGAGGCTGATTTGTTGAAATAGCTCTGGGCAGCAGTTTCTACGCCATAGGTGTTGTGTCCCCAGTAGACCTGGTTCAGGTACATTTCCAAAATCTGGTCTTTGGTAAATACCTGTTCTAGACGGAGTGCTAGAACTGCTTCGGCTACTTTGCGGCTGAGCGATCGCTCTGGTGTAAGAAACAGGTTTTTCACCAACTGCATCGTCAAGGTAGAGCCACCTTCAACCGTTCGCCCTTCTTCGAGGTTAGCCAGGAAAGCACGGGCAATACTGCCAGGATTGATGCCGTGATGCGAGAAGAAGTAGCTGTCTTCGATCGCAATGACGGCCCGCTTTAAGTCTGGAGAAATGCTGTTGAGGTCAACGACATCTCGATTTACCTCGTCGTGAATGCTGTCTAGCAGGGTGCCATTAATGTCGTAGACGTAGCTTGTTTCTGAAGGAATGTAGTTTCGCAGCACCCGTACATCCGGCAGGTTGCGAAAGCTGATCGCCAGACCTACTAGCCCGCCAGCAATCACGGAACTCGTCAGCATGGTGATACCGAGCAGGGTACCTGCTGTCACCTTGCCCACTGTCTGGACAAACTGAAAGACGGGAGCCAGTTCTTCTGATTGTTTTTGTTTATGTTTAACAGTAGTGTTGGACGACACAGCAGCTTTATTCCTTAGTCAAAAATCAGATAGGGGTTTGTGAAAACGTAAGTCTAGCAGCAGTAGTTAGGACAACGAAAAGATAGCAGTATTTCTGGATATTACGCTGATGCAGGAGAGTTGGCTTGTTTCTACAGGCAGTTGACAAAAAATTTATTGAGCATCTAATTGAACGCTTGGGGTAATGGTTAAACAGGGCTTTCCTGTAACCTGTAAGTTTTGCAATTATAAGTTTTGCAATTATAGTAGTTTGCTCGTCAAATGCTTGAATATAAAGCAGTGCTAAATGGATTTATCTGTGCCAAGTATGGCTTCTGAATCGTTAAATGCAACCTCCTCCTGGCTGAATCGGGGCGTGAGCGAAATCTTTCCCAATCAACCTGACTCTGACCAACCCGACGAAAATTTGGTGCAGCGACTGTCTCAAACGGATAGACCGCTGCGAGTCAAGCTGGGAATTGACGCGACGGGGGCAGATATTCACCTCGGTCACAGCATTGCATTCCGTAAGCTGAGAGCGTTTCAGGATGCGGGGCATACAGCAATTTTGCTGATTGGTGATTTCACTGCCCGGATTGGCGACCCTACCGGAAAGTCAGAAGTTCGCCGCCAGCTTACAGCCGAAGAAGTGAAGCAAAATGCCCAAACTTACATCGACCAGCTTCGACCTATTCTAGACTTTGAAACTCCGGGTCGGCTGGAAATTCGCTATAACTCCGAGTGGCTCTCGCAGCTCGATCTGTCTAAAATTCTAGAACTGCTAGCAACTATGACCGTTGGGCAAATGCTGGCAAAAGAAGGGTTTGCGGAGCGATACAGGCAAAATAACCCAATCTACCTGCACGAATTTCTCTATCCGCTGATGCAGGGCTATGATTCGGTAGCGCTAGATGCCGATGTGGAACTGGGTGGAACCGATCAGAAATTTAACATCGCGGTGGGGCGAGATTTGCAGCGGCACTTTGGGCGATCGCCCCAGTTTGGCTTGCTCATGCCCATTCTGCCTGGAACGGACGGCATCCAGAAAATGTCGAAATCTCTGGGCAACTATGTTGCGCTATCGGAAGATGCGCTGAGTATGTATTCCAAGCTAGAAAAGACCCCAGATAGCGTGATTGAGCAGTATTTTGAGCTATTAACCAACTTGCCGCTTAACCAGTTGCCAGAGGCACCCCGCGATCGCCAAAAGCTACTGGCTGTGGATATCGTCACTCAATATCACGGCAAAGACGCGGCACTCGCCGCCCAGCAAGCCGCCCAATCCCTGGTGCAGGGCGGCACGGCTGGTGCTGAGTCGGTACCAGAATTTTCGCTGGAATCGGTGCAGTTTCCTGCCAAATTCTTTTACATCGTTAGCGTTAGTGGCTTGTGTAGCAGCAGTTCTGAGGCACGACGACAGATTCAGAACGGTGGAGTGCGGCTAGATGGCGATCGCATCCAAGAGGTCAACCTCACCTTTGACACAGCCGCTGACCTCAACGGCAAAGTGCTGCAAGTCGGCAAAAACAAATTTGTTCGCTTAGTGGCTTAACCCGAAGATGACTAGGACAGGCGATCAACAGCCAAGCTCATCCCTCATGCTTCATCCCTCATTCCTACTGCTATATGTCCCCAGCCGATCGCATCATCGTTCCATTAGACGTTTCCAGTGAAAGAGAGGCGATCGCCCTGATCGATCGCCTGCCCCAGGTAAACTTTTGGAAAGTGGGACTGGAACTGTTTGTTAGCAGCGGTTCTGGAATTCTGACTGTGCTGAAAGAGCGCCAGAAGCAAGTTTTCTTAGACCTGAAGTTTCACGACATTCCCAATACGGTTGCCGGGGCGTGTCGGGCAGCGGCCAGGTATGGTGTGGATCTGGTGACAATTCATGCGGCAGCAGGGAGTGAAGCGCTACAGGCGGCACAGGTCGCGGCAGAGGAAGGGGCGATCGCACCCAGAACCCTCCGCCTAAACTGATTGCAATCACGGT
>JAAUQZ010000007.1 GCA_012033355.1 Leptolyngbyaceae cyanobacterium RM1_406_9 | reverse complement strand
CTCGTCGAGGAAGGTGGAAGTGGGAGTGGGAGTGGGAGTGGGAGTGGGAGTGGGGAGTGGGAGCGGGGAGTGGCAAGGTGCTTGATTATCCATCACCCCATCACCCCATCACTCCATCACTTCATTTCCCCATCACCCCATCACCCATTAACTCAACTAGCTGACCCCTACAGGTGCTTTGGTGCCTTGCTGAATTGCTTTCTGGTACTCTTCTTCGCCGCCCAGAATGCCGAATTCGACTAATAGATCTTCCAGTTCGTCCATCGAGATGGGGGTTGGAATGGCAAGGTTTTTGTTGTCAATGATCTTCTGGGCGAGGGTGCGATACTCTTCAGCCTGTTGGCTGTCGGGCGCATACTCAATCACCGTCATACGGCGCAATTCAGCGTGTTGCACAATGTTATCGCGGGGGATGAAGTGCAACATTTGAGTGTTGAGACGCTTTGCCAGGGTTTCGATCAGCTCAAGTTCGCGATCGACCTTTCTGGAGTTACAGATCAAGCCACCGAGACGAACACCACCCGAGTGAGCGTATTTGAGAACGCCGCGTGCGATGTTGTTAGCGGCATACATGGCCATCATTTCACCGGAGGTGACGATGTAGATTTCTTGGGCTTTGCCTTCCCGAATCGGCATGGCAAACCCACCGCAAACCACGTCGCCCAGTACGTCGTAGGAGACGAAATCGAGATCTTCGTAAGCGCCTTCTTCTTCCAGGAAGTTGATGGCGGTGATGATGCCCCGTCCAGCACAGCCAACACCGGGTTCTGGACCGCCGGATTCAACACAACGGACATCGCGATAACCCGTCAACAAGACTTCGTCGAGTTCTAGGTCTTCGACTGCGCCACGTTCTGCCGCTAGGTGCAAAATGGTGGTTTGGGCTTTGCTGTGCAGCATCAAGCGGGTAGAGTCTGCTTTGGGGTCGCAACCAACGATCATGACGCGCTGACCAAGTTCAGCCATACCGGCGATCGTGTTTTGTGAGGTGGTGGATTTACCGATACCACCTTTGCCGTAGAATGCTATCTGTCTAATGCTTTCGTCAGTCATGGATTTATCTCCTTTGGAGTTTGAGGGATTGGTGATCAGCAATCGAGATGCTGGTTTGGGTTAGGGAAGTTGGCAACGATCGCAGTGGCGGCGATCGCCCAACTGGATTACATTTCAGCGATATACAATTCATGAAACTGCTTCAACGATCAGAGTGGGTAAAACACGTTCTCGTAACCGAACTTCGATCGCATTTTTGAGCGTAGCGGTGCTGCTAGAACAGGAACCACAGGCCCCTTTCAGCACAACTTTGACGGTATCGCCTTCGACATCGTAGAGTTCAACATCACCTCCATCGGCTAACAACATAGGACGGACTTCCTGCAAAACGGTTTGCACCAGGTTGATTTTTTGCACGGTTGTCAAGGGGCGGTTTTGCGCTTGAGCCGTGGCAATTTCGGCAGCGACTCGGCTGGCAGTGAGTTCTTTTTCTTGTTGAATCGCTGCAATCAAATCTTCAATTTCGGCACCACAAGAACTACAACCGCCGCCTGCTTTCACATAGCTCGTCACCTGTTCCACTGTAGTCAGGTTATTTTCGATCACAACGCGACGAATTCTATTTTCACTCACACCAAAGCAGCTACAGATGAGTGCGCCATCATCATCTTCGTGCTGTTCAACTTCAATGCCACGATATTTGAAAATAGCCGCTTCCAATGCTTCCTGACCCATCACGGAACAGTGCATCTTTTCTTCTGGTAAGCCACCTAAATAATTGGCAATATCGCGATTACTGATATTCAATGCCGCATCTAGGGTGATGCCTTTGATGATTTCAGTTAGGGCGGAAGAGGATGCGATCGCACTGGTGCAACCGAAAGTTTGAAACCGAGCATCCAGAATTTTGTCAGCTTCGACTTCAATTTTGAGATGGAGCCTGAGAGCATCACCGCAGGCAATGCTACCGACTTCACCAAAAACAACCGCAACTCCATCTTGGTTTGGATCTTCGATCGCACCCTGGTTTTTAGGGTTATAGAATAAATCCAGTACTTTCTCAGAATAGTCCCACATGGCATTTTCCTAGTTATGAGTGTTGAGGATTGAGCGTTGAGTGTTGAGTGTTGAGGATTGAGTTAATGACTAAACTTAAAACTCAAAATTCAAAACTTAAACGGCTCCGACTAGGGCTTCTTCACGGTCTTGCAGCCATTCAGCCTGGTCATTGTTAAAGGGTGAAAGGGCACGCAGACGTTCCACAATTCCCGGCATTACTTCCAAAACGCGATCGACTTCGGCTTCAGTGGTGTATCGGGAGAGGCTGAATCGAATGGAGCCATGCAGGGTGGTGTAAGGTAAGCCCATTGCCCGTAGGACGTGGGACGGTTCCAAAGAGCCAGAAGTGCAGGCAGAACCAGAGGAGGCACAGATGCCGTATTGATCAAGGGAGAGGAGGATGGCTTCGCCTTCGATGTATTTGAAGCCAATGTTCGTGGTGTTAGGGAGGCGGTTCTTGCGATCGCCATTGATTTCCGTATTTGGAATCGCCAACAAGCCTTTTTCCAGACGGTCACGCAGTTTTTTCTCCGTCGCCACATCTGCGAGATGCAACTGAGCGAGTTCGGCGGCTTTGCCTAAACCGATAATGCCAGCCACATTTTCGGTTCCGGCGCGACGACCCCGTTCCTGGTGTCCCCCAATCAACAGCGGACGAAAACGGAATCCCCGCCGCACATACAGGGCACCAACACCTTTGGGTGCGTGTAACTTGTGACCGGAAATCGTCATCAAATCAATGGTGCTGATTTTCATGTTCAGAGGCAACTTACCAGCCACCTGCACCGCATCAACATGGAAGGTTGCGCCGTACTCTTTGGCGATCGCTCCGGCTTGTTCAACCGGAAACACCGTTCCCGTTTCGTTGTTGGCATACATCATCGAAACTAATGCTGTGTTGCCTGTAATCGCCGCTTCTAGCTCCATCAGGTCTAATTGACCCTTATGGTCTACCGAGAGATACGTGACGGTATAGCCCTGCTTTTCCAGTTGCTTAAACAGATTCAAAACACAGGCGTGTTCAACTTGGGTGGTAATTAGGTGTTTGCGATCGGGTTGGGCAGTCAGCGCCGCACGGATAGCGGTATTGTTGCCTTCAGTGCCACAACTGGTAAAAATGATCTCCGATTCTTCTGCGCTTAACAGGGCTGCAACCTGGACACGGGCTTGTTTCAAGGCTTTGCCAACTTGCCCACCAAAACTGTGCATTGAGGATGGATTACCGTAATACTGAGTAAGATAGGGCAGAATGGCTTCCACTACTTCTGGATCAACCTGGGTAGTGGCATTGTTATCAAGATAAATCACTGCACTCATACGTTGGCTCCCACAGAGGTCGGGGTTTGTAGTTGTTTGGTTAATGCTTGCGAATAGGTATCAAACCAGCGTTGCCAATAAGCAGAAGGTTGATTGGCGTTTAACCTTGATACCAGGTGCTCGTAGGTGTAGAACCAGTTGTCCCAGTAATCAGAGGATGGCTTTTCAGCAAGCGAGTGAGGGAGAGTTGCCAGGTTGGGAACACATCCGCCATTAGTGGGGCAGGCTGCCCAACATTGAGGTACAGCGTAATGACCCACACAATCGTTACAGCGTTCAGAATTGATTTGATACTGATGTTCATTTCGGGTGATTGCCCCTGTTGGGCAAAGCGATTCACAGCGATGACATTCAATGCACTGACTCGTAATCATGTAGGTCATAACAACCTCCTTAGAAAGGTCTTGAGTGTTGAGTTCTGAATGTTGAGTTCTGAATGTTGAATGTTTACTCAAAACTCAACACTGAGAACTCAAAACTCTTGCATGTGCTGGTCGTAAAACTCTCTCGCCACCTTTTCAATCACGTCGTAGGCTTCCACTACTTGCAAGCCTGATTCCCGCAGTTCTGCTTTCGGGCATTCACCGACTTTGGACACAAGCACCGCTTTGCAATCAGAAATTGCTTTGATCACGTGCTCTAGCGTTGCATCTTCGCCGTAGCCGCCCTGACAGTACTGGTCAATCTTGCGGTGTCCCACAAATTTTGCCTCGTTCGCATCCACTTCAAAGATCTGGAATTCTTTGGCGTGACCAAAGTGCTGGTTGACAATGCCACCGCCTTTGGTCGCTACCGCCACCAGGATCTTCGGACTATTCCTAATGCGCTCACTGGGCTTCACTCTGGCTTTGGCTAGCTTGATTTCTTCTTTGAATTGCTCAATGCCAGCGTGAACTTCCTGCCGTAGTTCCAGATCATATTGCTCTGGCATTTCCATGAATTTCTCTTTGGTAAATTCCTGGCTGCGGTCTTCGCCCAACAAACCCACGGCATCCGCACGGCACTGGCGGCAGTGACGCATCATCTTCATGTTGCTGTCGGCGCACTCGTCTTGTAGCTTTTTCAATTCTTTGGGGGTGGGGCCGCGTTGACCCGTCAGACCAAAGTGGGTGCCATGTTCTGGAGCGGAAATCAGCGGCATAATGTTGTGCAAGAATGCCCCTTTCTGCCGAATCGCCTGATCCACTTCTACCAGGTGTTCGTCGTTGATGCCGGGAATCATGACCGAATTCACTTTGCACAGCACGTCGGCTTCTTTGAGCGCCTGCAAGCCTTCCATCTGCCGTTCATGCAGAATTTGTGCTGCTTCCAGTCCTTTGTAACGTCTGCGGCGATAGTGAACCCAGGGATAGATCTTGGTGCCGACTTTCGGATCGACCATATTAATCGTGATGGTGACGTGATCCACATTTAGAGCTTTGATGCGATCGACGTGATCGGGCAGCATCAGACCATTGGTAGACAAACAGAGTTTAATGTCTGGTGCTTTGTCTGCAATCAACTCAAAGGTGCGGAAGGTCTTTTCGGGATTTGCCAGCGGATCGCCAGGGCCAGCAATGCCCAGCACCGTCATTTGGGGAATCTTGCCCGCAATCACCAGCACTTTGTGAGCCGCTTCTTCAGGGGTTAATAACTCACTCACGACACCAGGACGGCTTTCATTCGCACAATCATATTTGCGGTTGCAGTAGTTACACTGAATATTGCAGGCCGGAGCAACTGCAACGTGCATCCGAGCATAATGGTGATGGGCTTCTTCGCTGTAGCAGGGGTGTTTAGCAATGCGATCGAGGGTGCGTTGATCCAGGCTAGGAGCCGCGCTGGTGTTACTGCTACAACCACAGCTATCACCGCTTTTTGAGGTCACAGCGTTTTTGGTGACAACGAGATCTGTCGCTGGCTGAGTCGTTGGGGAAGCGAGTATTCCTAAAGGTGGTGGTGTCATTGAATTTCGGCAGGGCTAAGTGGACAGCGCCACCGAGAGAGACGATCGCTCCATGCTTCTAAAAAATCGATGGAAGTTACTGATGACAGACAACCTGCCAATGCAGGCTAGAGATCAAATTCGTTCCCTTAGGAACACTGATATAAGCTGTAGGAGTAACTTCACTTCGATCATCATTAAGAGCTGGTTGCAGTTGCGTCATCCTCTCATCTCATCTCTCAATCTAGAAACCTGAATGGCTATTGCTTAGCGTGGGTTGAAAGAACCGTTGTTTCTGATTGGTAGAGCTGAGTGATTGGCGTTATGAGAGTTATACCAACCGCCTAAACCAGTCCCATGCAGTTGCCCTGTGTCAGAGTTATTAAATTCATTAGATTGTACTCAAGCCTGCAAACCCGGTCTGGCTCAGCAACCAAATTTTTTAGCGGGTTGGGGGTCGAGTATTTTTCAAACTGGGGTCGAGTATTATTTAAGTGGGGGAGAAGTATTGTTTGTACTCAACTCAAACGCCTGTGATACAAGGCGTTGAAGGTATTTTTGAGTGAGTTTTAAAGCCAACAGATTTGTACTCAAGCAACCTCTCAAAGGCTTCAAAAGCTGATTGAGAAGGCAAATCTGACGTTGATTGATTGACTTTTGGGTTGTCTTTTTAACTAAAGCTGGGATCAAACAATAATGAATGACTCCCAGCAAGAACCGAAATTCAATTCTGTATCTAAATTATCACTTTTATAGAAACAGCGGATTAACTGTAATATTTCTTTCGGATTTGTCCACAGTGAACATATAGCAATCCTAAGTAGGTTGTGAAAGGCGCACCCCGGAGGGGTGCGCCTTTCACAACCCGCTCGTCCTACAGCCTATTTAGGCTGGCTATAACTCTATTATAAATAGATAAACTTGATACAAAAATGCGGTTTGAGTACATCATCAATCGTCCATGATTTGGGCTAAGAATTGGCTGTAAGGTGCGGAATGACCTGGTTTGTTCGTGAGTACCTAAATACTTGTTCCTATTCCAGTTAATACCAGTTCCCCTAACCCAAATTACTAGCCCCTCAACCCTTAAAAAAAATAGACTTCCCATCAGATCTCGGTTTGGGGGTTGAGTACACTTCTAATAGTTTAAATAACTCTGATTCGAGGCACAGGTTCTGCACTGTTTATACTTGCCTGATATAAGCAGGAGAACAGAACACGCTTTGCCATCAGAAAACTATGCAGTCTCCTCTAACGCCATTCCTATCCCCCCTGACGCTGCCTTTTACCAAGAGCATTACCCCCGAAGCGAAGTCTTTCCAGAACCCCGATCGCTGGAGCAACTGGCAAGCTCTAAAGGAAGATTTTCGGATCATCTTCGATCGCGACCCGGCCGCCCATGATTGGCTAGAAGTGTTGCTCTGTTATCCCGGTCTTCATGCGATCGCCCTCTACCGCCTAGCGCACTGGCTCCATACTCATCGCGTCACCTTCATCCCTCGCTTCATTTCCCATCTGACTCGACTCTTCACAGGGATTGAAATTCATCCAGGGGCTGAGATTGGCAAAGGGGTGTTTATTGACCACGGTATGGGGGTGGTGATTGGGGAAACCGCGATCGTCGGTGATTACTGTCTGATTTATCAGGGAGTGACCCTGGGCGGCACAGGTAAAGAAACAGGCAAACGCCACCCTACCCTGGGGCAGTATGTGGTCGTTGGGGCAGGAGCCAAAATTCTCGGCAATATCACGATCGGGGATTATGCCCGCATTGGTGCTGGCTCGATCGTATTGAAAGCGGTTCCCTCCCATTGCACCGCCGTTGGCATTCCTGGACGCAACATTTGCCGCACCAATACGCAAACTTGCCCGCTGGAACATGGACAAGTTCCCGACGTGGAAGCGGTGGCGATCCAATCATTACTCGACCGCATCGAAGCTTTAGAACAACAACTTGAACAATTCACCCAAAATCATTTGGCTCACACTCATCCCACCCTCTAGCCCTAATTTTTCGAGGTTACTCCCATGTCCCCGCTTTTTTCTCAAAGCTCTAACATCACCCAAATGGATGGCACCTATATGGTGTCTGTTCCCCGCATTGATCGCTGGCGTATTTACCACCGCTTGCAGGAACTCAAAATCTCCTGCTGGTGCTTGCCCGATGGTACTTTGCGGGTCGAAGTCCAGAATGGTATCGGTGCTTTGCTACTGCGAAGCGTTGTGCAACAGTTCGTCGCTTCTCGCCAGGAAATGGTGAACTGGCTAGAGCGCTGTTGGAACACCGAACCCTTGAAGTAACCGTAAAACACGCGCTATCCCGCTCACTCACCCACTCACTCACCCTCTTACTCTCTTATTTCCGTTGAAATTTCACTTACCAAAGGACACATTCCAATGATACAAACACTCGTACAAGAGTTTGGACAAGTTCAGGCTAATCCGATCGCACTGGGGCAGGAAGTCACTGTTCCTGTCTGCGAAGGCTTAAACATCGCCCTTGCCAGTTTCCAGGCGTTGTATCTGCAATACCAGAAGCATCACTTTGTGGTGGAAGGCGCAGAGTTCTATTCATTGCACGAATTCTTTGCTGAAAGCTACGAACAAGTTCAGGGCTATGTGCACCAGATTGGTGAACGCTTAAATGGTCTGGGCGGTGTGCCTGCTGCCAGTTTCAGTCGATTAGCCGATCTCTGTTGCTTCACCCCAGAAGCCGATGGTATTTTTGCGGCGCGACAGATGGTCGAACACAATTTACAAGCAGAGCAGGCTGTGATTGATTTACTGCGACGGCAAGCCGCCCAAGCAGAAAGTGTGGGCGATCGCGCCACTCGCTATCTCTATGAACAATTTCTGTTGCAAACGGAAGACCGTGCCTTTCATCTCGCCCATTTCCTTGCCGAAGACAGTTTGACGTTTGCGTTTGTCAGCCGATCTTAGTTTTCCATTGACTATTCCCTAATTTCAGGAGGCAACCATGAGCAGCAACGCATCATTGATCCACTTTTTGCAGCATGAACTCGCCATCTCATCCGCAGAAATCGATGTGTTGCTGCGTCATCCTGAACGGGATTACGCTCCCCTTCCCATGCTCCTCTGGCAATATGGACTGATCACAATGCAACAACTGGCTCAAATTTTTGATTGGTTAGAAGCCCAACTTCAATAGCCCTTACGCAACCTGATCAATCTGAAACAAAATCTAAAACCAACTAAGGAGGCATTATGCTGATAACTTTAGCCACAATCACATTGCTTTTTAGTGTGATTTTATTCACCCATAACTGGATGCTAGAAGCTGCATCCAAAGATGCAGCTAATGAGCCAAAATCACACGTTAAAGCAACTAATTAAATATATCATTTATTCATTAATGCTCCACCATGAAAAGCAATCTGATTCAGGTCAATGACACAACTCTGAGAGATGGAGAGCAGGCAGCCGGAATTGCTTTTACGATTGAAGAAAAAATCGCGATCGCAACCTTTCTGGACTCGATTGGGGTACAGGAGTTAGAAGTCGGGATTCCCGCAATGGGGCAGGAAGAAGCCACCTCCATTCGGGCAATTGTCGCTCAGGGGTTGAACGCCAAACTCTTGGGTTGGAATCGGGCAAATCGGTCTGATATTCAAGCATCCGTAGACTGTGGACTGCAACGAGTTCACATTTCGGTTCCTGTTTCAGAAATTCAGATTGCGGCAAAATTTAACGGGCAATGGCAGATAATGCTGGAACGCCTGCGGGATGTGATCAACTTTGCCTGCGATCGCGGTCTGGCAGTGTCCGTCGGAGGTGAAGATTCCTCCAGAGCTGATGACGTTTTTCTACTGGATGTGGCTTCATTCGCTCAGGAATGGGGGGCTTTCCGGTTTCGATTCTGTGATACGGTGGGCATTCTCGATCCCATCACCACCTACAACAAAGTGCACCAGTTGGTCTC
Source organism: Leptolyngbyaceae cyanobacterium RM1_406_9 (assembly GCA_012033355.1). Lineage (GTDB taxonomy): Bacteria > Cyanobacteriota > Cyanobacteriia > Elainellales > Elainellaceae > JAAUTN01. The sequence continues at coordinate 35,341 of JAAUQZ010000007.1, read as the reverse complement.
TAACTTGACGATTCCAGTTGAGATGCATACCCATAATGACCTGGGGTTGGCAACGGCAAACGCTCTGGCGGGGATTCAAGCAGGCGCAGCCTCCGTAAATACAACCGTAAATGGTTTAGGTGAGCGGGCAGGCAACGCAGCACTAGAGGAAGTTGTGATGGCCTTGAAGCGCATCTATGGCGTACAAACAAGCATTGAAACGAAACGATTGTTAGAACTCTCGCGGTTAGTCTCCAATGCCTCAAACTGTCCAGTGCCCCCCTGGAAGGCGATCGTGGGGGAAAATGCCTTTGCCCACGAAGCCGGGATTCACGCTCACGGCATTCTGCACAATCCCGTTACTTATGAGCCATTTGACCCGGAAGAAGTTGGTCGTGAGCGTCGTCTGGTGGTGGGTAAACATTCGGGTCGGCATTTAGTTTTCAATCTGCTGCACCAGCAAGGCATCATCCTCGATTCCGAGGAAGTGCAATCGGTGCTCGATGCGGTGCGGCAACAAGCGGTCGCGATTAAACGCAGCCTAACCCTGGAAGAGTTGTTGAGTTTAGTTCCCCAAGGGAGGTCTTACGCCCATGCAAACGGATGAAATTGAAATTGATTCTCCTCCTATCTTTGATATCGGTCAAAAGGTGCGATCTCGCAAACTAATTCGGAATGACGGGACATTTCCTGGCAAGGATATTGGAGCCACGCTAGCGAAAAAAGGTGATGTTGGTTATGTCGTCAGCATCGGCACATTTCTACAAAGCTCCTATATCTATGCTGTGCATTTCATGACTACTGGATACATTGTTGGCTGTCGGTCAAAGGAACTGGAACTCGCTGAGGAAATCAAATGAAAGTCATGCTGCGTCAAAACTCCGTTGGGCACCTCGTTGTCTACGTTGCCAAGAAAGATTTGGAAGAAGAAGTCGTTAGCCAGGTCGAGGAGGAGAACGAAAAGATACTCACCCTTGCGAATGGCTGGGAACTGGCGATCGCGGGGTTAACAGACCCCATTCAGTTGCCGCAAACCGTAGAAGCCAAACGGATTGCTTAAGAGGTTTTTGGATAAGTATTCCCTGTAGTGTGAGCATCTCTTTTGCATCTCGTTAGCAGCGTGAGCAAGACGCTCGCACTATCGGATCTATGGGTTTCTAGCAATCATGTCAGGAGATCACATCATGGCTTGCTCCGATACGTACCAGCGAATGGAACAGCGAATGGAATTCAGTTTTGAATGTCAGTTTTTGGAGTTCGTTCGTCACGATGGAAAATTGAAATATATCCGGCTGAAAGTGTTGTCGGAAGAGATGCAAGTGAAGCTGCCCAAATTTATGCGGGCGACGATCGGGTTATCCCTTCAGCCAGGTGAGTTGATCCAAGTTACAGGGATTGGCAAGTTCGATCGCGCTGTCCAGACCTTTAAACTCAAGGCAACTCAGATTGTACCTCTCCGCGATCGCATACTTCAGACTGAATCAAAAACTTCATCAGAATCAAGTGCTTGCATCGATCAATCACTTGCAACGCAGCCTAACGTCAACTCCAAAAGCAAACCTAAAAGTAGATCTAAAGTCAAAGTGCTGGTCTGTCAGAAATCAGGATGTATGAAGCGCGGCGGCAGAGGCTTGTGTGAAGTGTTGGGGCAAATGCTTTACGAGCGCGGATTGGACCATCAGGTTGCGATCGAGCGCACTGGCTGCTTGAAGACGTGTTCCTCAGCTCCTAATGTGGTGATCACCCCTGGAAACCATCGCTATACTAACGTTCACTCTAAGGTGCTGCCTCAAATTGTCGACGCGATCGCTCAAATCCTTACAGAGGACTTAATGCTTGGCTCAATAGATCATTCAGGGAGTTAAGCGAGAAGAGTTTCTAACAAAGCACTGAGCTTCTTAAATTCGATCGGGCACCGACAAATTATTTCATCACGGATTAACAGCGAAGACGTTCAGACCTACGAGGCATTTAAAACCTCGGAGTCTTAGGGGCAATCCATCATGAAAAACCAGTAGCTCACCTGCTTCGATCGTTGTCCAGACTTCATTATCTGTTAAAGGAGCAGTGGTAATGAGGGCGACACGATCACGCGGGGTCGTCAACTCCTGAAAATCTACCGTGAGATCTGCATCGATAAGGTGAGCCGCCGCAAACGGAGCCTGGCGCACAATGTAGCACAGCCTAGTCGAGCAGTAGGCAAAAAAGTGTTCTCCATCCGATAACAAACAATTGAAGCTGCCTTTTGCAGCAATGGCTTGCGTTACAGCTTGTAGTACAGGGTAAAGGGCTTCTAAAGGTGGTTTGCCGTCAGGAAAGGTTTGCCGTAGGGTATTTAACAGCAAGCAAAACGCTCGTTCACTATCGGTTTGTCCCACAGGCGTATAAAAGCCCGCATTCTCTGGATAAAAGTCCGGCAAATCACCATTGTGAGCAAAGATCCAGTAGCGTCCCCACAGTTCTCGCTGAAAGGGATGGCAGTTTTCCAGAGCCACTGCACCGAATGTTGCTTTGCGGATATGCGCGATAACGTGGGTTGATTTAATGGGATAGCTTCGGACTAAATCTGCCACAGGGGATGTGAACGACGACTTCTCGTCTAGAAAAATACGGCATCCTACCCCTTCAAAAAAAGCAATGCCCCAACCGTCTCGGTGTTCATCTGTTTTTCCTCCTCGTGCTGAGAACCCCTCAAAGGAAAAACAGATATCGGTTGGGGTATTGCAGTTCATTCCGAGCAGTTGGCACATGGAAGCAGAGTGTTGGATGCATTAACCGATTGCCCTATGATTGTAGGGCAATCGCGGCTCTCAAAAAGAAACCACCTGAACCATTCTGAAGACCCAAAGCCTACAGTAGCTCAACCGGGTTCAAAGGACAGACACAAGGGTCTTGCTCTAATCACTGCGAACCAACTTCATGTAGGGCTGCCATTACGGCTAGCGATCGCCTCAATGGGCAATGCGTTCCGTAGCTAGAATATGAGCGATCGCCTCTGGTAAATCCTCCAGTCCGGTGTCGGCTTCGGTCGCCTTTACAGGAGAACTGAATGTATAGCTGGGGTCGCATTCCCCCGTATCGTAAACTTGCAGCACCCATTTATCTGGCAATCCCTCCACGCCAATCTCAACCACATACCAGGTTTCCCCTACGGCACGCACACTCAATACCGAAAACCATTCCTGATCATCCGGTGGAATCTCCAGATCAGTCACAAGAAAAGCGATCGCTAGTTGTCCAATTTCATCGGTCGATCGATTGAGTGTTTCCATCGTTACTCCTGTGTAGTTGGTTGAGGATAAAGGTTCAATTGAATGGCTAGCTCACGGGCAACATGGAACAAAAATTTAGCACCGTCCTGATTTTCTTCATGGGCCATCATGGTGCCAACTCTGACGAGGGTTTGCACCAGTCCCGCATCAATCAAGTCAGGTTGGGCATCGAGCACATCTGGCTCCTGACCGTTGGGACAAGCCAACAGTTGTTCAATCAGTTGCAGATATTGGGTTTGGCGCTGCTGCGATGGTTGGTCTGTCATCGGGTTTCATTCCTTACAACTTGAGTTCTCATAACCAACTTCCGTTAGCCGTCTTAAAAGTTTTTAGCCGTATGGGCGATTGGGTCATACTTAAACCGTTTGGAGTGATGGGTTTCACCGTAGATGCTGAATGTGACTACCGGCTCATCCCCGACGACTTCCACGCAGTGAATTGCGTCGGGGGTAAAGCTGATCAGATCTCCAGGTAACAGGATGATTTCACTCACTGGCTCTACCCAGCCCGAAAACTGAGGATTGGGAATATACCGCCAGAAGGTGTTTTTTTCTTCCCCTTTCAAAATTGCAACAACACCCCAGTTCCCATGATTGTGAATCGACGATCGTGTACCGGGTGAAAAGGTGGCAATTTGTACCGTCAGGGGATAGCCAATTTCGTCGTACAACATGATCACCCCGCTGCCTGTTTCAGGGGCAGGATCAATATATTGGGTTTGAATCCAGTAGGAATTGGTGATTAACCGTCGCACGAGTAGCCGTAGTTGAGGGAGACAATCCACTTCATCGATTGCGGATTCCAACGCATCTTCAACTTCCGTCAAAAACCGATGAAATCGATAGGGTGTGCGGAGCAAATCCCACTCTCTGGAAGGTTTACACACCTGCCATTGACCCGTTTCGGTGATCAACAAATCGCGATGTTTCATGGCAACCTCAACCACGGTGATTAGTCCTCCTCGTCCTGAGGATGGGTGAGAATGTGCAACATGGTAGCTGCTCCAAATTCCCGGTTGGTGTCAATCTCGCTGATGCGGGTGGTAATTACGGTGGACTGTTCCAGTTCGCCCAGGCGTGCCCGAATCAATCCTAAAGCAGCGTAGGCATTGAGATATAACCGGATATTGGGTTCTTCTTTACTGCTGCTGAGTATCGGTGCCAGCATCTCCCAATCCTCTGGAAGCCCTTCTATTTGGCGAATTTGCTCAATGACCTGGGTGGCAACTTGCAACGCGGCTGTGTCGTTATGTTTATAGAAAAAATAACGATAGGCGGCAACAAGGACATCCAGGGATTGATCGGCGATCGCCAGGGCTTGCTGAATATAGTCTTGGGACTGGGCGGTGTTTTCCCAGGTGTTGGCTGCCGCAATCAACAAGCGTTTGACCTCGTCGGGCAGGTCATACCAGGACAGGGATGGTTCATGGGTAGATTGGTGAGTGCTAAGACAGATTTGCATCGGTTTAGAACAGGGTGAGAATGTATAGCAGACTGAACAAAACAATTCAGGTAATGCCTACAAATCACGATCACAGCAGGAATCGCCGTCCAAAGAATCTCCAGTGGAAAACTGCCTTTGATCGCAACACCATCGGTGTCATCGCCAGCCCGCCGCCGAAACTGGATGATAAATAGGACAATCGCCCCCTGCACAACCAGAAACAGGGCAGTGGCGATCGTCACCATCACGTTAAAAAACTGATCAACCAGGGGTGCTTGTTCAGAAGCTTGCTCTGGTAGTAGGCCATGATGTTGACCAACCCACAAACTAATGAGGGTAATGAGTACCCCTGTGAGTAGGGGCAAAAGTGAAGCGGGAATCTGTTTCATGGGGTTTCCCCTACGGTTAACTCAACGAGAAACAATCGTGCAGTTTCTTTGCTTATATCAGATATGGTTGAGTTCATAAGCTGCACTCAACTCCTCTAGAGAGCAACCCCTTATTAAAGGGCACTCAACCCTCAAACCGCCTAATGATAAAGGTCTCAAGCAAAAAACAGCGGTGGGGGGACGAGTATTTTTCAGACCAAAAATGAGTCTATATAGGTAAGGGGGCTAGTATTTTGTTGCTGTCGCCACAAAGGACAGTAGAACGAGAAAAGCACCAAGTATCCCGACAACCCATGAATGAAAAAAGTGCAAAACGTAAGAAAATCATACAGTTTGTGGTGAGTAAATAGCACTTCTCAAATAAGCTGGAACTCAATTGGAAAAATCAATCATTATCAGCCTAAAAGTAATGAATTGATGACGTTAATATCGGTAAAATATGTTACAAATAGAAGCCCAGGTTGCTTATGGAGAATATGTTTTAAGGTTCATCATCAGGACAATATTAAAAAAATATTTAATCGTTTGAATTGAACATCTTACATGAGCTTTTTTAATTACAAATAGGGTTAATGAGTGTCCGATCAAGATGTCTTTAGAGATTGGTTTTTGTTTCCGTTCACTCGGACGGTCAAAGTTTTGATACTTGGATGTGTGAGGAGTTGTGCTCGCCTGGCGTTTTTTAAGACATCCTCTTAGGGGTTGGTTGGCAGTTACTTTAGAAGCCTGTACAAGTCGGTTACCCAGTCGAACTCTTGATTAGCTCTGTTATTCCTATGGCTCATACCATTACCAATCGCTGTAACCAGTGTGGGGTTTGCGTTCCACAATGTCCAAAAGATGCAATCAAGCTAGAATCTGGGGAATTCTGGATTGACCCAATGGTGTGCAACGATTGTGAAGGATTTACTACTGCGCCCCACTGCGTTACCGTGTGTCCGATCGAACTGCCACCGCTGCCCTTGCAAGCAAAAAAAGGGCGATGCAAAACAACAGATCGAACGCTTCCCAGCACCAATCTGTTTACCAATGGCAGAAGCAGCCCTGTTGCGTCAGCGATCGCCGTCTGGGAAGCCTGTAATGTGCTGGCGCAACGTCAATCCCTTCCCTGGAAAACCGATGCAGATGGCAAGCTCTGCTATGAACGGCAGGTGAATGGCGAGCGGGGAACGATCGTCTTTCGCCTGGCCCAAAATCTTGATACCGAATCTCCGACCAGTTTGGATCGCGCAGAAGCAGAGGCAGAAATGGCGGGGTGGGATGTGCGGGCGGCCTGTTTGCACCTGATCTACGCCGCCCATGCAATGCAACTGGAGCAACCCTGGGCAGAAGAATTTACCATCACCGATCGCCAAATCGAAGCCTACTTGGGGTTGGAAAAACGCAAGGATCTGAGCAAGCTTGCCAAATTGACCCTGATCAAAAATCTGGCGCTACAGCCCTCCAAACTCCAGCTTGATATTCAATGGTTTCAACAAGGGCGGGTTTGCAAGTTCTCGCTGGAACAAAGTCGGCTCTGGCATTTAGTTGATATTCAGAATCACTTTCAAGAAGACGAATTGGGTTGCAAACATTTAACTGGACTCACCTTCAAAATCAGATCTGGAGCCTGGTCACAATATTTTCTCAACCAGCAAGGAGCCAGAGACGGGCAGGCGTTTTATCAGTACAGCAGTTTACCCAAGTCCCTTCTGTGGACGGTAACCAGCATCTGGCAGCAGCATGAAGGAGCCTGTCGCATGATGCTATGGCTCTTATTTAAGACCAAGATGGGAGCTGAACAGCGTCTTACCATTCCAACCCTGATGCGGATTGCTTATGGAGATGCCAGAGTCGTCGAGGCGGGTACTCAGCGGGAAGAACGCAAACGATTACTGCGATCGTTTGAAAGTGATCTGGAAGCGCTTCACCGCTATGGCTTGAAACCAGTTTTTGACCCTGTCACCTATCCACCTGACATTCACCCTCTGTGGGTCAAACTAGCCGATTTACCTGATGACCCGGAAGTTGCCCTGGAATTTTGGACGCAGGATGGCAGCATGGACAATCGGTTGACCGATGTTGCGCCACGGAACAAATGGAACCGATTGATGCACGCACGACTGTTGCGGTTTGAGTTGCCGGAAGGGTGGGATAACCAACTGGCTCAAGCGACTCGAAAAAAAGCTCACACAACGCAACGCAAAAAAACGACTCAACCAAAGTCAGTTCTTTCGGGCCAGCAGATCATCGCCGCCAGAAAAAATTTGCAAATCAGTCAGCGAGATTTGGCGAGTCATGTCGGTAAAAGTCAAAGCTGGGTACGGGATATTGAGAATGGTCGCCTTCAAGTTGGGCTGAAAGAGCAACAACTTTTGCTAAAGGTATTGGGGACGGCTTTATAGATCGAAGGTGTGATCATCCGGATGTAGGAGCATAGCATTTAGGTGAACATTGTTGGGTTTAGTTAGACATATTGGATGAGTCTTGATCCAACAAGGATTCCAGTTCAGCCATTAATGCCTGAGCTTGAGACCAGCGTTGAGGATCTTCCCATAACTTTGCCTTCAGGAGTCGTCGATGCAGATTGGTTACCTGGACTCTAGGAGATTGCAACTCTTGCGTTGGTTTAATTTTTATAATGTGGGCGCGGATTTGATTCAGCGAAAGGTTGTTGGCGATCGCCCGTGTTAGCAGATCTTGCCGCTCCCCATCATCCTTAACACGGGCGATCGCCAGCGCTTTGGTATAAGCAATCCTGCCAGAACGAATGGCATCCAGAATTTCGTTCGGCAAGTTGAGCAATGGCAGGCGATTGCAGGTGAACGAAAGCCAATTCATCAGTCCCAAATTCTGAAAAACAGCGTGAATCTCCTGCTCTTGCTCAGAGTTGTTAGGAATAACGTTATTCCTGGTATCTGCCTCTTTTTCAAGGGAGTTTTTCATCTGATACAGCAGCGGTGGAACAGCCTGCACGGGCATCTGCAACCGGAAAGCAAGGAGCTGCAAGATGCCTTCTGTTTCTTCAATCGGATTCAGATCTTCCCGCTGGAGATTCTCAATCAGAGCGAGTTGAAGCGCTTCCTCATCGTTTAATCGTCTAACAACAACGGGCACTTCGGGCAGACCCAGTTGGAGTGCTGCTCGATAGCGTCTTTCGCCTGCTACCAATTCATACTGATTCCTTGCTAGCGGACGAACCAGCAATGGTTCCAGAATGCCGTGGCGGGCGATCGACTGCGTTAGTTGTTCGAGCTTTTCCGGGTCAAAGTAGTGGCGCGGCTGTTCGCGAGTCTGAATCGACATCAGTGAAACCCATTCAGTACTATTTGTTGTTTCTTGAGCGCGGCATTCCATCAGTCCCCCCTTCAACAGGCTGATAACGGCATCATGAACTGAGCGATCGCGTATTTCAGACCACCCCTATTCAGACCACCTATAGTGTTAACGGTCTGTCGGGTAACTCTCTGCTTTATATCAGATTCATCTGCGCTGTCAGGCAGCACCCATTCCAAAACCTCCATTAGAGATGTACTCAGATGCTAAAAGCGCCCAACAGACTGAGTTCAAGCAGCAATCAAGAGGAGAGGTTTGGGTATTTTGTTAGCAGAAAATGAGTTGTTATAGGGCAGGGGACTAGCATTTTGAGAGAAACTCTTGACTCAAAGGGTTGGTTCTAAACCTCAGGAAGTTATGAATAGATTTTTTGATCGAAAAAGACTGTTGCCAACCAAAATAAAGCAGTCCTAAATCAGTTGTAAGAAGAGTAGGTTGTGAGAGGCGCACCCCGGAGGGGTACGCCTCTCACAATTCATTTAGGATGGCTATAGATTCGCTCTAGAATGGTACGAAGTTTTTCTAATCACTATTTATGAAATGCAAATCGTAAAAATGACTCAATTCAATTTGTCAACTCTTTTATTTCGATTTTGCTTAGCTACAGCGACTTAAAACGTTAGTCAAAATATATGTGTTTGAGTCGAATTCAAATTAATCAAAAATCGCAATATCAAAAAATAATCCTCTTAGTATTTACAAAAAAATTAAGAAAACATAAAAAGCCGTTTAATGGCTCCTGATGAACAAAACTAGAAGTATTTATCAATTATTAATAGCACTAGATGAATTTGATCAGAGTCATAAAAACTCTTTAGTGACTGCGATCTAATTGTAAATAGCCTAAGATTTTTAAGGCGAATTAGCATCACTTGTTTTGTAGAAAAATCGGAAAAGAATGCTTATTCATAGGCATTCAGGCGTAGACAACCTATCTTCAAAAAGTGCCTAACGCTCGGATATAGATATAGGAAATGCTGCCATTTCTTATCTGATTTGTGTTTGTATTTCAGCAATAAAAACACTTGGATCAAACTTTTTCAAGCACTGCGATAAACAACTGATCAAATGCTTTGTCCCTATGGTTCAATTACCAAAATAAAAAATCTATCAGACCTGGAAACGACTCAAAACAGTAAGTTCGCTGCCCACATAGAGAGAATCATAAAAGACTATGGCCTATACCATTACTGGTCTTTGTACTCAGTGTAGTGACTGTTTACCGTTGTGCCCCACAGGTGCAATTAAACAGGAAGGTGAGAAACTGTGGATCGATCCAATGCTATGCAATAACTGTGAAGGATTTTACGACCAGCCCCTGTGCGCTTCCATTTGCTCTAACAATGTTCCAGTCCCATTGCAGGCAAAAAAAGGGCGATGTAAGGTTGATGGAAAAGTCACCACAACACCCAGACTTTTTTTGAATGATAAGCCGCAGTCCTTCGCTTCTGCGATTGTTATTTGGGAAGCCTGTAATGCGCTGGCGCAGAGACAATCGTTGCCCTGGGAGGCTGATGAATCTGGTAATCTTTGCTATCGGCGACAGGTGAATGGTGGCAAAGGCGAGATCACTCTTTGCATTGCGGATGCAGTCTCTCTGGCATCTGCTGAGTCGGAAGGAACCGATGAAACTGCGATCGCGACCTGGGATGTCCGAGCCGCTTGCCTGCACCTGATCTATGCAGCCTATGCCACATCTCTAGAGCGTCCCTGGGAGCAAAGTTTTACTATCAGCGATCAAGAAATCTCTGACTATTTAGGATTGGGTAAGCGCAAGGATCTGAGCAAGCTAGCAAAACTAACCCTAATTAAAGACCTGGCTGAACAACCCTGTAAACTGTTGGTCGCAGTAAATTGGGCACACCAGAGCAAATTTAAGCCAATCACTATTCCACAAAGCCATATATGGCATCTGAGCAACATTCAGCACCACTTCCAGGAGGATGATCTCGGTTCCCAACACCTGACCGGATTAACCTTCACCATCACAGCAGGACAATGGGCGCAGGTTTTTCTGAATCGCAATGGTTCCAGAGAGGGAGCCACCTATTATCAATACGGCACCCTGCCCAAATCGCTGCTAACGACCGTGATGAGCATATGGCAGCAACATGAGGGGAGCGTCCGGATGATATTGTGGCTACTGTTCAAAACGCGTATGGGTGTCGATCAGCCCATCACGGTGTCAACGCTGATGCGGATTGCTTATGGCGAAAAGCGGCTAGTCAAAGCCTATTCTCAGCGAGAGGAACGAAAACGGTTGCTGCGATCGTTTGAAAGTGACCTGGAAGCGCTAAATCACTATGGACTGAAACCTGTGTTTGATCCATCGACCTATCCCCTAGAGATCCAACCACTGTGGGTCAAGCTAATGGATCTGCCAGATGATGCAGAAGCAGCACTAGAGTTTTGGACGAATGACGGTAGCAATAACCATCGCCTGACCGATGCAGCACCGCGTAATAAGTGGCAACGATTGATGAATGCCCGCTTGCTGAAATTTGAGCTACCGGAGGACTGGGCACAACCAACAACCAAGTCATCCAAGAAACCCTCCAGGGACCGCAAACATTCCTCATCGAAATCGCCCCTTTCCGGGCAACAGATTGCTACGGCGAGAAAAAATCGCCAACTTAGTCAACGAGTACTGGCAGACAAGCTGGGCAAAAGTCAAAGCTGGATTCGGGACATTGAAAGCGGTCGGTTGAAATTGAGTGAAAAAGATCAGGCGATGGTAGCTGAGTTGCTATTTTGAGCCTGATTGAGCGAATAAGCAAATCGTAGTGCAATACCTTTCCTATAAATGTTGCAATGCTTGCTACGCAAGAGCATCAAGCCGATCTCGGTTGCAGCGCCTTGCTCAATACCTGAATCAACGGGTTACTCGGCAACACTGTTTTCTGAACTTCTGTCACCACATAGCGGCGCTGCCGGACATCAACAAGTTGATCTTGATCTGGGGGAGACATAACACGCCTAGTCTTTAGGGGTCTTACTATATAGCGCTCCGCGCTTGGATAACTAACGGTTGTTTTGTGAGAGCCGCGCGGAGCGCAGCTCTCACAAAACAACCTGTACTACACGCAATTGAGAATTGCTATATAAACTTCCCACCTCGTGTAAATACCCAGCAAACTTCGTTAAATTTTAACGAAGCTGCTTTGGCAGAGGCTTTCCATAACATTCTACTAGTAGAGATTTGTTAAACAGATAAACTGAAGGGCACCTCGATTAATTGGTCTTATTGCGAATTACGCAAGCTGAAACCCTTAGTTCCTCGTGGCTACTCTCAATAAGTTTTGAATTTTTAGAGGTTCCCTGAGGTGAACCCCTAAATTCTTCCATTTTCTGTCCGAATTTAGGGGTTCACTTCACGCAGATCAAACTCTTCGTCCGCTTCTCCGAGATCCATCTGCATCGCCATGTTCTGTTGATGCGATTCGGTCATGGGCATCATGGATTTACTGGCTGCATCATACATTACTGGCTCTGCGCTGGCGTTCGGATACCATGCTTGCCGCCATGCTCGTAACAACTCATTTTCTTCGTGACTTTGCGCATCATGGAGCCATGATCCATCGGCATGGGGCTATTCATGGAGCCATGATCCATCTGAGCCATGCTGGAACTGCTAGGGCTACTTTCAGCGGCTTGCCTGGAGGCTGTGCTGCTACAAGCAGCTAAGTTAAATGAAATTAGAGGCACGATTCCGACCAGCAGAAACGAGGCGAGTGTTTTTCTCATTAACATAATCACCTGATCAAGCCTCCAGGTTTTTGGGTCAAAGATTAACTTCTTATAAATGTTAATAATGGCAAACAAAAATAAAATCAGGATGAAATCTTAGCTGGTAAGCAGTGATACAAGCCAAGACGAGTTTGTGACCATTGCACTAAAAAAATAAAATAAACATGAAATCCCTACCGTCCAAAGGTCAGAAATTATAGAAAGTATCTTTCCCTCAAAAGCCGGATGCATAATATCTACGCAACTTTCTACCGTACTCCTGTGAGAAGAAGTCTTATCGTTTTTAGGAGAATCTAACAATGCCACATCAGCAGTACAAAACCAGTATTGATGCTGCCGTTCACTGTGCTTACGAATGTGAACACTGTGCTGATGCTTGCATGGGCAGCATGGCAGAATGCGCTCGTCTCTGCCGCGATTGTGCCCAAATGTGTTGGACGATCGCTGGCTATATGAGTCGCGGGTCTCAATTCATTCCTCAGGTTGTGCGAGCTTGTATCGATATCTGCGAAGCCTGCGCCAGTGAATGTGAAAAACACGATAGCGAACACTGCCAAAGCTGTGCTAGGGCTTGCCGATCGGCTGTTGAGGAGTACCGTAAGGTGGTTAGTGTTGCCACGTCGCGTTAATTCGATCGAATCTACAATTTGCAGCAATTTTCACTTAGATAAACCACAAATCCCTGTGGGGCGTTCGCGACGCCCCTACGCTATGGCTTACCCATCCGAAAATGGCTGTAAGTATCAGAAGGTTGGCAAGCCCGGTCGATAAGCTTGCCAATCTCCTCTACCATTTCTGCGCTTATGTAAGTTAGCTATAGATAAGTTGGCTATAGAAGTGACGGAAGGAGTTAAGCCAAAGCATTATTTTGAAATAGTGGAGAAGCAATATGAATATGAATCAACGGAAAGATATGTCAGGAATGGGCTGGAACCGATTTGCAGCGATGATCGCGACCTCAACGTTCATCATGTTCTTCTTGATGTATCAGCTCATATACTCATTTGATCACGCACTGTTCAGCGTAAATCGATTGGTCGCCTCGTTGGTAATGGGGTGTGTGATGACCGTTGTGATGCTTTCCTTTATGTGGTCGATGTATCGAGGAGTAGGAACCAAGATTGCAGTTCTCGGTTTGGCTACCGCGCTCGGCGTGATTCTACTTTCTGTGAATAGATCTCAGGCGCTGATTGGAGATGTCAACTTTATGAAGTCGATGATACCTCACCACTCCATTGCCATTAACAATGCGCGAAAGGCAAGCATTAGCGATCCGCGTGTTCGTGAGCTTGCAGATGAGATCATTGAGTCGCAGGTGCGTGAAATTGCTGAGATGCAGTTGCTTCTGGATGATATTGCTCAGAACGGAGAACGGGGGACAGCGGCACTTCCCGCTCGCTCAACCGAAATCACTTCAGATATGGAGCGTCAGATTAGAGAAGTCGTGCAGTAAATAGGCAGGTTTTCGTTGTGAATGCCTAGCGCGTATTATCAATTGAGCCAGATAACAGAAGCAGCCAAGTAAAAAAATTACAGCCCTGGTTGATCTAGCAATAGAACCCAGGGTTTGTTCGTTTCCACATCAGTTGAATGGATTCAATTATTTTTTCTACCCCCCCTTGACTCTCCAGTTGGCTAGACACTTCAACATAGAGTCATAGCGAATTCAGAGGTTTAATGATGACTCTTCAACTCACGTTTCCTAACATGGCTTGCTCGGCTTGCAGCGGCACGATTACCGAAGCAATTCAGGCGGTTAGCGCTTCGCGCAACTTCGAAGGAACCGACCTTGCTGCGACCGTTCAAGCGGACACCAAAACGAAGCAGGTCAATATCGAAACGCAAGCCGCAGAGGTAGCTATTAAACAAGCCATCACTGATGCTGGCTACACCGTCGCATAGGAGGTTTACATGGAAAACACAACCTTAAAACTAAGAGGGATGAGTTGCGCCTCCTGTGCCAACAACATTGAGGAGGCAATTCGTTCGGTTCCTGGGGTGGAAGCGTGCAGCGTTAATTTTGGGGCGGAACAAGCGGCAGTCTCCTATGATTCAAGCAAAACAGACGTTGCTGCAATCCAGGAAGCAGTGGATGAAGCAGGTTATTCAGCGCTCCCCATTCAAGATGATGTACTGGCTCCTGAAGATGATGCGGAACGGCAAGAACGCCAAGCAGAGAACCAAAAGCTAACCCGTCGCGTGTGGGTAAGTGGTGTGATCAGTGCCGTCCTGGTGATTGGTTCGCTGCCTGCCATGACAGGCTTACCCATTCCCTTTATCCCCATGTGGCTGCACGATCCCTGGTTTCAGCTTGTGCTAACGGCTCCGGTTCTCTTCTGGGCGGGCAGTGGATTTTTTATCAATGCCTGGAAAGCCTTGAAGCGCCATACTGCCACGATGGATACTCTGGTTGCCGTTGGGACAGGCACTGCCTATTTGTATTCGCTCTTCCCCACCTTAAATCCTCAGTGGTTCATTGCTCAGGGACTTCGACCGGATGTTTACTTTGAAGCGGCGGCGGTCATTATTGCATTGCTTCTACTCGGACGATTGCTGGAAAACCGTGCTAAAGGACAAACCTCAGAAGCGATTCGGAAGCTGATGGGATTGCAGGCAAAGACGGCACGAGTGATTCGCAATGGTCGAGAGGTAGATGTTCCGATCGCGGAAGTAGTTCTGGGAGATATCATCCTCGTTCGCCCCGGTGAAAAAATCCCGGTGGATGGCGAAATTGTGGAAGGTTCCTCAACCATCGATGAGGCAATGGTAACGGGTGAAAGTGTGCCTGTGAAGAAGCATCTTGGTGATGAAGTGATCGGAGCCACGATCAACAAAACAGGTAGCTTTCAGTTTCGAGCAACCCGCGTCGGAAAAGATACGTTCCTTGCCCAAATCGTTAAACTGGTGCAGCAAGCGCAAGGCTCAAAAGCTCCCATTCAACGCCTTGCCGATCAAGTGACGGGATGGTTTGTACCTGCGGTGATTGCGATCGCCATTCTCACCTTCATTATTTGGTTCAACGTCATGGGCAACGTGACGATGGCACTAATTACCACCGTGGGTGTACTGATTATTGCCTGTCCCTGTGCGCTCGGTTTGGCGACTCCGACTTCTATCATGGTCGGAACTGGAAAAGGGGCGGAGAATGGCATTCTGATCAAAGGGGCAGAAAGCCTGGAACTCGCTCACAAACTGCAAACGATCGTTTTGGATAAAACAGGCACGATTACGCAGGGCAAACCCACCGTCACCGATTACGTCACCGTGAGCGGAACCGCCAACAGTAACGAACTCAAACTACTGCGTCTGGCGGCATCGGTTGAACGCAATTCAGAACATCCGTTAGCGGAAGCAGTCGTGCAGTACGCTCAATCTCAAGGCGTTGAAGTAACGAATGCTCAAGAATTTGAGGCTGTTGCTGGAAGTGGCGTTCAAGGTTATGTTTCAGACCGATGGGTGCAAATCGGTACACACCGCTGGATGAATGAATTGGGGATTGATACCAGTGCATTGCAACAACAGTGGGACAAACTGGAATACCTGGGTAGGACAGTCATCTGGATTGCGGTAGATGGAAAAGTTGAAGGCATCATGGGCATTGCCGATGCGGTCAAACCTTCTTCCGTAGATGCAATTCGCACCTTGCAAAAGATGGGCTTAGAAGTTGTGATGCTCACCGGTGATAATCAACGAACTGCGAATGTCATCGCCCGTGAAGTCGGAATCCAACGGGTCTTTGCAGAAGTTCGCCCGGATCAAAAAGCAGCAACCGTTGAAACGATTCAGACGGAAGGTAAAGTCGTGGCAATGGTTGGGGATGGCATTAACGATGCCCCTGCCTTGGCTCAAGCGGATGTTGGGATTGCGATCGGAACGGGAACGGATGTGGCGATCGCAGCCAGTGACATCACCCTGATCTCTGGGGACTTGCAAGGTATTGTGACTACCATTCAATTGAGCCGCGCTACCATTCGTAACATCAAACAAAACCTGTTCTTTGCCTTCATTTACAACGTGGCTGGTATCCCGATCGCCGCAGGCATTCTCTATCCCATCTTTGGATGGTTACTCAGTCCAATTATTGCAGGTGCAGCAATGGCGTTTAGCTCCGTTTCAGTTGTCACTAATGCTCTGCGATTACGAAATTTCAAACCCGCTGAAAGTCGGTAATCATTGGTTATTGGTTACTGCATCTAGATCAATAACAAATGATCAGTGACCGATGACCAACAACCAATTCAGGAGATATCGATGCTCAAACACATACATTCTTTAGCACATTAGTAGGTTTTGGATTTTTACTCGGTGTCATTTCAGGAAGCATTGTAGGAGCAATCTAGGAGGTGTTCAATGATGAAAAAGTTAGCCATTCTGGGCGGTATTGCGACCGTGAGCGTGTTACTGGGAGGAACGTCTGGCGCAGCCGTTGCACAGATGGATCATGAAAATATGCAACCGACAGAACAGACTGAATTTCGACGGATTGATCAACCACTGTGGGTGAAAGGAGCCGTGACTGCTGGAGGACTGGGATTAATTGGATTAGAACTTTGGTGGTTTTTGTTGAGCAAGCCGAAATCGCGTAAAGCGATCGCTCAGGAAGGTGTTCAAGAAGTCACTGTGACAGTTGATGGAGGATATGAGCCGAGCCAGATCGTAGTCCAAGCAGGTCAACCTGTACGATTGAACTTCGATCGCAAAGATCCCAGCAGTTGCTTAGAAGAAGTTCGACTTCCTGATTTTCGCATTGCTCAAGAACTCCCGCTCAATCAAGTGACCGCGATCGAATTTACACCTAACAAGCCTGGTAGATATGAATTCACCTGTGGCATGAATATGTTTCGAGGTGTGGTGAATGTACAAGCGGCGGAAGAAGATACAGAAAACGCGATTCAAATAACACCTCCCACTGCAAATCATCATGCTGATCATGCAACCAACTCAACATCCAGCGTTGAAGCTTTCAACGGTGGGAGAATTACTGCTTAAGCTTTATCGGTCTGGTTCAGCACTCGGAGAATTGCGGCTGACTCCAAATAGCACTACAACGGCTGCGAGTTGGAGAGCTACTGAAAATATGACAATTCCAGGCACAGATCGATCGTAGAGCAGTCCCATTGCTGTACTTCCGGCAAACTAGGCAAGCCCGTAGCCAACATAGAAAATGCCAAAGGCTGATCCTCGTCGCTCTGGTGAAACCATTTTGGCTATGGTGGCTTTCATAATCGATTCCTGGGCACCCATGACCACACCCCACAACACCATACCAACTAGGGCTAGCGATGGATTGCCTAAAAATGCCAGCGGTGCAAACAGCGCCGCTAGCAAGACAGCGGCAACGAAGGTGATTAGACCCAGGCGATCAAACAATCGACCCAGCAGCAGTGCAGCGATCGCATCGGTTGCCATAGCGACGGCATAGAACACCGGAATCATATTGGTGGATAATAGCTCGGTGCGCTGAAAGTGAAAGGCGATCAGCGGAAAGTCGGCATAGCTTGCCGCCAGCAGTGCGGCTCCCATTAGGAAGACCCAGAATCGGCGCGGCAGTCCGGTGCTGTCGAGCGTTGGTGATTTGGCTTCAAATGTTTGGGGATTGGGGTAGCGAAGTTGAGCGATGATCAACACAACCAGACCGAGCAGCGCGGGAACAACCAGGATGGCAAAGGCGGGAGCATAGCGTTGCTGGAATGCCAGCACTGCGGCAACAGCAAGGGGGCCGGAGACTGCCCCAATCTGGTCTAATGCTTCATGCAGCCCAAAGCCAAACCCGCTACCTACCCGACTCGCGGCGTGAGACAGCAGCACATCACGCGGAGGCGATCGCATGGCGCGTCCGGCTCGCTCCATCACTAGTAAAACGGCAGCAGTTTCCCAGCGCCCGGTCAGGGCTAGCAAGGGAATTGCACCCGTGTTGAAGATGTAGCCAAGGGTAGTGATCAGCCAGTATTGCTGAGTTTTATCGCTGAGATAACCAGTCAGCAGGCGCAGGGCAAACCCCATCAGTTCTCCAATGCCTGATACCAAACCGACGATCGCCCCGCTGGCTCCTAACACACCCAGGTATGCCCCAGCAACGCTACGTCCTCCTTCGTAGGTGGCATCGGCGCAAAGGCTAACAATGCCAATCAAAATGACGAATTTAAGTGCAGCCGAACGGGTTGTCATGAGAGATACTGATTGCTATTGGGCAAGAGAATTTATACCATTTGGGAAGACAGACCAGACTGAACTTGCCAGAGTTGGGCATAGACTCCTCCCTGTGCCAGGAGTGCTTCGTGGATGCCTTGCTCGATAATCCTACTCTTCTCCATCACGTAAATACAATTTGCATGACGAATGGTGGAAAGTCGATGGGCGATCGCAATCGTCGTCCGATCCTGCGTAATTTTCGCTAAGGATTTCTGAATTGCCGCTTCAGTCTCGTTATCCACCGCTGACGTAGCTTCATCGAGAATCAGAATGGGTGGATCTTTGAGAATGGCACGGGCGGGCACGCTTCACGTGAGCCGAAGGCAACGCCAATCGTTGTCGCTGTCCGCCTGAAAGTTTCTGTCCTCGTTCTCCCACGATCGTGTCGTAGCCTTGAGGAAGCTGCTCAATGAACTCATGGGCTTCTGCTAACTTTGCCGTGTAAATGATTTGGTCACGAGTGGCATCAAAACTGCCGTAGCGAATGTTATCAGCAACCGTACCATGAAACAAAAACACATCTTGACTGACCCAACCGATACACTGTCGCAAATCGAATAAGTTAAGTTCGCGAATATCAATGCTGTCAATCAAAATGCGTCCATTTTGCACTTCATAGAACCGCAGCAAAAGTTTGACGAGCGTACTTTTACCTGACCCTGTTGCACCGACAATTCCAATCGTGGCGTTAGCTGGGATGTGTAAGGAGAGATGTTCAAGAACAGGATTACGACCGTTGTAGGCAAAGGTAATGTCATCAAATTGCACCTCACCACGCACCATTGCCAGTGATAGTGATTGCCCACCATGAGGGATGGCAATTGTAGTATCTAGTAATTCCATCACGCGACGAACAGAAGCCATTGCTCGTTGATACTCGTCCATGATTTCGCTCAATTCAGTGAACGGCCAGAGTAAATCCTGAACGATGAACACCATGAAACCGTAGGTTCCTACTGTCAACTGACCCTGAAGCACCTCGCGTCCGCCAAGATACAGCGTCATCACAAATCCCAACAGGATGAGAAACCGAATCAACGGTTGAAACGCAACACTGAGGGCGATCGCCCGTCCGTTACTCCGACGATAAGCCTCACTTTCTTGGTAGACGCGATCGCTTTCATAGGCTTCGGCAGTGAAACTCTTGATCGTGGCGATACCAGAAATATTGTTGGAGAGGCGATCGCTAATCAGTCCCGCCTGATCCCGCACTGCATCATAGCGGGGAGCCAGCCGTGATTGAAATAGAAAAGTTCCCCATAGAATGAAGGGAATCGGTACCATCGCAAACCAGGCAATCCCTGGAGCCAGCAACACAAAGCTCATGCCAACGGCAAGCACTCGCGTGAAAAAGCTAATTAGATCCTGTGCGCCAAAGTTGAGAAATCGCTCAAGCTGGTTGATATCGTCATTAAGAATGGATAGCAGCGTTCCCGTGCTACGGTCTTCAAAATAGGCGAGTTCCAGTTCTTGCAGGTGATTGTAAGTATCCACTCGCAGTTCATGTTGCAGGGTTTGCGCCAGGTTGCGCCAGAGTTTATCGGCACCATATTGGCTGAGGGATTCTAAGCCCCAGGTGGCGATCGTCAAAAGGGACAGTACCAACAACTGAGTTAGGGGATTTTGAATACCAAATCGCGCAATGAGTGAAGCTTCCTGCTCAACCACGACATCGACAGCAACGCCAATCAGATACGGTGGTGCCAGATCCAATAGAGTGCGAAAGATGGAACAGAGGATTGCTCCCCAGACTTGGGATTGATAGGGTTTGGCGTAACGGAGTAAACACACCAAGGGAGCCTGAGTCATGATTCGATAAAATGGAGATAGCAAATTAATCAGTTTTGAAGCAATACAATCGAGGCGGCTGTCAAAAGGAAAATGGCTAAAGCTATTGAGCGAAGGAGAGGGGGTAGTGGCTAGAGATCGGTTTCACAAGGTTGTCAAAGCTGCTTTGGTGAAAGACGGATGGACTGTGACTCACGATCCGCTACAAATCAAGGTAGGTGGTGTAGACATGGAGATTGATCTCGGAGCAGAGAGTTTGTTGGCGGCAGAGCGAGCAGGAGAAAAGATTGCGGTGGAAGTCAAAAGCTTCCTGACAAGTGCCTCAGCCATTTCAGAGTTTCATACGGCACTGGGGCAGTTTATTAATTATCGGGGCGCATTGCGCCGTGAGGAACCCGATCGAGTCCTCTATTTAGCGGTTCCAAATTTGACCTACAACAGCTTCTTTCAGCTTGATTTTCCGGCATCAATGTTGGAGGAAAATGCAGTTAAATTAATCGTTTATGACATTGAGTTGGAGCAAATTGTGCAATGGAAAGTGTAAGTGAGCCACTAGCTCAATATCAGCAAATTGTGCAGCAGCTTTTATTGAAATATGCTGAAAGCAAACCTGCCTATGGAGAAATTGAGGTTGAAACAATTTTTGATACTGAGCGAAATCACTATCAAATTGTACATTTGGGTTGGCAACATAAGCGATGGGTTCATCATTGTGTAATGCATTTAGATATTCGTGGTGAGAAGATTTGGATTTTCTATAACTCAACTGAGCATGATATTGCGGCTGATTTAGTCAATCTGGGTGTGCCGAAACACGATATTGTTTTGGGGTTTTATCCTCCTTTTATGCGTGAGATGAGTGATTATGCAGTGGGTTAAAGCAGAATATTGACACCCAGTGCCTTCAAGTCGTTACGTCCTCTTAAATTATCCGATCGCTTTGACAGGGGATAGAATTAAAGCATTGCTTTGAGGAGCATCATGATGCAAGGAAACTTGACAGAGGCATCTCAAGATCTAGTTCAACTGGTGGAAGCAGCTTTACACGGAGAAGAGATTCTTATCCTTAAAGAGGGTAAGCCTGTTGTGAAGTTGACTCTGGTGGAGCCAGCCCAACATCGTCCACAGTTTGGTAGTGCAAAGGGGCTGATTACAATCTCCGATGATTTTGATGAGCCATTAGAAGAGATGCGAGAATACATGGAATGAGACAATTGTTGGATACTCAAAGTTTTATTTGGTTTGTTACAGGTAGTTCCAGGATTGCGCCAGATAACCGGATTCAAATTGAAACCAATGAAAATTTTCTTAGTATGCCAGTGTTTGGGAGATTGCAATTAAATCTAGCATTGGTAAGCTGAGTTTAGGACTTTCGATTGGTGATTTAGTAGAGCAGCAAGTCATCAATAATGGCATTGAACTTTTACCGATTATGGTTGCTCACTTGAGCGCTGTAGCTGTGTTGCCACTGCACCAAACGCATAATTGCCCCTTTTCTAACCGATCGCCCCGATCGCCCCCTCCATCCCTTTACGCGATTGCATAGCATATGCAAAGCACGATCGCCCCTATGCAATCTCTGCTATTCGGCTTTTCCGTCCCCTAGAGAATCGCCCAGTTTAGGAAAGTGCGATCGCACTATGGATTGGCAGTATTCTAGTTTTCATCGGTATGAAATTCATGGGTCTCTCTGGTTGATGAGGGATTGCGGGAAAGCGTTTCAGGAGATGCGTTACGCTGTGCTAATGAAGCTCATGAGAGGGGCGATCGCACCATATAATGGTAGTGCCCTCTCTCCCAAGCTGGACAATATTCGAGAGCAGGATATTCAGATATATGAGGACGGTGACAGAACGTGGGTTGCAGCAAATTCGGGTAGGATTTCGACTTTTTCTGTACGGAGAAATGGTAAGAATTGGTGGAAGCTGGATCAAGGAACTGAGATTTCTAACGAGCTTCGAGTTGTAAATGATCATCGCAATCATTGGCTTTGGGAACCCAGCTATTCTATGCCGATCGATACTTATCGAGAAGCACTTCGATCAGTGGGCAATATTTTATATGAAGTGAGTTGACAAGCATGAGTACGGTGAATTTATCCCCCAAGGCGATTCGGTTTTTAGTGGAAGCGTTGGAGTTTCGGATTGCAGCCTATCAGGCTCAATTAGATGAGCCAGAGTTACAGGACGATGAGGCTTCAGAGATCACAAATGACATGATGTTTTTGGAGTCGTTGCTGCAAGACTTGAAAGAAGCGATGAATGTGCCAATCTCTCAGGTTTTTTAGAGAAGAAGATTGCCATCAGCAGGTCGAGCTTCGGGTCATTTTGTGGAGAAGTGATTGCCCTTCATGTAAATCGTTCGGCTTTGCCGTCTCGGAGAGAATCGTCCATTAGTAGAGCCGACTCGATAGAATGAGCGCAATAGACTTGTAAATGGTGGGCAGACGGTATGGCAATAACCCCCAAAGAGGGATTGATTCAGGCAATCGAGCGATCGCCCGATGAGCTAGTTCGGGCGCTGTTGGAGTTACTGAAGGTATTGCAATGGCAATCTGCTGCGGCAGTATCGCCAAAGCCACAGGAATCGGTGTTGAAAGCAGCATCGAGTCGATTGCATCGTAAGCAGGGAGTCTTAGTGATTGAAACTGAACCTTTGAACGGGTTAGATACTAATGCAATCCTTTCTGAGGTTCGGGAGGAGCAAATTCAATATCAAACCAGACAGGCTGATTCATGAAGGTTTTATACGACACTTCTGTATTGATTGCTGCTCTGTTAGCTGGACGTACCAATCACGATTTAGCGTTTCCACAGCTTGAGTTAGCGCGACGAGGAGAGGTAGAGGGTTACCTTTCAACTCATAGTTTGGCTGAACTTTATGCTGTTATGACCCGCTTACCTCAACCCTTAAGCGTTTTATCAGAAGATACGGCAGCAGCGATCGCAGATCTGCTGGAGTATCTGGAACCCGTGCCGCTATTCGCAGAAGACTATCAGCGGGCAATTATGCGAATGGTCGCCCTTAAACTGGTTGGCGGTGGTGTGTTTGATGCAGTGATCGCTCAGGCTGCTTTGAAGGTTAGTATTGATTAGCTTCTTACGCTGAATCCTAAAGATTTTGTCCGATTCGGAGATGACATTGCGGCTCTTGTGCAAGTTCCTGAGTGAGATGGTTTGCAAAGTTTAGAAAAGGAAGTGTCGCTGCCTCAAATGACCCATGAAGCGATCGCCCATCCGACTGCCAAGCCAGTTCGGCTTTGCCGTCTCGTAGAGAATCGCCCATCCCTACAAAAACCGATCGCTCCCCACCAATTCCCATTCGATCGCTCGTTTGTCCAGTGGAAATTGGGGCGATCGCGGCGTGTGTGCGTTGCTTGCTATCCGTAAGACTTAGGGCGATCGGGTGGAAGAGTGAACCTGAACGAAGGTATCTGCATAAATATGTGTATAATAGTGCCATGCGGTTTACCTGGGATGAAAATAAGCGGCAGTCGAATTTGGTGAAACATGGGTTTGACTTTATTGATGCTTCTCAGGTGTTTGAAGGAGCTACGCTAACGTTTGAAGACGATCGCTTTGCCTATGGTGAGCAACGCTTTACGACTCTTGGGCTTTTACGGGGACGGGTGGTGGTGATTGCTCACACAGAAGACCAGGATGAAGTTCGAGTTATTTCAATGCGGGAGGGAACTAAACGTGAACAAACCATCTTCTTCAAAAATCTCTCAGACGAATTGGGAGCGGATTGATGCGATGAAGGATGAAGAGATTGATTTATCAGATATTCCAGAGGTGACGGAAGCACAAATGGAACGAGCCGTGTTGCGGGTTGGTGGAAAAACGATCGAACGGGGGAAACAGCGCATCAATATGTTTTTGGATGTGTTCATTGTGGAATACTTTAAGGAAAAAGCTGGTGATCGCGGCTATCAAACGTTGATTAATGAAGCGTTGTCAGAATACATCCGTAATCACGATCTGAAAGAGGATTTACGTCAGATTGTTCGAGAAGAGTTGGAGCGATCGAAACAATAAGTTTAGTGTGGCTTTGAGCGTCGCAGAAAATTGACCCAGATCATTCAGCTTTGCCGTCTTGTAGAGAATCGCCCATTCCATCCAAAGACCAATCGCTCCCCACCCCTTCACCCATTCGATCGCCCCTTTACCAGGCGCTGATGCGGCAACAAAAATACCCGTTCGGGGTTGATGTGATCGTACTGCTGCCTGATCAACTGCATTGCTTCTGGACGCTGCCACCGCAGGATAGTGATGATGCGACGCGCTGTGCTAGCGCATCCTACTGGTTCAACACAGCTAAAATGGTGCAATAGATTTGATTATTTTGCTTCCTCAAACACGGGGTAGAGATGTCTCAATTTGACTCTGGCATCGTCGGTGGTGAACTGCCAAATGACTTTGGCAATGCTTTGATTTCGTTCCTGCTGCCAAGCTTCCAATTCTGCTTCAAGCTTTTCCACCGAAGGAATACGGCGATCTAAGCACTGACGTGCCAGAACACTCAATTCCGTTTCAGCCACATTGAGCCAACTGCCATTGCGGGGCGTGTGATAGAGCATCAAGCGTCTGGCGAGACGATGGGCTTGTGGAGCCGGAAACGCTTTGTAGAGGGAGTCAATAGTGTGGGTATTGAGGTTATCTGAGAGCAATTTCACCAGCGGCGCATCTGGGTAATCCACCTCAAGCAATTGCCGAACTTCTTCAGCCCAGTCTAGGCTAGTGCGACTGTCGCGACGACTCACCCGTCGCCAGCCTCGATTCGGGTCAAAAAACATGAACAGCGATTGCATCCCCTCTCGTTGGTAGTGATAATCCTGCTTTTTATCCTGTTGGGGTTTCATCTCAATCGGCGGGTAAAGGTCAGACTGCAATTGGTAAGCGGCTTCATCCATACAAATCAAGGGAGCATCCGCTGAGGGTTGACTGCTGTACAAGTCTAAAACCACTTCCATTTGAGCCACGAATCGCGCCAAATCCCGCTCTGGAATGCAGAATCGTTCTACCTTCCAAGGGCGTAATTCGTTTTTTTTAGCGTTCGCCGCACCGTCTCTTGCGAAATCTGCGTGACGATTTGTCGAGTTTTCAACTCGCGGGTCAGCAGTTCGAGGGTCCAACGAGTTCGACCTTCAGGGGCTTGTGAACAACACAGGGCAATGATCTGAGCTTCCAAATGCCCATCCACCATTGGGGCTACCGGAGGAGTGGGTCGAACTCGTCGATGCAGCGCAGGCTGTTCCCCTTGCCGCAAAAAGCGATAGCGAATCCGTCCCACCGTATTGCGATGCAGGTTGTGCGCCGCAGCAATCTCCTCATCCGTCCACTGGTTCGCGGCAAACTCTCCCTCATCGGACATCAGTAAGACTTGGGCATGGAGAATTTTCTTCACCGGGGCGTGACCGTTGCGACTCATATCTTCTAATCGTTCTCGCTGCTCAGCGCTTAAGTAGATTTTGTCTCGTTTCCCTCGTCCCATAATAGGCTCCGCTATCGTCACTTCTATTGCACCATTTTAGCTGGGTCATACCACTACGAGAGCGCGATCGCACTGCCCAGAGTATTGATAGTTGGCACTTTAAAGAGTGCCTAAGAATCGGTATGTGAAGTGGTAACTAAATATTTCTGTAAGTCGTCAAGAATCTGATTTGCTGCTAATGGATCAGGAGATCGCCAATCAAACGTATTTACAAAGTAAACTTGTCCGTTCTTAACCGCCTTCAAATTTTGCCACAATACTCCACTTAAACTTTCTAATGCAAAAGTATTGTCGTTATCGTCTATCCCTACGAACAAAATATCTCCATCAATTAAATCTAATGCTTCCTCAGAAATCGCTAGTTCTCCAGCAGCACTAAAATTTAGTGCCTCAGTTAAACGCTGCAATCCTACATCTTCAAGTGTTTGATCAAGGCAAGCTTCTAGTCCTTCGGTGAACCAGTAATTTGCATAGGAAAAGACAAAGGAAATTTTCTTGTTTTGATACTCCTGCTGCTTCAAGGCAGACTTAATAGTTAGGGTTTTCTGGCGATATTCTTGAAAGAATCTCTGTTCGGTCTCATCGCTACTTAATATATCTGCAATGAAATGAAGTTGGTCTTTCCAACATTCCTTATGATCACTATAAGCGTATAACACTGTTGGAGCAATTTGAGAAAGTAGAGGATAAATCGTTGATTCCCATTCTTGCCCTAAGATTAAATCAGGTTTGAGTAGGAGAACCTTCTCCAAACTAATTCCTCCGCTTGTCCACAGGGGAATAATATCTTCGCCTGCTGATAATCGAGCAAAAACACTTTTGTCATAAGAGTAAGCCACGCTTGCGATTGGTTTGATTCCAATCGCCAATAAATAGCTGAGAGTCGCTTCATTCAAAGCTAGAATTCGCTGAGGAGAAGTAGGTACACACGTCTGACCCATCGCATGGTGAATACTACGACACTCGCTAGAACTAACGACTATATTATGGGAAGGTGATACACTAAATTGACAAGTAGATGTCAGTAGACATATAGATACGACAAGTATAAATAGTATAAATATACGGAAATTTGACATTATTATAATCATTGACCTCAAAATTGCCAAGAAATACTTCCTTGAGTAGTCAGCGGATCTCCGTAATATACGTTGTTTCGACCTCCAGCCGACGCAAAATACTCAATATCAAACAGATTACGAACATTAACAGCCAGACGCAACCGCTCACGCTGATAGTAAATTGCCGCATCTGTTCGTAGATAGCTTGGTATGTTAAAGGTGTTTTCTAAGTCTCCGGGTCTTTCTCCAAGATAGAGTAACCCTAATCCAAATCCTAGACCCTGCAACTCGCCAGACTGAATCTCGTAAGTTGTCCAGAGGCTAGCGGAGTGTTCTGGCGTGTTACTGAGCTAATTGCCAACCGGAATGGTGTTGTCTTCAGTGACTTCTGCATCAGTGAATGCATAGCCCAACGCGATATTCCACCCTGGCAAGATTTCACCAGAGAGATCAAGTTCAATTCCTTGACTGCGCTGCTCACCAGTTTGGATCGAAAAATTAAGATTATTCGGATCTGTTGTTGTCACATTGGTTCGAGTTAAATGGAATAGTGCTAGCGTTGCTGACAAGTCATCATTGATATCTGCTTTCATCCCAATCTCGTACTGTGTCCCACGTTCGGGTTCAAACTGGCTTCCATCAGCAGATCTACCAATCGCTGGATTGAAGGAACGACTATAGCTTCCGTAGAGAGAAATGGGTTCAATCGGACGATAAACGATACCCATGCGAGGGCTAAAAGCGGTATCCTGCTGAAATTGAGTTGTTGATGCTAATAGGTCATCGGTCTGTTGGTTAGTGAGGTCAAATCGTCCTCCCAGCAGCAACCTTAGATTGTCTGCTAGAATCACTTGATCTTGGAAGTATAATCCTAGTCCTTGTGTCCTTTCATTCACTGCGATGACAGGGGTGCCGTCTCCTGGTAGGGATACTCCATAGTCAGGATCAAATATGTCAATTGTGCTAGGACTGCTGCCTGTTCGATCGTCAAGTGTAAAAGGAAAAACATCTCGCCTGAATAGGTTAAATCCTACTAAGATCTGATGTTGAAGACTCCCAGTGGAGAACTGCCCAACAATATAGTTATCCAAGCTATACCCATAAAACTCTGTTTCAATTTCATCGAAGGCTCTGTTTAGAGTACGCCCATCATCCAATACACCGAGAACAAAGAGTACGTCGAATTGTTCATTCGTTTGGGTATATCTGAAAACGCTGCGTCCTTGCCAATCTTCATTGAAGCGATGCTCTAAATCGAAACCGATCCGAAAGAATTCAATATCATTTCTGGAGAAAGACGGTTTCCCTAGAAAACGATCGCAGGGAATTTCGCCGTTGGAATTAGGTAGTATTGTTCCTTCTACTGGCAACCCTGAATCTACACTGGCTTGCGTATTTCATATTCGCCATCAAAAGTAATTGTGGTTTGATCGCTAATTTGCCAAGTTAAAACGGGCGCTATGTTATATCGTTGCCGCTCATAGAAATCGACGAAGCTTTCTGTCGTATCGGCGAATGCGTTGAGGCGGTATAGCAAAGTTTCGTCAGCGTTAAGTGAACCCGTTAAATCGATGATACCGCTGTAAGCACTAAAGTTGCCAGCAGAGGCTTCGACCAAGTAACGTGAGTCGCGCAAAGGGCGCTCTGTAAATATGTTGACTCTTCCACCTAAACTACCTTGCCCAAACAAGACAGAAGCCGGTCCTCTTAGAATTTCAAGTCGTTCAATGTTAGAAACCGTAGTTCTGGATGGACCACCTTGATCTGGTATACCATTAACGAGAACGTCACTTCCAAATAAAGCAAAACCTCGAATATTGTAGGTTGAAATCGAAGTGCGAGGCGATCGCTCTCCAGTTTCTGCAATCGCACCCGTTGCGGTTTCCAGCGCTTCCACTACGCGATTCACACCTCGATCTTCAATGATCTCTTGAGGAATGATTTGAATCGCTTGTGGAATATCTCTCAACGGTGTATCCGTTCGCGTTGCTGTGCTTGCACTCGACGGGTTATAGCCCTCATCCTGCTCTCCCGTCACCACCACCTGAATTGCGTCTTCCCCAGCAGTTGTCCCTGCTGCTCCCAGCGTTACCGCAAACGATAATCCCTGCGCTTCTGATGTTACCTCAGCCACAGGCGGCGCATCTGTCCCGGTAATCGCAACCCTCACTCTGTCACCCGGTAAACCTGTCACCTCCACCAACGCAATCCCTTCGATCGGCTCTGCTTGAGAAAACTCCTCTGCGATCGCAGCATTGGGAATATCGGCAATCAGGGCATTCCCGATCGCCCTCGTTTCGGGCACTGCCAAAACCCCGTTTTCCGTTTCCAGAATCACCTGTAATCCCGCTTCTGTTGCTTCCACGCGCACATCAGTAATTTGGGTCAGCGAGGCTTCGATTTGGGCAATCCACCTTCGACAGTTGTGGCAGGTTGGTCAAGCTCGGTTAGTTCCAGAGGTGCGATCGCCTCCACCTGTTCACCCGTGTCTACAGCCGATACTGTCTCTGCAAAGATAGCGGGGGTGAGGAGCAGGAGAGTAGCGATCGCCCCCAAACTTCCTGTCACACGTTGAATCACACCAAAGAACACGCGGCTTCTCACAGCCTGATCGCACCGAACCCTCACCATGCTCACACCTAACAAGAATTATTAGCAATAAATCTTAGTTATGAGATTACAGAACTTCCCCCCGTCCCGCCATACGGTAGAGCGCCAATTTTTATCCCTCAAGCGTCATGGCACAAAGAGAGGGAAACAGTAGAGAGCGCGTACAATAGAACCAGCGTTGGGATGAATGGGATGGTTTCGCAGCTACAGACATCCGATCAACAAGATATCGTTTACCCAGACAGCGACGGGCAACCGAGGGCAGACAACACCCGGCAGTTTCGTTGGATTGTGCTAATTCAGCAGAATCTAGAAGCCTGGTATGCCGATGATCCCACGGTGTTTGTCGCGGGTGACTTATTCTGGTATCCCGTGGAGGGAGACCCCAAAATTCGCCAGGCTCCAGACGCAATGGTCGTGTTTGGCAGACCCAAAGGAGAGCGAGGCTCCTATCAACAGTGGCGGGAAGACCACATTGCCCCCCAGGTGGTGTTTGAGATCCGCTCTCCCGGCAACTCCCAAACTGAACTGGATAAGAAACTGATCTTTTACGAGCGGTTCGGGGTCGAAGAATATTACCTCTATGACCCCGATCACAATGATCTGAGTGGTTGGCTCCGTCAAGACGAGCGGCTCAGTCCGATTGATCCGATCGCCAACTGGGTTAGCCCCCGCCTAGAAATTCGGTTTGATTGGTCAGACTATGATTTGCAGCTTTATTTGCCGAATGGCGTGTCCTTTACCACCCTGGAGCAGGAGCGACAGCGGGCAGATCAGGAACGACAGCGGGCAGATCAGGAGCGACAGCGGGCAGATTCGGCAGAACAACGAGCCGCCCGATTAGCCGAGCAACTTCGCGCTTTGGGGGTTGACCCCGATCAGATGTAAGTCACTCAGTTTTGTTGACCTCAATCAGGTGTAAGTCACTCAGTTTTAAAGAGGAAGACCGATGGGCAGAACCGTTATTCTTGATCCGGCTGAAAGTTACACGTACAGTAAATATGCAGAACTGCCCTTTGACACGGCTGACATTTTGGCAGAATTTGGCATCACGCTGCACAACACCTCGCTGCAACTGCCCCAACACTTGCCAATTGACCCAGCGCCATTGAGGATTGAATTGCAAGAAAACCTGGCACTGGTCGATCCTGCGTCAGAAATTGCTCGGCGCGAAGCATTGATTTTTCCTGTGCTCAAAACGGTTTGTAAGTTTATTCAGGCACCGCTCAAGATTGAGTATCCAGTCCGGGTAAGTGCCTGGTTAGAAGGCAGTTTTGACTATTTCATCCCTACCCCTCAGAGTTTGCTCGTGATCGAAGCCAAAAATGCAGACCTGGCCAGGGGGTTCACTCAGCTTGCTGTCGAACTAATCGCGCTCGACCAATGGACAGATTCGTCCACGCCGCTCCTTTATGGCACCGTTACAACAGGTGACACCTGGAAATTTGGGCTGCTGCGACGTCAAGAGAAACAAATTCAGAAAGACATCAACACCTACGCCATTCCAAGCGATCTCAATCAGGTACTCTCTGTTCTTTTTGGCATTACGATGAATGCATCCCTTACATCTGTGCCATGACGGTTCCTTTCTCACCTTTCTGACATTGTTTTGGCGTTATACCAAATCTGCGCTTAAATGCTTCGGTAAAATGTCCCAGGTGGGAATAACCTACGGCATGAGCCACCTCTGAAACGCGCATCTGTCGGTTTCGCAAAAGCTGTTCGGCTTGCTCCATCCGCAGGGTGTGCAAATAACCAAATACCGTCGTGCCAAACACTTCCCGAAACCCTCGCTGAAGCGTGCGATCGCTCATGCCTACCTGACGGGCTAATGCCGACAACGAGGGTGGATGAGCAAGCTGGCGAGTCAAAATCTCTTTCGCCTGATGGAGACGAGCGATCATCTCTGGTTTCAGTCCAGGTACACGAGTTTGTTTGGGTTTATCAGCAATCAAGTCCAGATAAATCACCAACAATTCCATCACCTTTGCCTGAAGATACAGCCGCTTTAGCTCACCGCGATAGGGTGCATCCCATATCCGTTGAGCGATCGCACGAATCGCAGGCGTGACGAACGGGTAGAATGACTCCTTCCAATCTTCTCCCTTAAACAATGGCTTCAGTACCTCTGATTGATGCGGCTGTTCCATTACCAGAGCCTTGAAGACACCGGGATCAATCTCAATATTCACACCGATTAAATGCTCACCCGCCCGATGGATTTCCGCCACTGTTGGCGAAATGCCGCTGCCGGAGAAATAGCTGCGATCGCCCCCCAACTTAGGATGAACCTCATCAAAATAAAGCACCCCAGACAGGAAAACGCCGATCTGAATCGGATGATCGTGAACGGGAACTTTTGCAACAAAGTCTTGATGCACGTTGAAGTCCGAGAATGACAGCTCTACTCCAGGCAGCAGAGCGATCGCACGACTATAGCCGCATCCTAGAAGTTCCGGCACACCTGTTAGTTCCTCAAAGTCATCCAGCACCAGATCGTCACGGCAGGTAATAGGAGCCTGTTCATGCAATTCGTCCCAGTCGGATGCGTTGAGGATAAGTGTCATGGTGAGGCAAATCAGGTTGGATGATTGACCTAAATGAGAAGAGTTTGCAATAATCGTACCACAATGCCTCTATTTTCAAGAACTCCTCACCATGCAACTTCGAGAACCAACCGACCAGCTTACAGGGGTTCCAGAAACCCTAATGATCACGCTGTATGCGCGTGCAATCGAAACTCAGCATCCAGATCCGATTTTGAGCGATCGCAAAGCCGTCGAGATCGCAGAGCAACTAGATTATGATTTCAGCAAGTACGAGAAGGGCTGGGCATCGCAGTTGGGCTGTGTGATTCGAGCGAGAGCGATCGAGCGCATCGTCCAAAACTTTCTCGAAACCCATCCCATTGCTGTGATTGTGAATTTGGGTGCAGGATTGTGTACTCGATTCTCGCGGGTTGATAACGGTGAAGTGCGCTGGTATGACGTGGATTTTCCAGAGGTAATTGCCCTGCGGCGCAAGTTTTTTCAAGAAACCGAACGGCATCACTTCATTGCCAAATCAATTCTAGACTTCACCTGGATGGATGCGATTCAGCGAGAACCGAATCAGCCGATGATGATTCTCTATGAAGGCGTATCGATGTATCTGTCAGAAGCAGAAAATCAGGCGTTATTGCAGCAGATTAACACTCGTTTTAGCCCTGCTGAAGTTTTGCTGGATGTAATGAACCGCAAACGCTCACGCAGTGCCAAGCAGCATGATACTGTCTCGAAAACGAATGCTGAATTTAAGTGGGGAATTGATCAATCCAACGAAATTGAAACCTGGAGTTCAAACATTTGGTTAAAGCATGAGGAGTTCTATCTCAGTCAATTTCTGAATTATCCACAACGGTTGCCGATCGCTTGGAGTATTCTGGCACAACTGCTTCCGTTTATTCCATTAGCACTCTTCAAGAACTCTGGTCGAATTGTGCAATTACAAATCGGAAATTACTCCGGGTAAAAACCAGGATGGCGAAAATGGGAGAATCCTATTGGGCGATCGATGCCACAAACGCAGAGCTTCACTTGAGCAAACCTGCTGAACGAATTGTGTGTTTAATAGAACTTGCGTTGGATACTCATGCAAAATCGACTGGTCAAAATTGCGGAACTCAGCTTGCTCATCTTACTAATTGGGCTAGCGATCGCCTTTGTCAACCAAGTTGGCATTGAACAAGTTCGCGCAGATGTAGCTCAATTTGGGATTTGGGCACCTGTTATTGTCCTGCTACTGCGTTTGACCAGTATCGTGATTCCAGTGCTGCCAGGAACCGCCTATTCAATTTTGCTATGCCGTTGGGCTAACGCAAATGGGGTGGCGAAAGTTTATACCTGCATTGGTGCTGAGTATTGCGATCGCTAAACCGCCACTCGTGGCATTAGGTGCAGGAGTGTTTGAAGGGGGACGTATTCTGTTAGGGCTGTCTTTACTGGGAATGTTTATCCTGGCAATGATTACCGCATGGGTGAAGCGAAAATCAGATTAAAGAAACAGCTTCTGGCTCCCGTATGGCAGGCAACATTACCTACCTGCTCAATTTTTAAGAGAAGCGTATCGGCATCACAGTCGTAATAAAATTCTTTGACTTTTTGAATGTGTCCAGACGTTGCACCTTTATGCCACAACTCCGCCCGCGATCGGCTCCAGTAGTGTGCCTCTCTCGTTTCTAAGGTTCGCTGAATTGATTCACGGCTCATCCATGCCATCATCAAAACGGTATTGTCCAGATAATCTTGGGCGATCGCTGGAATCAAACCCTGTTCATTGAACTTAAGTTGTTCTATAGCAGTCCTAAATCGGTTGTAAGAAGAGTAGGTTGTGAGAGGCGCACCCCTCCGGGGTGCGCCTCTCACAATCCATTCAGGATGGCTATATCAATGTTAATGTCACCCAATTCATTGACTAAAACAGCGACTTTATAGGCTTCAAAGTTTTGCAGGATGTAGTTTAACAGGGTTGTTTTACCGCTTCCTAAAAAGCCAGTGATGATGGTGACAGGAAGTTTGGTATCTGCACTTGGGAGCTAAGACATGGAGGGGGTGGGGAGTGGTAGGGAAAGAAGGAGTAGGGAGTAGGGAGTAGAGAGTAGAGAGTTGCAGGAATCAAGGTATTTAACCCCATTCCCCATTCCCCATTCCCTACTCCCCTATTGACTACTTAATGGAAGGATGGACGATGATGAATCAGATCCATAAACTCTTGACGTGTCCTGGCATCGTCAGCGAACACGCCCTGCATCGAGCTAGTCACTGTCCAGGAACCGGGCTTTTGTACACCCCGCATCACCATACACATATGGGTAGCTTCCACCACAACGGCAACACCCTGCGGTTTGAGTAAGCCTTGCAGGGCATCCGCAATCTGTTGCGTCAGGCGTTCCTGGACTTGCAGACGACGGGCGTACATTTCGCAGATCCGGGCAATTTTGGATAAGCCAATAACTTTACCATTGGGAATATAGGCGACGTGGGCGCGTCCCAGAATTGGCAGAATGTGATGTTCACAGGAGCTAAATAGGTCAATATCTCGCACCAACACCATTTCATTGGCATCTTCGTGGAATACGGCTCCATTGAGCAATTCATCCAGGGATTGCTGGTAGCCAGATGTGAGGAATTTGAGTGCTTTGACGACTCGTTTGGGAGTGTCACGCAACCCTTCGCGATCGGGGTCTTCACCCATGCCTAATAGCAATGTGCGAACAGCCTGTTGCATTTCCGCTTCAGAGACAGGCGCTTTTGATTCAGTGATTACCGCTTGCTGGCGGATATCGTCAGGAGAAAAGGATAGTGTCATGAGTGAAACTGGGTTAGGAACATCAGTCGTAAGGATGAGGGGTAAGGCACGCAATACCCCTCCCTCCAGCAGACAACTGCACTGCTGAAAGACTCGCTAATAGGCAAGACAATTTGCTAAATGCTGCCGTAGCGTGTCAGCGTTTAGATTGCGCCCGATAAAGACTAGTTGGTTCTTAGGAGCACTCCGCCACTCTTCGCCTTGCAGGTCAAAGCGAGGACC
The DNA here is from genome assembly GCA_012033355.1 of Leptolyngbyaceae cyanobacterium RM1_406_9. GTDB lineage: Bacteria > Cyanobacteriota > Cyanobacteriia > Elainellales > Elainellaceae > JAAUTN01. The sequence goes on along the minus strand of JAAUQZ010000007.1, from coordinate 484 downwards.
GCTGAGTTGAAAGACGTTGCGTAAGTCGCTTTCTTTGAACCAGAGAATCCCTTTTGCCCGGAATACTTCTTTGGGTAACTGTTCTTGCAAAAACACTTCAAACTTTTTCACGTCAAAGGGGCGATCGCTTTCAAACGCAACGGACACAAAGCCATCATTGTCCAGATGATCGGAGTGATGATGATGGTGTTCGTGAGGGTGATGAGTATGATCGTGATGGTCATCATGAGCGGGGTGATCATGGTCATGATGATGCGCTTCGTGTGAGTGATCCTGCTGGGTTCGTTCAATCTCTTCCTGAACTAAATTGGCATAGGCTTCTGGGTTGTTATAGCCCACATCTAAAATCAGCGGCAACGGTACTTTTCCATGCTGACTGTGCAGGATTCTGGCACCTTCTTTGACCGTATGAATATAAGCTTCCAGGTTCTGGATTTGGTCTGGATCTGCCAAATCAGTCTTATTCAAGATCGTGACATCTCCA
>JAAUQZ010000006.1 GCA_012033355.1 Leptolyngbyaceae cyanobacterium RM1_406_9 | reverse complement strand
GTGCGATCGCTAGAAGCGTTGTCAACTACAAGAACCTCAAAGATATCCCTGGGAACATCGGTTTGATTGGCGATCGCTTCTAGAGTCTGTTCAAGGGTTCTCTCCCCATTGTGGGTACAAGTAAGCAGGGTGATTTTGGGCGATTTCATAAACAAATCCTGAAAGTAATTGACTTAAGCAAATTCCTAAAGTTCTTCAATTTCAAGTATTATCCTGATAAGCTTGATACAAATCTTCTTTGATGCACCAAAAACATCTCTGTACGATCGCCCTTTAATCCAAGCGATCGCATATGCTTTGCGAGATTTACAATGCCTTCAAACTAAAGTTTTACCTATCAGTTAGATATTGTTCTCTTAGAATCATCTGTTCCACTTCCTGCAGTTTCGGTAGACGCTCAATTCCCCCGTAAGGCTTCAATATGCCTGGATTCAACAGATTGATAACTTCTAACAAAGTCAGTTCTGGGAAAGCTCAACTGCGTCAAACAATTCATAATACTTTCAAGATCTTGTCCACTTGAAAAAACTTATTCAAGGATTTGTAATAGTTACTGCTGATCTGGATCAATACCCAGTTCTCGCAGCTTGGCAGCAAGGCGATCGGCTCTTTGCCGTTCTTCTTCAACTCTTTGCCGCTCTTGCTGGACTAACTCTCCGTCAGTTGGCAGTAATTCACCTTCTAGCGTTGCCCATCGCAACCAAACTGTCTCAACCTGCTTGTAAATTCCCTGCCAGCGAACCAGCGCCAACCCAAGCTGTTGGCTCATCAATCGTTGCTGATCATCAAAGCTTAAGGGGTGGTAAACTCCTGCTTGCAGATCAAATCCGGCAAAATCTTCTGGGTTGAAGGGGTCGTACCAGAAGTATTCTGTCACTCGTAACTGTTTTTGATAAATCTGCTTTTTCTTTGTTTTATCGCGTTTAGCCGTGCTGGGTGAGAGTAACTCAATTACGACATCGGGTGCTTTCCCTTCTTGCCAGACTACCCAACTGCGCCGCTCTCCTGAGGGAACATCCTTTACAACAAAGACATCCGGCCCTCGGTAATCCTGGTTGCGTACTTGGTCAGGATTAAAGTAGACAAACATATTGCCGCCAATAAATCCCTGTTGTTGCGTTGCGGTTAGCCAGTTGCCATAAGCATCCATGAGGATGTCCATTTGCAGTTTGTGGCGGTAGGTTTCCATTGGGATGCCGTCATCGCAGGGTAAATCATCCTGAGTGGGTGCATAAATTTGCTCCTCGTCCTCAGCCTCTGCTGCAAGTTGTTGATTCTCCAGGACTGGATCTGGCATGGCTTGTAGCCTCTTAGACATCGCATTCAGAGATACTCATATTCTACTCGATGAGGTGAAGCAAGATTGAAGGAGGTTGGAGAAAGGGTTGATGTTTGGTTGAGGGCAGGTTTAGCTGTTTTGATAGATTTGGAGTGTCTTCTGGGCGATCGCCCCCCAATCTAAGCGATCGCACATTTCACAGGTGATCTGCCCCAAAGCCTTTAAATCAAATTGTGTGCTTTCCTTAATCGCGTACAACAAGCCTTGTTCTTCAGTGGGGTCATACAATAACCAATCTGCTGCACCGATTGTTTCAGGGATGCTGCCTAGTCGGGGCGCAATCACAGGTTTGCCGTAGGACATTGCCAGAATCAGGCTACCGGAGGTTAGGATACGTTCAAATGGTAGAACGACAACATCGGCTGCACTAAAGTATAGATGGATCTGATCATCCTCTATGAACGTATTTTGGAGAATAATGTTATTTGCTGTAGAGGCTTGCTCTACAAGGCTTTGACCATAGCCATCATCCCAGGCTTTACCTGCAATCAGCAGAATGCTATCTCCTAAAATTGCTTGCTGTTTCCACAGTTGCAACAGGTATTCAATTCCCTTGTAAGGTTTTAACATACCCAGGTTCAAATAAATTTTGCCAGACTCAGGCAATCCAAGTTGCTGGCGGGCTATCGATGGAGCGATCGCAGGCTGATAAACGTCTCGATAGTGTCCGTGAGGAATAACCGCCACCTTTGAGGGAAGAAGCCTGTAAGATTGACACGTTTCATCAACAGCAGTCGTGTGATGTACGATTGCACAATCGATGAGCTTGACCAATAGCCGTTGTGTCCACAGTTCTAAATGAGGAAATTTAGCATTGTGAGATACAACATTGTGAATCGTCCAGATGACCCTAACTCCTGCCCATCGAGTGAATAGGATGTCGATTAAAAATTTGAGACAGTAGACGAGCTTAACAAAGATGTTATTCCCCTTGAGATATTGATCAAGCCAGTGCAAGTGCAGCACGGCGATTGGTTCAGGGCTTGTTTTAATTGCTCTATAAATTGGCAATACACGCCGATATCCAATAGGAAATTGAACAGTCGCTCCTGCTTGCTGTAATGCAGCAGATAAAAGAGTTTGGTAAGGATTATCAGCTCGATAATCCGGCATCATGAGAACTTGCATTTAGAGAAACAGATGCTTGCTTAAGCACCTAGCTGTTTAAGAAAACCAGATTTTGTCAAATGGCGAATTCCTTCGCCGTACATCAGGTGACGAATCCTGCCAACATAGTGACGACTGGGCGCACCGTTGATGTCGCCTTCAAGATGCACATCATATTCGGGTGGTAGTAGCTCGGCTCCAAAGCGGCAGCTACACAAGGCATACAGGGTTTGTTCAATCCGCCAGAAATGCCCCAGGATATCAGGCAAAGCTAGAAATTCTTCAATCCAGTCAAAGTTGAGTGAGTCTTTGTGAATCAGTCCCAGACCAGAGTTGAACCGATCAATCACTTCAAATCCAAACTTCTGTTGAACGATTGCCGGATCGACCGTATAGGCACTGCTGACATCACCATTAACCGTGTTAAGCCGATAGTTAGAATCCTCAATTTGCTGAAGTAGTGCTGTCGGTTCTGCAAAAAAGAGAACGTCGCTATCGAGTAATAACATGCGATCGCTCTCCAAATAGGCCGCAAAATCAAACACCTTGGGGGAGAGATGATTCGTTTTACGAAACTCCAGACAGCGAGGATAGTCGGCTAATTTAGCAAGCACATCCTGGTCGGCAGTAGGGCGATCGATGATTCGGGCATTGGGGAAGTGGTGCTGTAGAGTGGCGCGATTGTCTGCCGTAAGAGTTCCATCATCATGAATACAGAGAGCGTAGCGGCGACCCGAATAGTGATAAAAAGTTTTGAGTGCCCAGATGAGATTGAGCCAATCTTTCTCGTAAGTGAGAACGTGAATTTCACAGGAGCGATCGGTGGTGTCTAGGATAGGTTTCGTGTCAAGAATGCGAAAGCGAACGGTATCTCGAAAGTGAGCCGTTTGGAAACCGTGTTCATATTTTTGGCGAACCTGCAATACCAGAGAGCCAAGTGACATCGTGAGTTTTTCCTCTAAGCTGATTGACTTTCAAATTCTTGTAGAGAACTACCCAGGTTTACAATCGTTTCTGGTGGCATAGGCTCCGTTTAGGCGGGAGCAGTACCCACTTTTGTAAACCAGATTCTATTGAGTTATGTGAAATTCGGTTCCTAGTTGCCTCAACCATTTTGCCCATCGCCCTGCCCGCTGGACGCTCCTGATCTGCCCGCTGACGCTCTTGCGCTACCCGTTCGCTGTGGGAATCCAGATTCTATTCGGATCTTGCCAGCGTAGCCAGCGGCCCAATACAGGTTTGAATGCATATTCTACCAAACAGTTCAGCGGAAGCTATTCTGGCTCGACACCCAGTTCTCGTAATCGTGCCACGAGTTCCTCTGCTCGTTGCTGAGCGGCATCCCGTTCCTGCTGAGCGGTATCTCGTTCTTGCTGGAGCGTCTCGTTTTCCTGTTGCAATACCTCACGAACCTGTTCTAACTCGTCGCGGCTCAGTAGTTTAGTCCCTGTTTTTGAATCATAAAAACGAAGTTCCTGAGCTAATGGTGCGATACCCAATTCAAAGTAGGGGGAATACAACTGTAAGTCTAGTCCCAAAACCTGACTGTGGATGTATTGAATACCTTCTGGTGTGGTTTGCAGCGGCAATGGTTGGTAAGTGCGATCGCTCAACCAAAAGCCTCGCAATTGGGGCTTGAGGTAGTCTGCGGTGGGGTCATACTGAAAGTACTCTTCAACACCTAAGCTGGCATACAATCGTGGTTTGTCTTCTTCATCCTGCCGTTTAGTGGTGCGAGAGGTGATTTCCATTACAAAGTTAGGCAGTTTACCGCCTTCCTGCCAGGTTTTGTAGCTACGACGCTTGCGATTGTTAACCCCAAAAACTACGAACACATCAGGAGAAATCGATGCTTTGGGATTCCCTTCTTCGTAATAGATGAACAAATTGCCGGAAACATAAACATTAGGGCGACTCTTGAAATACAGCCGCAATACCTCAACACAATACAGCAGGTAGTCGCGTGTGGCATCGCTTTCGGTCATCGGCTGTCCATCGGAGTCGGGGTAGAAGATGCGATCAGAGGGTAGTCCGGTGGTTTCAACCATACGACAGGTTCCTCGGCAGTTCGGCGTTGCCTCCATTATGCCACTGAGATGGAGTTACAGACTGTTTTTAGGAGTTTGTGTAGCGAACTGCGTCACAAAGTCTTGATGGCGATCGCTCACTACACCTTGTTGAACGACGGCTAACACTTTGGCTAAATCACCGCTCAGCATTGCCTCAACAGGTAAATCGAGACCTGGAAAGATACGGCTTTGAATCACACCTGCTGCGTCTGGATGTAGAGACGTATATCGCTCTGATTGAAGGCTAAACCAGTCAATTGCGCGATCGCCAACTCGCCAAACGATATATTCCTGCACTTGATTGCGACGGTAGACATTGAGTTTGTCATGCAAATCATAGGAGGCACTGCTTGCTGCAATTTCTACAATTAGCTCCGGTGCGCCTTCCACATAGTCATCGTCGCTAATGCGGGATTGTCCTCCATAGGCTTCTTCAATTCGCAGCAAGGCATCGGGCTGAGGGTCGTTGTCCGGATCTAACCGAACGGTAGTGTTGTCAGCGGCTTCAACTCCAGGAGTAGCAGCAGCATAAATAAACAGCCAACCCATAACGTCACTGTGAGGTTTACCGTGTTTGCGATATCTGAGTGCAGCAGGCACGTAGACGACTCCTTCAATCAGTTCTGCTTTTTTAAGATGAGGCATAGCTTCATAGCGACGCTCAAACTCCTGACGAGTGAGGCGATCGCCGTTTTCCAGGGGCAGAATTGCAGGAGAGGGTTGTCTGGTGGAAGTCATCATTCTTCACGGGTTGAGGCAACGATTCAAAACACGGTTTAATCCGCGAGCTACAGCACGGTATCTGGATCAATGCCCAACGTTCGTAATTGTGCTGCTAAACGTTCTGCTTTCTGGATGGCTTGTTCTCGCGCCTGCTCTGCTTCGGTTCGCGCCTGTTCTGCTTCAGTTCGTGCCTGTTCTGCTTCAGTTCGTGCCTGTTCTGCTTCAGTTCGTGCTTGTTCCGTCTCCTGAAGGCTCAACAACTTCACCCCGGTTTGAGGATCATAAAATCGCAACTCCAGCGGCAACGACTGGATGCCGGATACCAAGTTTGGGGTTTGGAGTTGTAAATCCAGTCCCAGCACTTGACTGTGAATGAAGGAGATTCCGCTTGAATTAACCTTTAGGGGCAGTGGTTGATAAACCCCATCAATGAGGTGAGCCCCTTTCAACTGAGGCTTGAGATAGTCTGCGGTGGGGTCATACTGAAAATATTCCTGAATGCCCAGACCGGCGTAGAGTTGGGGCTTTTCTACCTCATCCTTGCGTTTGGTGCTGTTAGATGTAATCTCCATTACAAAGCTAGGCAGTTGACCGTTCTCTTGCCAAACCTTGTAGCTCCGGCGCTTTTGGGCACTGACCCCGAATACGACAAACACATCAGGGGAAACGACCGCCTGGGGATTCCCTTCTTCGTAGTAGATAAATAAGTTACCAGAGACGTAGACATCTCGACGGCTTTGGAAGTAGAGCCGTAGGACTTCAACACAATAGATCAGGTAATCGCGGGTGGCATCGCTCTCCGTCATGGGTTGACCGTCGGAGTCTGGGTAGAGGATCAGGTCGAGCGCAGGTTTGGTGAGATCCTTCATAATCGGGTTTTCCCTTACAGCGCAACTTCCGTCTATCTTCTCATAATTGCCTATTGGGTGTGGTTATGGAATGAATGGACGAAACTGGGAAGGTGTTCAGTTCTTCAATGATTTTTAGATTGTACAAGGGGATCGATCGCCCGATGTAGCCTGGGTTCAACTCGATCGATGGAATGCCCTAACGCTCGAACAACAGGAAAAGTTTCCGCCACTCTGCCCAGATTTTGTGATTGAATTGCGTCGCACAGATGATTTGGAAACGCTACGGGACAAAATGCAGGAATATCTAAGCAACGGGCTGCAACTCGGCTGGCTGATCAATCCACAGGATGAACAGGTAGAGGTTTATCGGTTGAATCAGGCAAAGGAGACTTTTTCATTCCCAGTTGAGTTATCGGGTGAGCCAGTGTTGCCAGGGTTTGTGCTTCACTTGCCAATTTAAGCATCTGTTCAGAGAATGACACTAAATCAATGAACTGAAAGCAACCGACCAAAATATTGACTTGCTCTTGAATGAAAACCAGGAATTAGAAGAATTTGGGGATTTTGAAGAACTGTGATAGCCGACTTTAACCATCTCAGCAGCTTAGGATCGCCCTTTGAAACTGATTGTTCTATCTGTTTAAGCAAAATAGCTTGATAAAGCCAGCAGCCCTGTAGACTCAACCGCTTCTGCCAGGAAATAGGAGTTGATAAACTCCACAGCCAGGGCTGAACAACCTGGAGAAGTTCCTCTGCTACCTTTTCACTCTGATTAGATTTTTGAGTATCGGTAAACCTGAAACAGGTTAAGAGGCGATCAACGCTACCTACCTTCCCTCCAGCCAATAGAATTCTGCACCAGTACTCGTAATCCATTACAAAATAAAGTGATTCATTGAATAAACCGACGCGATCGCCAATTTGTTTCGTCCAAAAAACTTCGGGTTGCACAAATTGTCGTCCTTGCCACCATACTCCCCACAGGTCAACAATTTCCTCAAAAGTGTGAATGTCGGCGAACTGCTCTCCAATAGGTTTTCCTTCAGCATTCACATAGCTGCAACGTCCATGTAACAAGTCGATTTCAGGATGATTCACAAAATATTCTGCAACAGCGTGAAGTGTCCCTGGTAAGTAATAATCATCGCTGTTCAAGTATGCGAGAATCTCACCTGTTGCTCTTTCCAGTCCTTTATTGATAGCGTGAGTTTGACCGCGATCGGGTTCACTCACCCAGTAAGTGATTGAGGATTCGTACTTCTTGATGATTTCTACGGTATTATCTGTACTGCCACCATCAATAATGATGTACTCCAAATTGGAATAGTTTTGCGAGAGAACAGATTGGATTGTTTCTTCTATGAAGTGCCCCTGGTTATACGAGGGTGTAATGATACTAATTCGTGGCAAAGAAGGCTCAATCAACATAGACATGAGCTTTTAGATGAAGAAGATACAGTAGAGCGGATCAGTTATTAAGGATAGCGGATTTAGGATTGCCTGAAACTGTACAGTAGGTGTTCAGCGGAGAGTACAGGATTCTGCTTATAACCTTTTGCACAATTTTTGGTGAACGAAGATTTTCAGAAATTTCAGCAATTCTTTTTAGCTCGTAAGCGATGCTGTTGAAACAGAACGACCCAGCATATTTGCGGCTGAGCTTTGCCACTTCTAAGTCTCTCTGTTTTTTGTACTTAGCGTCTCCACTCACCCCCATGTTAGTTTTACTCTGAGCATGAACTCTAACTGCTGTGATGTCACCAACTACCTTTACTGGCATACGTTCGCGTGCCATGCGAATAATCAAATCCCAGTCCATAATGTAATTCAGGTTCTCATCAACTGAACTACCAACTTTTTGCCAGAGCGATCGCCGCCAGAATGTTCCTGGAGTGAAAACATAACACCATTTACAGAGTTCATTCAAAGTCGTTGTGGGGGAAGAAGTGAATTTGAAAAGAATATTTCCTTGCTCATCAATCTTCCAACCGTCTCCATAAATCAATTCATCTTTAGGATGCGCTTTGAAGTGGTCGGCAATGGTAAATAGCGCATTAGGAAGATATAGATCATCAGCACAAAGCCATGCCATGATTTCACCTGTTGCACGGTCAAATCCTTTGTTGATAGCGTGGGATTGTCCTCTATCGGATTCGCTAACCCAGCAAGTAAGACTACTTTGATACTTTTTGATAATCTCTATTGTTTGGTCAGTACTTCCCCCATCAATAATGATGTATTCCAGATTGGGATAATTTTGCGAGAGAACAGACTGAATCGTAGCCTCAATAAAGCTTCCTTGATTGTATGAAGGAGTGATTATAGAAATCTTAGGGTAGGTTTCATACTCAGAAGTAGAGGGAGAAGAGTTCGCTTGTGAAGAAATAGAGTTTAAAGGCATTCTGAACCTCTAGCTGATTTATCTTTATTCGCTAACAGGCTTTTGTAAAGCTGTTGATACCGCTGAGCTTGTAGTGCAGGTGAGTATTCAGTAATGGCAAGTTCACGGCACTTTTCTGACATTGCAGCCCTTACATCTGAGTTTTCAAGCAATTGAACTATTCCATCTTTCAAATCCGCTACATTATCTGGTTCAGCCAGATAACCTGTGATTCCAGGGCGTACCAAATCTGGAACTCCACCAACTCGAAAGGATACCATTGGCGTACCGCAAGCTAGGCTTTCTTGAAGCACTAGAGGTAGATTGTCTGCCTGAGTTGGAAAAACGAACAGATCAGCAGCGGAATAGGCTATTGATTTAATTCTGTCATTACTGACATAGCCCAAATGAATTGTTGGAACGCCAAGGTCTTGATACTGATAGTAATCACTGCTGCCAAGAGTAAGCAATAATATCTCTTGCTTCAAAACTTGAGGTAAAAGCTTTAGAGCTTCTAGTAGAAGATGAAATCCTTTGCGCTTATCCTCAAGATTTGCGGCGGCAAAGAAAATAATTTTCCGTTTTACGTCAATACCTAAAGCTTGCCGACAGAGTTCAGGGTCAATTGGCTTAAATACATCGGTTTCAATTCCATAGGGAATGCAATGAACTTCAAACTTATTCAGGATACTTTTCTTTGCAACTTCTTCAAGCCACCGACTTGGTGCCACAATCGTCAACTTTGAGCGGTCATAGATCCAGTTCTTGATCTTCCACTCCAAGTGAGTATTGTCTCGCTTAATCGCAGGATAGGTATCTGGATAAGGGCATTTTCCGCATCCTTGTATCCAGCGGTTGCAGTCATAGCTGTAGGCACAGTGTCCTGTCGCGTACCACATGTCATGAAGCGTAATGACAGTAGGTTTGAGATTTGAGATGTTGGCGATCGCCAGATAGTTAAAATAGTTACCTAAAATATTGTGTAGGTTAACAACATCTGCTTCTGCAAAAACAGGATTCTTTTGTAAGTGAAAGCTACTTGTAATATTGAGATAATTTAGTCCCAGTGGATACGTAAACTTGTTGACATAGTGAGCAATTCGACCAGAGCTAGCTATTTCACTGACCTGCTCATCCTTTGTTAGAGATTGTCCAACCAGGAGTTTGGAATCAATTCCCTGCTGAAGTAGTTGCTGATGTAAACGATACGCAGCTAATGCAGCTCCTCCCGCTATATCCGAGCGATTAATATGTAGTACCTTCATGTTTCAGTTTTAGACCAGTTGAGATTTGAGCTTGAAGCAAAAATTATGGTATCTAAACCACTTCACTGCTATCTAAAGTTCTGGAAACATAGAATAATGAGTAGACATATGAAGACAAAAATCATAAAAAGTTTGGCGCTGGCAGGCAGTTAGAGTTTGAGAACCTGAGGACATAAAAATGAAATATCCTTCACTTCTTAAGAAGCTTAAAATCTTTTCTCTCTCTTTTGAGAACTTTTCAAAGAGTTGAAGCAAAATTATTTTTGGAGAAGAGTATTTTAGCAATTCTTTTAGAAGAACTTCATCATAGCCATCAACATCAACTTGAAGGATATCGGATTGAGTAATGTGAAGTTCGTCCTCGACAGAATTAAAAATAGTCACGATGACATTCTGATATTCCTCGATGTATAAATTTAAAATACTTGATGAACCTTCATCCAGAGTGCCAAAAAAAATAACTTTATTAGCAGATAAATTTGCAAATGCGTAATCTAATAAATGATTAGAATGCACCTTAAAAAAGTTGCTATTGATAATCTTTCTATTGATTTTTTTCATGGCTCTTCCTAGAAGAGATTGCAAACTACTTTTTCTGCTGTTAGCCTGACTTTCCTCCTTTAGAAGAATCCGAGAAATAGCAAGATCTTGAAAGTAAATCAGCATGGGTTCAAAAAGAGGCTTTCTAAGAAGCTTCAAGATCGTCTTGCGTTGACGAATTGCTTGGGTCGATTTGGATGAAATCAGGGAAATTTGCGTGTCAGAACCAAATCGACAACTAACTTTGTGACAAGTCTCCAAGCAACTCAAGTAGTCTCCATTCAGTAGTTGACGTTCCGCCAACCATTTGAGCGAGTCAAGAGGTAGCCAGCTATTATGCCAATGATGAATAGCATAAATTTTATCGGGAGCAAATCTGTAATAGTCCCTTTTGAAGTGCATATAAGGATAAAGAGTTTCCGTGGGTAAAATCTTAACTCTGTAATTATTAATAATTCTTCTAAAGAAATATGGTCCTGTGACAGCAGCAGGGCTCGAGCTATTAATTGTACCAATATCAGTTTCTAATAATTCATTGACTGCTTTTTCAAGTATTTTATGTGTGGTTTCGGCAGCAAAAAAGCTATTAGAGCAAAGACATCCAAAGTTATCGTTTTCATTACATACAACAAAATCTGCATTCCAGATTAATTCTTCTACGTTTTTTTTGCATTCAAGATCACAGTCAACATAAATACCTCCATAACGATACAGTAGTTCGTATCTTGCAATATCTGCGGCAGCAGCAGGTACTTTTACCTGCGTTATCAATGGATATAAGGAGAGATTTTGTATATTGCTATCATCCCAGTCAAAAAACTCCCAGCCTGGATGAAAGTACTTCCAAGTTTTCCAGAACTTTTGAAACTCGGGCGGCATTTCAGAGTTGCCAATCCAGATTCTATGAATAATTTTGGGGATCATCGTTATGTGTTTCTGTGGAAAACAGCGTTTTAACAGAGGCTAAATTCTCACCAAGGATATGCTGTTCCTGCTCAAACAACAGCTCCTTGGGTTTGTAAGTTCCAGTAGTGAGCATATCGCCCCTGCTTTCTCATCAGCATATTGTGGCTTCCTACCTCTACAAGCTGCCCTTTCTCCAAAACTACAATTTGGTCGGCTTCAGCAATTGTAGATAAGCGATGAGCAATAACAATTACAGTTCGGTTTTGTTGAAACTCAGCTAGTGCTTGCTGGATCAATCGCTCAGATTCGCTGTCTAACGCACTAGTTGCTTCATCTAAAATCAAAACGTCTGGCTGTTTCAAAATTGCTCTGGCTAGCGCTAGTCGCTGCCGTTGTCCCCCTGATAGGCGATAGCCACGCTCACCTACAATCGTTTCGTAGCCATCAGGCATATCTACAATAAACTGATGTGCTTGGGCTGCTTTAGCTGCTTCTACCACATCCCCAAATGTTGCGTTGGGTCTACCGTAGCGAAGGTTATCTAGAATGCTGCTGTTGAAGATAAATGTATCTTGACTGACTACGCCAATGTGCTGCCGCCAGCTTACCTGGTTGTAGTTGTGCAGGCTTTTTCCATTTACAGTAATCTGTCCAAAACTCGGCTGGTATAGCCCAATTAGTAGATCCACAATCGAAGATTTTCCCGCTCCTGATTGTCCTACCAGAGCTGTCACTTGGTTCTTAGGAATCCTAAAGCTTAAGTTTTGCAATGCTGGAGAGTGATCATTAGTGTAAGAGAGGCTCACTTCTTCAAAGCAGATATCTGTCTGCAAGGACTCAAACTGTTCACCCCCAACTATGTCAAACTGTTTGTCGCTAGTTTCCAGAATACTGTTGAGTCGTTGCATATTGGCGCTATTGTCTGCCAGTTGAGTAAATGCTCCAGCTACGCCCCGCAGACGGACTGATAACCGCTGTAGCGCTAATAAGAACGTGACTAACAGCGGCAAAATCGTTTCCGATGCATCACTCATGCCATAGGCTAGTGCTGCCAGAATAGCGAGAGACAGAATAGGCAGAACGTCTAAAATTGGCTCCGGCAGATGAAATATTTTTGCCCGTTGCTGTAGCTGAGTCTGCACTTCTTGTAATAGTAGCGTTACTTCATCGGTTGCCCGTTGTTGGGTACCAAAGGTGTGCAGCAAGCGCAAGGCTTGAATATTCTCCGTCATCCGTTTGCTCAACTCTACTTGCGTAGAATTCAATTGGTGAGCCGTTGCCCGTAACCGAGGTAGCAGCTGTCGCTGAACAACAATTATGACAACAGCTAGGACAACAGCCACTAGTGCTAGTAAAGGCGATAGGCTAACCAGAATTACGGCATAGACAATATTAAATGTGAGACTAACAATCAAACCATTTAGAGTTTGGATCTGGTTGTTTACAGCGAAGGCTGAATTGTTTGCAAACATCACCAGATCACCGATTTTGTAGTGACTGGCGCAAGCAAAGCTAAAGGACATGATTTGCTCGAACACGCGCCCTGTGACTTGGGGTTGCGCTCGGGCTGACAGGTAGGCGGCTCCGACTTTGTTGGCGTAGTTGCTGAGGGCTAGCAGAGTTTGTAGTAGTACGGCAACTCCTAGCAGTGCTAGAAACAGGAGTTCGTTGGGGAGGGAGATGATTGAGAGCGATCGCTCTACCACCGCAGGCAACTGTTGCTCTTGCGCTCCATCTGACAGTAGCGAAATTGCTAGATAAATAACACCCAGTGTACTGCCCTCTAGTAAAGCACTAAGTAAATTGGTGAGTAGAGTAACGGCTAACAATGACCAGTTTCGATTGGCAGTCGCCACAATCAGGCGATAGGCAGGGGTATTTAGTGTTGCTCTAAACTGTTTTACAGCTTCGATCGCCATGAGGTTAAATCGTGAAGTTAAAGTCTTTGATTTGATTGTGGCGCAGCATTCGAGACTGTCTACGAGTAAACTCACTAACCGAGGGATTGCCGCGAGGGTGGATTACGCCTGTCACCTGCTGCCAAAGTTCAGAGGGGGCAATTGATAGGTGATAGGATGCTGCCTGAGAAGAGTTTTCTCTCTCCTGTTTGCGGACATGATACCAGCGAGTTTCCTGACATTCTGCACACCAGAATGCTTCTAGCCACTCACCTGTGAGCATGACGGCTGACTGATCTGCAACTAACATTAAGGCGTTACGGCGGCTGATGCCTCGCTCTTGAAGCTGTCCGGGTCGGTCGGCAAACAACGAATGTTTTTGACTTACACTATCCAGCACACAGTTGTGAGTGGGGCAAAAGATTGCCCGTCGCTTTGAGCGCTTCCGATTTCGGTTACACCTTTTCTGCAATTCGACCTCCCCCTCGGTTAACGAGGAACATTAGAAGGTTACGGTGGAGGGACTGAGATCAAATGACCATCGAAGCCCAACTCCTACATTCAAGCTTTGAGTTATTTAGCTGTAGGAAATCAAGGTTTGTGGCTTGAATTTAATCATCAATTAGTAGGTTTGCAACCCATCTTGATTTCCGTAGAAATTGCTGAACCAGTCTGTTAAAAATGCAACCCTTTTACTTACTTGAATACTATTACAGGGAATTTGAGAAGTATCAAGAACTTTTTTCCACTTTTTCAAGAAATTTACGAGATTTCTTGGAAGCTTTTTGGTTGTTTAGTACGTCTGTGAAGATCCCCCTAAACACCCTTGAGAAGCTACTGTGTACACACATCTTGTACTAGAGTCCAAAATCCGGCTCGATCCCCCTAAATCCCCCTTCAAAAGGGGGATTTTGAGTTCAGTTCCCTCCTTTTTAAGGAGGGTTAGGGAGGATCAAACCCAGCGTTTGACTGGATTAGAAGACTTGTGTGTACACAGTAGCCTTGAGAAGGGAACTTTTAAATTTCTACAGTGATGTTTCACCTAATTGAATATGCAGGATGCCTATCCCATAAAAGGCGTAATTTATTTAATTTCATTCCTAAAAGCAGTTACTTTTAGCTAGTGTGAGCGACTTGAAGTATGTTTTTGCGAATTGCCATGACGACATAATAGTAAATTGTGAAAATTGTTCCGGCAAAAATTTGCCCACCCCAGGGGCCATGCCAGAAGTCAAATGCGCCCTTGCCCCAATAGGCTTCTGAAAGTGCCAGCAGCATAATTCGAGGAACATTAGCGATGAGTGCCAGGGCAATTCCAATGACCACCATGAGAGTGACTTTGGCGATCGCCTCTCGAATGGCTAACCCAACTACAAGACTGGCGATCGCCATCACAGTTGCCATATCAAAACCGCTGCATCCCCAGTTCACTTCAACGGCTCCTCCAGGGAGCGCAATGGAGACTGGGTTAAGCAGCACAGCGGGTTGACCGATTGCCTTTAAGCCAATCGTGCCACTCCATGCCATTAACCTTTCTAACATTTGAGGTGGAGTAAAAGTTTGCCAGAGCGTCACGCCAACCGCAGTGGGTTCTGGAAAAAGTCCCAGCACAATCAGGAAAGTGGGAATGGGGTAACGTCCAAACACTGTGGCTCCCCAGGAACTTAGGGCAATCCCTGCAAATGCCTGAAGCCAGACCACTCGCTGAATCCAGAGAGTTGAGAAGCCTAGGGGCAACAGCAGTAGGCTAATTCCAATGAGGAAATACCCTAACGTGCGATCGCCCTCATTCACCTCCAGACCTGCCAACTCCTGCCGCTGCTGCCACAGGCGATGAAGCCCCAACACCAGAGCCGCAGCGGTAAAAATTGCGCCGCCGCCGTGCAGCGTTCCCACGACCAGTTTGGTCAACCAGAGGGGCAGGTAGCAGGCAACGACAAACAGTCCTAGCGTTACCATGCGACTATGAAAGCTTTCCAGGCTTTTGTGCAGCCAAAATTCCGCAGTGTTTATCGTCTTCACTTTCATGATCAATTACCGCTGGCGTGTAGACATTCCATAGCGACCCAAACCGATGAGTCCCAGCCCGATCGCCACTAAGTTAATTACGCTAGTGATTCCGGTTTTTAGCACGGTTGTTTGAGCAGCTTGCTTAACAACGGTGGCTTGCCCTGACAGGGTTTGAGAAGCTCGCTGCAAATCTTCTAACGTAATGTTTTCCCCTAGCGCTGCGGGGTTAGATTGAGCATTGCGAATCTCATTTTGCACCTGAGTTTCCTGAGCGCTGATGTTGCTCAGGGCGACCTGCCGCAAGCTGAGTGTATCTTTGACCACGAGCAAACAGGTAATCAGATAAACTCCACCTAAGAATAGACAAAATAGTGAGAACTGCCGCGACCAGCGGCGGCTATCAAGACTACCCGCAATGGTAAGTGCGGCTCCAATTAATAGGACTAGGCTGCGATCGCCAAACTGCTGCAAAAAGCCAATCCGCCATGCCGCATCACCGATTTGAGGCGGCAAAAACAGCACCAGCATATTTAGCGCAAAGCCAAACAGACAAACAAAACCCACGATTTGACAAATGCCCCTCGTCCGCTCAGGACGGGCAGCACCAGACATGGAAGCAGGAATAGAAGTCATAGAAAATACCAGAGGTAGAAGTAATCCAAAAACAAAAACGAAGGTAGATTCAGGTTTTGCACCAAGCTGATCTGTTGCCCGATGACTCGCCCTGGAATCAATTCCGGGCTAACAGCTCAAGTCAGTTGAAACTGACTCAAACGCCTACTCAGAGATCGTTCCAACTCGTTTTAACGAGTTTTAGCTTTGAGCCTGAGATTGATCTCAAGGCGCTAGTGCAATGTCTCCTGTCTCTAGTGCAAGATCTCAGTAGAAGCAGAGTTTGCTAAAGTCTCAGGCAAAACTTACGCATCACCAGTGGAACAAATAGCCTGAACCGAATGTCACTGGTTTAAGGAGTCAGATCTGCGACTTCTTAAAGAAGTCGCAGATCTGAGCGCTCAGAGGTTTGAGAAGCAATTGACACAGCAGGCATCGTATCTTTTCAAACATCCAGCGTGAGAATCAGGACAAGGAGGAGATTGTCGCCTTATGCCTTTGCTTCAGCCGTCTCCTTCCCTGCCTCTTCTTCTTTGCGCTTACGCAGCATTGCCGCACCGAAGCCGAGGGCAGCTGGTACTAGAGCGGGAGTGGGAACGGCTCTAAGCGAAGCAGAGAAGGTAGAACCTTCTATATCGAACTCTCCCTGAGATGTAAGTGTTCCAAGTCCAGGGGTTTCAGGCGGAGTGAAGAAACCAGTGTATCTGGCACGAAAGAAACTCTCTCCATCGCCTATCATTTCCGTCAAGTTGAAGGAAGTAAGTGCAAATTGATGTCCATTCAAACCTTCAAGCCAGAATTCAGGACTCTTGGGAGAAATAAGACTCCAAGCTGTTGCCCCTGTTCTATTTAAAGTCAGATTATTAGCCGTAATCGTAGAGTTTTTGGGTCCGAACGTTGCGAATGTACTATTTGTTCCGATAGTTACGTCGCTGAAACTAAGTGTTGCATTGGAGCCTACAGTAACATCACTTAATTGAGCAGAACCTGCAAAGTTAAGTCGGTCTCCAGCTACAACAAGTGCTTCAGCAGGCGCTCCGCCCATCAACGTAGCCGCAGTTGCAGTAGCAGCAATCGCCGCGCCTAATTTAATTGCAGTCAAATTCATGATTGTTTCCTACCTAAGTAATTGAGTGTCCGTTTGAGAAGAATCGAACTGAACTTGGTAGGCTACCGATAGGAGAAGCTGTGTTTCAACGGCTTCTATTCAGGTGAACGAAGGGGGCTGGCGTTAACGTTCCTTTTCCTTCGTGTCCAGGCTAACAGCGCCACAAGGGTGATTTGTGTGCGCGTCTCGGCAGCCTGGCAGAAGCACCAATCAATGGAGTAGAAGTGTTTGTACCCTGATAACCCTGAACGGAAATTATGAAGGCTAATAATTTCCTGACCTGAATTCTAGTAAAATCCGCTACGCAATTCAACCGATCGCACCGCTAGTTTACTGAGATTTTACGGTTGTCGAAGAAGCGTTGTTGCAACCTACACATAGCGAGTGCGAACGGGTAGCGAAATTGCTTACGCAGCGGCTCGCCGCAGTACTTTGAAGTACTGTTTGGCGATCGCCTCTGGTGTAAAAGATTGTTGCAAGTAGTCTCGACCTGCTGCGCCCATTTTCTCGGCGGTGGGGCGATCGCTCACCAAAAATCGGATGAACTGCGCCAGCCCCTTACCATCACCATTGCTAAAACTCGCACCGCAGCCTGCTTCCGATACAATCTGGTTGAGATAAGAGTGTTGCGGACAAATCACTGCCAGAGGGCGACCCGAAGACAGCGCCGAGTAGAGCTTACTGGGGGCAACCAGGCTTTCCATGCCCTCCGCCACGCTGACCAGCGATAGATCACAAGCCGTCAGCGAATGGGGCAACACACTGCGGTCTTGATAGGGCAAGAAGGTAAAATTCTCTAGCCCCAACTCCTGCACCTGCTGCATTAGCCCTTCTCGCTTTGCGCCTGCCCCAATGCAGACAAACCGAACCGGTTCATCGCGTAGGTGAGTTGCCGCTGCCAAAATGGTATCAACATCATGACAGCGCCCCATATTGCCGGAATACAGCACGGTGAAGGGTTCGACAAGCTGATGTTCTTGGGCAAACCAGTTATCTTCTTTGGAAAGTGGTGTGATCCAGTCGGGGTTTGCCCAGCTATGAATCACAGAAACTTTGTGTTCCACCTCCGGGCAAATACTGGTAACTCGGTCTTTCATTGCCGGACTCAGGACAATTACACCCTTTGCCTGCTGCCACACTTGCCGATTGAGTGCCTGCCAGACTCTTGCCAGCCAATGGTCTGCTGGAATCACGCCTAGTTCAATGGCAATGTCTGGATACAAATCGTAAATCAGACATACATAGGAAATGCCAAACAGCAGACTGGCTAGATAGCCGAGAACAGGTAAAAAAGGCGGTGCGCTAGTGAGTAAAACAACATTGTTGTGACGGCGCGGATTTAGCATATAAAGGAATGTGCGAAGGCTAAATAGAATGCCGTTGATTGCCTTACCGCGAATCCGATAGGGGAATAGTTGTGAGGTGCGCGATCGCTTGACCTGTACTCGTCCGAGCTTTTCAAATGCGGGGGCTTTTGTGGCTTGAAAAGCATATCCGGGTTGCCCAGTAAAGACTTCTACTTCCGCTCCCTGTCGATCAAGCTGTTTCACCAATTCCTCAATTAGTTGTCCAGTTGGGGCATAGTCTGGTGGAAAGAATTGATTCACAACAGAGATCTTGGGGCGGATGCTGGTTTGCACCCGTTCAGTGGTTTGGGAACTGATAAAACCAGGGTCAACGTGAGGATTCTTTTTGAGCCAGTCGCTAATATTCATAACAAACCATTCACTTTTTGCTTGGGGGTTAAAGGTGAGTGTTTCCTTGCAAAAGCAGGAGAAACCACAGTGGTGAGATGAACCCCACGAAAAGGAAATCTGTTTAACTGTTAAGGAAATCTGCTTAACTCTGTTGAGCGAGACTCCAGGCACGCCAGGAGCTACAGCCCAGCAAAATGGTTGCGCCAACAACTCCAAACATCCCGTTGGGAATGCCAGCCAGGGCGATCGCCAGGCTACCTGTCCACAGTGCCAGAGTGTAGATAAATATCACTGTGAATCGATGCGGCAAACCAAACTTAAGTAAACGATGGTGTAAGTGTCGCTTGTCAGCACTCATCGGTGACTGACCCTCTTTTAGGCGTGCCAGGATGACTGCAACCATATCTACAATCGGTACTGCCAGAATTAGGAATGGTAGGGCGATCGCCGTGACTGCGGCACTTTTGACCAGTCCCACAATGCTCATTCCAGCCAGCAGGAAACCGATGAAATAAGACCCACCATCGCCCATAAAGATCCGAGCGGGATTGAAATTGTGATAGAGGAATCCAATCAGGCTGCCTGCCAGAGCAAACATCACCAGTGCAACCGTGTGTTGTCCGGTGAAAAGAGATACTACAGCAACACTCAGCGCCGCAATGCAGGAAACACCAGAGGCGAGGCCATCTAACCCATCAATCCAGTTAATGGCATTAACGACTCCTGTTAACCACAGAATGGTAACAGGTAAACTCAGCCAGCCTAAGTGAGTGAGTCCAATTCCTGGCAATGTGATGAAATCAATTTGAACATCTGCCAGCCAGACTAAACCCGCTACACTCGTCTGCATTGCTAAGCGCAAGGCTGGAGACAAATTAACGAGATCATCTGCTAAACCAATCAAGAAAAAGGCAAAACTTCCCAATAGCACCCAAATCACTTTGCTAAACAGGTCAGCAGAAACAATACTTTGACCTGCAAATAGCCAAACAGCGCTCAGCGCAAGCAACGTACCAAAACAGATTGAAATACCTCCCAAGCGGGCGATCGGACGTTGATGCATTTTCCGACTTGAGGGCAAATCAAACTTGCGGTGCTTGAGGGCAATTTGATTAACAACCGGAATGGAACTGACAACGAAGGTAGCGCTGATGACTAGGAGCATCAGCAAAGAGGTCAAAAGCATGGCGACCTTGAGGTGAAATGAATGACTAGGGGAGGGCTGCAATTGCTTAGATTTGCCTGCTTTGATGCAATTGCGATCGCAAATGTTTGGAATCGCTTTGAGGTTAAGTTTTTGGGAGACGCTGCCTGTCACAGTACAGCGTTAACTCTGGGTTGCAAGTGCTTTTTTGCACTGCTAACTAGAGTTGAGGCGCAGCCGCAGACTTACAAAATCGTTCAATTGTTTGAAACAGAGAAGGCTGTAAGACTAAAGAAACGGCTCTTGAATTAATTGAAGTAAATCGGGAACCATTTAACGGCGAAACTAGTCCTATCAATGAAATAGGTTTTCGTGTTGACGCAGCCCGTTGTGGATAGCCTGCCTGAGCAAGATAAGATCAGCTCGTCTAACAACTAAGGAGTTTCTAACGAGCGTTCGGGAACTAGATTGAGTGTGAATCGACGTTCTAGTTAAGCCTTCTTAGACGTTCAATTCACAGGTGATGCAATCGTATCAATCTTGCCTTACAAGTTCACTTTACCTATCTGATTGATAGTCTGAAGCGAACCAGTGGAACAGCCTAATATCGTCAATTCAGAAATGCAGATGAAAGTAGGCGATGCACTGAATCGGTGTTCCATGTACGTAATGCTACGTATCACTGCGTAAATATCAAAGCACTTCGAGCAGAATTTATTGCTGCTTTACATCCGGTTCCTTCTTTGTAAAGTCTAGAACCGATTTTCCGTGAAAACGCCGAAACAATCAAAGGATTCCTGAACTTTCTGCCAGTGTATGTAGGAAGTATCAGTGTTTATTTTGCTGCTATCCGCAGGTTGTATCGATGCGTGTTTCTGACCTGGTTCTGTTTTCAACGATTGCTGCTTGTCCCCCTGTCCTGTTTGCCCTGGCGGTAAACGCAGTGGGAGACGATGGCATTCCTGCCCAGCCTGTATCTTCTCCTAATAACGTGAGGGCGAGTACTGGCAGCAATCAAACATCAGTATTGCAGCCTACTGATGTTTCTCGTCCGGAGGTTTTGAAAGACGAATATCCTGCGCTCTCAAATGGGGCAGCAAACGCTCAGAAGGCTCAAACAGCGGAGGCGTTTGATTTGGGTGGGCATCAATTGCAGCGATCGCCCCAAATTAGCGACCTATACAATCGGTCACACCATCGTGCTGCTTCTAACCCAATGGCGTTTCCGCCCCTGCCACCTACACCCATCTCCTTGCCAGAACGCTCGAATTTCTGGAATCGAATCGTTGCCCGCTCAGCAGGTTTAGACGAGACATCATTTGCTAATACAAATCGGGCTGCAACCTCTTCAACCGCCCCTTCCAGTCCGCCAACTGAGACACCTGCTTCAGCCATAGTTACAAATGATGCAACGGCTAGAGCAAACGTTAATACAACACCCGCTTTAGATTCTGCTGCTTCACATCCTGTTACTTCTATCACACCGTCAGACACCCAAACTTCCTTAGATAGAAGAACAGCCGAAGCAAATCAGACAACCACAGCAACGCCAGCAGCAGTATCCGCACAGGCTCCTCAAACAGCGGTAAATTCCTTGCCTGCCACTGCAATTGACCCATCCTATCGGTTAGGTCCAGGAGACTCAATTCAGGTTAACTTTTTCAACGTGCCCGAATATAGCGGGCCGCAGCAGGTTTTAGCCGACGGAACGATCAATATGCCAGCCGTTGGTGGTGTACCTGTAACGGGGCTGACGCTGGCTGAGGCAGAGCAGGCGATCGCCGCAAGATACAGCCGGGAACTACGAAATATTCGGGTCACGGTGAGTTTGACGCAGGCTCGCCCCTTACAGATTGGAGTTGCCGGAGAGGTCAGGCAGCCAGGATTTTATGTGATGACTTCAGGCGATGCTCAGGCTCCCAGTGTGGCTCAGGCCATTCAAGCGGCAGGAGGTGCCACTCAGCTTGCCGACCTGCGGCAAATTCAGGTCAGGCGAACCGTTCAAGGTGGCACTTCTCAGACGGTCACGGTTGACTTGTGGGCACTGCTACAGGAAGGTGATCAAAGCCAGAACCTGGCCCTGCGCGATGGAGATACCATCGTCATTCCTCCGACTACCAGCATGAGTGCCGCAGAAACAGAGCAACTCGCTGCTTCTAACCTGGCATCTAATGCGCCTCAATCGATTGGCGTTTCGGTGGTTGGCGAAGTGGGGCGGCCGGGTGCTTACCGATTGGATACTGCGGCGGGAAATCGCGCCACGCTCACCCAGGCGATTCAGGCGGCAGGTGGCATTACGCCCGAAGCCAATTTGCAGAGCATTGAGGTGCAGCGGACAGCCCGCAATGGCACCGTTCAAACAACAACGCTAGATCTCTGGCAGTTGGTGATGTCAGGTGATTTAAGTCAAGACTTAATTTTGCAGACGGGCGATCGCATTACCCTCGCCAAAGCAGAGGCGATGACTCCTGAAGAAATGGCACGGCTAACCAGTTCCAGTGTTGCGCCCAGTAACATTCGCGTCAACATTGCTGGGGAGGCAACCAGCCCCGGATCATTACAATTGCCTGCCAATACAACCTTGAATCAGGCGCTACTAGCTGCCGGAGGGCTCAATCGGCGGGCTCGAGATACGGTTCGACTGATTCGCATCAACCCCAACGGCACACTCACTCAGCGCAGCATCGAAGTGGACTGGGAGCGGGGCATTGATCCTGAAAACAATCCAATTTTATTTAACAATGATGTGATTTTGGTCGGCCGCTCATCGCTTGCTAGCTTCTCCGATGGGGCTTCTAACTTGCTAGAGCCATTCTTCCGCATCTTGCCAGTATTCAATCTTTTCTAAGTCCTTTGTTTGCGGCTAATACTGCACCTTTTCTGCTCTCACTCATTGACCGCCCTGTGTAAAGGATGACATTTACCGATGAAAGAGTCTGAATCTCAACCACTGGCAATAAGTCGAAATGGTCGTGTCCCACAGAATGCACTGGCCCGCAGCTCGATGATGACTCAGGCTCCAGGTACTTCCGAAGATTCGATCAACATCTGGGAAATGGCGCGGCGGCGATGGTGGGTGATCGCGGGGGTCGGCTTAATCAGCATGACCTATTTCGTCACCTCAAGCTTGAAGCAGCAACCAGAATACGTTGGTCAGTTTCGTCTACTGGTTGAACCTGTCAACAATGTCAATGCTGAACTCTCAAACATTAATAGCTCCAGCAACAACAGTGGATCTGAGCTAGACTACGATACTCAAATTCAAGTGTTACGCAGTCCCGGCTTGCTCAATCGCAGTGTTGAAGAGTTGCGTCCCTTCTATCCCAATTTGACCTATGGTGCTTTAGTACAAGGGCTTACCATTACGCAACTTCAAGGCACCAAGATCATTCAAGTGCAATATCAGAGCGGCAACTCGACCGAAGTTCCGGCTGTACTTGAGCAAATCTCTGAGGACTATTTGGCATACAGTTTGAATGAACGGCAAACGAACTTGCGTCAGGGGCTTCAGTTTGTTGAAACTCAACTTACCTCTGCCCAAGAGCGTGTTGATGAGCTTCAGCGTAGACTGCAATTTTTCCGTGAAGATAACCGATTCCTTGACCCTGACAGTAAAGCGGCTCAGGTCGTCTCTCAAACTGAACAGCTTACCCAACAGCAGTTAGCCCTGGATCAGCAGCTCAAGCAGGCTCGTGCTGAGCTTTCAAGACTGCAAGATGAAACGGGGGCGATCGCCACCCTCAACAATTCTCCCACCTATCAGCAAATTGTCTCCCAGTTGCGACAGCTTGAGACAGAAATGGTGCTGGAGAGAACCCGTTTTCAGGATGAGAGTTTAACGATGCGCGTGTTGCGCGAAAAACAAGCAAATTTAATTAGTTTACTGAGTGATGAAGCGCGGCGAACCATTGGGGGAAGGGCGGCTGAGATTAGTAACCAGATTCAGATTTTGGAGGTGCAGCGGCAGGCGATCGCTGACACCCAATCTGCTCTAAATGAGCAGTTTCAGCAAATTCCTGGACTCTCGCGTCAATACACTGATTTGCAGCGAGAACTCCAGATCGCAACCGAAAGCCTGAATCGATTCTTAACTGTTCAAGAAACACTGCAAGTAGAAGCGGCACAAAAAGAAATTCCCTGGCAGTTAGTGGAGCCACCGCCAGAGTTTGCAGCCAGTGTTGGTGCTAGCACCAGTCGTAGTTTAACCATCGGCACTGTTGCCAGCCTTGCGCTAGGGGTAGGTGCTGCTTTCTTACTAGAAAAATTAGACAAGACTTTCCACACTGCTGATGCACTCAGCCGCAAATTTAAGCTGCCGATTCTTGCTATTATTCCGCTTCAGTATGAGCTTTTAGGAGTTGAATACAGAATTAAATCTCGACGGAAAAAAAAGTTTTGGCGACAAATTAAGACCAGATTTAAACTTATCCAAAAAAGTATTAGCGGCAATTTGCCCTTCCTATCGGAGCCAGATGACTATGATGTTTTTGAGTTTGAGGAAGCATTCAAGCTGCTTAGAACAAATTTGCAGATGATGCAAACTAAGCAATCTGAGCGGTCCGTTCAAACCGTCATGATCACCTCGGCCCAAGCGGGCGATGGTAAGTCTACAGTCGCGTGGTACCTGGCTCAAACCGCTGCATCAATGGGGCAGCGAGTTCTGCTAGTGGATGCAGATTTGAGGCGATCGCAACTTCAGACTCGCCTTGAGCTTCTGGAGGCAAAAGGTTTAAGCGAATTCTTCTCTCTCAATCTATCCCTTAGCGAAGTTATTCAGCAGCCTCTTTCAGAAAGTTCTCTTCATGTTTTACCCAGCGGTGAAGCGGCACCCAATCCTATTCAGATACTTGCTTCGACCAAAATGCACACTCTGACCAACAAGCTAAAAAATACCTTTGATCTGGTCATTTATGATGCTCCACCCCTAAATGGACTGGCAGATACTCTTCAGCTAGCCTCCTACATCGACAATGTTCTTTTAGTTGTGCGGCTGAATAAAACTGATAAAATTGCAGCCGAAAAAGCTTTAGAAAGTTTAAGTAACACTCAAGCCCATTTGTTAGGACTAGTGGCAAACGGTCTGTAGAACTCATTTCCTAAAAGATATCAAATGGGTTCTATCCTCTGTCTATAGGTTTCAGGGCATTTTGAATAGTTGCTGAGAGCATCTGAAAGTCTTATTGCTCCGTTGGTCTTCAGGCAACTAGTCAGTGCCCCTACTAGAGTCTTTGCAACAACTTGTTCAACTCCTGTTGCTTTTTGCCGCTGTTAACTGCCGACAAAAAATTCCATAGAATGTGTGGGGCTGCAAAGACGCTGCTGATGTGGGCCCGCCACTTGCACCAGGAGCTTACGGCCCTTGAAAAGGGATAAACGTGCCAAAAGCGATTGACCGAACTCACCACTCCCTCACCTAAGGCGGTAACTTCATGCCACCAGCCTGCTGGCAAGAAAAGCACTTTGCCTGGATGTAAAGTAACCTCGTAGCAATGCTGTAGTGCTTGCTTAAACTTTGGGAAGGCTGAGAAGTCGGGGCGTTCTGGGTAAACCTGGCTATACACCGATCGCAACTTCAACCCATGCCACAAATGATTGATTACTGGAAATGGGTAAAGGTTGTAGATCTGGGAGGGAGGAAACAGCAACACCTTTTTTGACCCGTGCATTTGCGTGAGGGTGCCATCCATCGGGTCGTAGTGCAAACAGGATGTGTGTCCGGCTGAGCCGATCCAGAGGTTTAGATAAGTGGCAGGCATATTCAAGCCTAGCTGCTGCTCTGCGCGTTCTAGTGCAGAAATATTGAGGGTGAGCGATCGCTTCAAAGAACAGCGGGCAAGATATGCATCTTTTTCATAAGCTTCACCACTTTGTACCATTGCGGCATATTCTGTAAACTTTAGAGTCCGGGCTTCTACTCCGCTTCCGGTACTCGTCCACTCTCGCTTGTCCTGCTGATATCGCTGTTGCCCGTAAAAACGTACAGGAAACTCCTGATCGCCCAACCTCTCACAAAGAAAGTTTAAGTCCCAACCTGGTTCACCGTCGAGCAGACCTTCAACAACAACTGGAGTTCCGGGCTTTTGATAGTTTTGAAAAAACGACTCTGGCGTAAGAGACGACAAATGCACTCGTTTTACTGACCGAATTAAGCCATTTGTTAACTGAGCCGCCGTTCTGAACTCGGTTTGCATACTTCGTATCGACTGAGGATGAGGAAAAGTTGAACCCCATCAGTGTTGCTGACAAAAGTGATCTAAAAGTTACTGGCGATCGCCTCCACGACCTCCCATCCCCACATCGCGGTCACCTTTAAATCACTTTTGCCCTTGATCCTAAGAAAGAAGCAGCATTGCTTAATTGACTGTGAAACTTAGGAATGAAAATCTACTAATGCGAAGTCCAGTAGTAGTAGCAGCCTTCTGGATTGGGCTTTATTTGATGGCAACTCTTTTGCCGCTGCTCGTCCTGTTGTTCTATCCTCCTGCTCTTGGCCAGGGAAGAAACTGGTGGACAGAATTTTCAGTCGCGCTAGGGTTCATCGGTCTGGCAATGATGGCACTTCAGTTTGCCCTAACTGCCCGGATTAACCGGATCGAGGCATCCTACGGGGTCGATATCATTCTGCAATTTCACCGCTATAGCGGTAGCCATATTGATTAGGACATTTTGGCGGCGCGGCGGAGCCGCGCCGCCAAAATGTCCGTGTCCTAACCTAGCTGACTACAGCTATACATTTCCCTATTAGCAATGGAACACTTTAACCTCGTTTAAGAAACTCATTACGCCTATGCGCTATAGCATCATGATTCAACTGGTGACAGGCATCACGATTGTTCTAGTTTCCACAGCCGCTCTGTTTGGCTGGCTGCAAAACCGTCCAATGCCAATGCAGCGAGACTTTGAGAATGAAGCGAGCTGGTTCGGAAGTTCACAACTAGTCTACAATTTCGTAGCGCACCAACCTTCTGACCTCTTCAATGGAAAGGCCTAACTCTTGGGCGATCGCCGCCTCTACCTGGCTCAGTTCCGTCACTGGAAATTCAAACTCAAGCTGCTTCAGCGCAGAATCGACCGTCTTGACCTCCACCAGCGTAGAAGCTTCATCCTGATTCACCACCGCCCGAATCAGCGACACACTCACCGACAGCGAAACCTCTAGCTGCACATCTGCCTGAAGCGTATTTTCCGTTCCATAGGGGCGGCTCAAGACTTGGCTCGTCAGCAACCCACCCCCGACCCAAAAACAAACTCCCAACAGCGGTAGCGGCAGCCAAAATTCAAGCCCTAATCTTTGCAGCCAGCGAAAAAAGGATCGTTGATGCTCTGAAGTCATCCGCAACTTTTGCTCAAACTCACCTCAACAAATGATATACCCTGGACGAAAGAAGCGAGTAATCAACCAGGATATGAGAATTTTACTGGTAGAAGACGATCCCAAGCAGCTAAAGCCGCTTCACATCGCGCTCTCCCACGCAGGGCACAAAGTAGATGGAGCCAGCGAAGGAGAGACAGCCCAGTGGCTTTTATCTCAACGAGAGTATGACTTGCTAATTCTAGACTGGATGCTGCCTGATATCAGCGGGCTGCACCTGTGTCAGCAGTACCGACGCGCTGGGAAAACTGCCCCAGTTTTAATGCTGACCGCCAAAGATACCGTGTTGGATAAAGTGACCGGGCTGGATGCAGGAGCCGATGATTACCTGGTTAAACCTACCGATATCATGGAACTGTTGGCACGAGTGCGGGCTTTGAGCAGGCGATCGCCCCTCTGGTTAGGAGAAACCCTACAGCTAGAAGACCTCCAGCTTCACCTCGACAGCCTCACCGTTGAACGCAGCGGCTCCACCGTTTCGCTCTCCAGCCGCGAATTTCAACTGCTGGAATACTTTTTGCGCCACCCTCGTCAAGTGCTAACTCGCGACCAGATCGAGCAAGCCCTGTGGGAATGGGGCACTGAACCAGAGAGCAACGCAATCACAGTCCTGGTTCGCAAACTGCGACAGCGGCTTCACCCCCTACGTGCCGCCGACTGGATTGAAACCGTCTATGGCATGGGATATCGCCTCAACCCCACTCATGTTTAACCGAAGTCGCCGCAACCTGGCCCGCTGGTTTACCCTGTCAATGGGCAGTATTCTGGTTGTGTTTGCAGGTGTGATCTATTACTTTGAAGTTGAGGAAAAGCTAGAAACACTCGATCGCCTGCTCTACAAAGAAGCCAGAGTAATGGCAACAAGCGTTGACTACGAGTTAGAAAACGGTCAATGGCGAGTTGATCTAAACAACGTGCCTTTGCTAGGCAACACCCTGCAACCCCCTGACAGTGAAATTCTTTACGTCCGCTGGTATAGCGATCAGGGGCGCTTAGTTAGATTTTTTGGAATGCCTCCTCCAGAATGGCTCACAGTTGAACCGGGGTTTCTCACGCTCAAGGCAGACAGCATGGCCGAACCAGATGTCAACCTAGTTTGGCTACGACAGGTAACGCTGCCTGTGCAGGAAGGCAAGGCTGCAATTGGCTACCTTCAGGTGGCCATTCCCCTAACAACCACGCAGAATAATTTGACTCAGTTGCGGCTGATGCTAACGCTAGCAGTTCCGATCGCCCTGGGGTTCATTAGCTTGACAGGCTGGCTTTTGGGAGGAGTTGCCATGCAGCCTATTCGCCAGTCCTACGATCAGCTTCAGCGGTTTACGTCCAACGCTTCTCACGAGTTACGCACGCCGCTTTCAGGAATTCTCAGTAACGCTCAGGTTGGGCTACTGCTTAGCCTAAACAGCACGTCAGAACTGCGCCTGTGTCTGGACAACATCGTAGAAAGCGCCAAATCAATGAGCGTTTTAGTCAGCAATTTGCTGTTTTTAGCACGTCATGAGGGGCGTTTGTCGCCCGAATCCTTACAGAAAATAAATTTGACCCACCTGATTAAGAACTTAGTGGATGATTTTCAGCCTCAGGCAACCTCTCAACGCCTGACGCTGACCAGCGTTTTGCCTCAATCCACAGTAGAAATATTAGCCGATCCGGATCTGCTGCGTCAGGCAATTGTGAATCTGCTAGATAATGCCTGCAAATACACGCCTGTCGCTGGAAAGGTTGAGATCTGCCTATCGACCTACACGCGCTGGGCAACCGTCACAGTAAAAGATACTGGAATCGGCATTTCCCCAGAGGATCTGCCGCATATATTCGAGCGGTTTTACCGAGTTGGTAACAGAACACCAGACGGTAGCGGGTTTGGGCTGGGACTGGCGATCGCTAAACAAATCATTGACGCGCACGGAGGGCAAATCAGCGTCACCAGTGCCGCTGGTCAAGGCTCAACCTTCTGCGTAGAGCTACAAACTTACTTAACCTGAGGGAGTTTCCGAGAAAGCTTTCGCTAGTGTCGAGAACCTGCTCTATATCTCGCCTGTGAAACCCTGATACTCATTAACCATCACCGCACCGCCCGCTGCCACGACATCGCTAACGGGTTGCTGCAAGGGTTTGGGCTGAACGTAAACCACCAAATTCGGCACAACTGTACCAATGTTTTTGGTGATCTGAATTGATCTGGTGTGGTTAACCGTGTAGGACTCACCAATTTCTTCTAGCGCACCCAGCAGTCGCTCTTTGATGTTGTCATCGGCTGTATTGGAATTAACAAAACTGAGTAGGTTCGGCTCTACCAGTAGGATTTGGTCAGCTTGAATCGGTTTAATAAAGTAGTCTGTCTCCGACTCACCTGAAGCACCATCAAGATTGAAGCTGGCGGTGATTAGAAGCACCAGGCTAAGAGCGATCGCCATAACAGGAGCAAGCAGTTTTTTATTCATGACAGTAGTAAATGGTGCCTAAGCCAGCGTATGTATCTAAATATTAACGCAATATGAATTTTTGTAAAACAAAGTAATTCTACTCGCATCGTCATTTAGGAGCGCTATATACCTAAGTTATAGCTGAGCAAACAGCGCTCCCCAATCTGTCACATCTGGTCTTGTTCCCTGATTGATCAGCTCAAACGCTTTATTTTCTGAGGCTGAGCTATCCAAACACTCAACACAAGCCGCAGCCACATCAATGCGGCTAGTTTGTCCTGTGAGGGTATCTCCTGTGCCAATGACAACGCCCTGTTTACCATTGGTTGTGGCTTTGAGTAAGGTGTTGAGATCGTAGGAGGTAAACGGCCCATCAATTAGCCGTCCTGGACGAACGATGGTGTAAGGCAATCCCGATTGAATCAGTGCCGTTTCACCTTTTTGTTTTGCATCCAACACGCCAAAGGCATTCAACAAACTGTAAGGGGGTTGGTGCTTACGCTCAACGCCGCACGAGGAGACAAACACAAACCGTTTTAAGTCTCTGGGAGCAGCCGCAACTAAATTGCTCACGCCCGCTGCGTCAACCTGCTCAGGGCTATTCTTAGCCTGGGTGCAGCGATAGTCAGCATCGAAGTATACTCTTCCCCAGTCTAAAACTTGCTGGAGTCCTTCCTGGGAGCTAAAGTCAAAGTCCCATTTGGCAGAAGGGAAGGCGGTTGTTCCGGTGCAGCAAATGATGTGAGTAATGTCCTGCGTTGTAGCCGGAAGGGTGTCAGGCTGGCGGATGTCGGCGATCGCCCCTTCCACCTTACCATCAAACATTTGCTGCACTTTTTGCTGATTGCGGGTCATCGCCCGCACTGCGTATCCTTTCTCTAGCAGTTTTGCGACGGTGAGTTGCCCCACGCCTCCAGTTGCTCCTGCGACCAATACTCGCTCAGACACCAGATTTTCTCCAGGTTACGACATACTATAAAAAAGCTGGAGGGCGAAAATGCTGTTTCTGCCCTCCAGTTGATGCTCACAGACAGGAGCAAGGTTCAAGAATTAGTAAGGTCTATCTTGCTTAAAGGAAGCTAACCATTCGCGAAGCTGCTCAGCAGCCACATCTCGACCGCCTAAGCCAAAGGCCAGAGCGATCGCCACTGCAATAGCGCCCAACAGCAACCCAAACGCCAAATTAACGATATCGTTAGCGACTCCAATTAGCTGTAGGGCGATCGCACCCGAAAAAGCGATTCCCGCAATCCGAGCGGCCTGACCCAAAATTCGAGCTTGACGACCACCAGAGCTAGTGATCAGGTTAAAAGCAAAGTTTGACAGATACAAACCAATCGCAAATACAACCAGCCCAGCCAGAATTCGCCCTGCAATCCAGACGATTCCACCTACCAGAGCAGTCAATGCTGGAATGTTTAGCACATCGATCGCCCCAAGTGCAGCAACCAGCATGACTCCAACCAAAACAATGATGCCAGCCACCTCTGAAGGCGTTTTGGTCGGCAACGTTGTCGGTGGAGCTTGGAGTTCTGTAGCTCCTGGTTGAGTTGGGGGTGGAGGCGTGGTCGGAGTCGGAGCCGAAGGAGTAGACTGTAGCCCCAACCAGTAGAAAACGTTGTTAAAGCCAATGCCCGTCAGGACGTTGGTCACGAGGTCAGAAAGGAACTGACCAATCACGTAGGCAATAACCAGAATCAGCCCAGCCGTAAAGATCTGCGGTAGAGCGCTGAGGATCTGATCGAGCATCGAAATGGCTGGATCTGCGATCGCATCAATTTGCAGCGCATTCAGGGCAGTGATCGCCGTTGGAATCAAAATCAAAACATAGACAATCGTGCCGATGATCCAGGAAAGAGACTGACTGCCGCGAGCCGGACTAAGCCCAAATCGAGGTCCAATCCGATCTGTTCCGGTTGCTGTCAGAAAATTGGTTACAATCCGTCGCACAACCTGAGCAATCAGCCAACCCGCCGCCGCAATCAAAATCGCAGCAAACAGATTTGGCAGGATGCCAAGAATCTCATTCAGCAATTCCTGGACAGGTGCTAGCGTCCCTTGCAAGCCCAACGTATTCAGGATCAGCGGCAAAAACAACAGGAAAATGAACCAATACAGCGTATTCCCGATTGTTTCACTCAAAGAAAACTGATTGCCTGGTGCAGAAGACGATGGAGGAGTCGCCGCGCCAGTCGTAGACGAACTCGCTGTGTAGTTAGCCGTCGTAGAATAGCCCGGATCAGTTGGATCTTGGACTACATTAGCAGATCTGGTTGTAGACGGACTCTCTACCTGTTGCCCTAAGCGCTCATCTATGTTGAAAGCCTGAAGCGAACGAGTAACAATCAGCTTAACCAGCGTTGCCAGCAGCCACGCGACCCCTAACAAAATTGCGGCTCCAGCAATAGCAGGTAAGTAACCAACAATCTGAGTAAGGAAATTGTTTAACGGTTCAGACACAGCCGTAAGCTGAAGTGCCTGAAGAAAAGCAACAATCGTAAAAACAAAGATCACCCAGAAAACAGCGCTAGAGATCCACTTCTCAACCGGTGGCGCTTCTGCGTCTGCCCGTTCACCCACAACCGACCGAGCCAGCCGATTGTCAAGGTCGGTCTGCTTCAAAATACCTCTGACAACCGCCGCTGCAATTAGCGCAATCAGCCAGCCCACTACTAGAATGACGATCGCCCGGAGCAAATCGGGCAAAGAGGCACTCAGATCAGCGCCAACCGTCCGCAGCACATCCCTTCCGCCTGTCGGTCGGTCTGTAGCGGTAGAGTCTACTTGAGCTAAAAAAGTATAGACGCTGTGCAGTCCAGGCATTGAGGTGGAGGCTACCAACCCCTGCGTCATGCCCTGCCAAGTTTCGTTCATTATTCCCTCAATTAGCGACAGCAAACGTGAAGATAGCAGCTACCGTAGGTGGCTATCATAAGCTGACCAGAGATCTCCTTACCTATTTCTCTGTTCAACTGTAAATTACCAAAATTGCGTAAAACCTACATCCGCAAGGGTAAAATTCGATTCTGCGTTTTTCATCTACCTTTGTGCTGAATAATACGCTAAAACGTGCTTATTTGAAGAATAAAGCTCAAAAAATAGCAACTAGTAGAGATGCGGCAGCCCTTCCCAATTTAGGGTTACTGTAGAGTAGCAGTTTAGGTTATGAGTCCGAAGCGGCGGATGTCACCTCGTCAATTTGAGCAGTCAATTCAAATCAAAGCCAGTGCAACGACGGTTGAGCGGTGCATTACCGATCGCACCCTAATGCACCGCTGGTTAATCCCGCTTTGCGCTGTGAACCCATTGGCGCATGGAGTACCGAAGTTGGCAGCAGAAGCCGCTTTGTGATTAAGGTGCCATTCATTCAGCCCACTTTGGAAAGCGTGGTCTTAGAGCGAGAGCCGGGGCTGATCGTGTGGGGCTTTGACGGATTTTTTAAAGGGCGCGATCGCTGGGAATGTCAGCCCGACGAAGATGGCACCTACCTGATCAACCGATTTGAATTTGAGATTCCCAATGCGATCGTCCGCTATGGCTTTGATCGCTTTGCCGCCGACTGGACAAAGCAAGATATGCAGGCACAACTGCGACGTTTGAAACGGTTGGCAGAGCAGGTTTATCAAGGGCTACAAAAGGTCTAAGGCGTAAAACGACTAGAGCTTCTTGGTCATAAACACGCTGTTTGGGTCATCGATGTATTCACCGAAAGGCTCTCGATACTCAAACCCATGCCGAACGTACAAAGCTCGTGCGGCGGCAAACTCAGGCGAAGACCCGGTTTCCAAGTTCAGGCAGTCGTAACCTCGCCGTGCGGCTTCCTGAATCATGTGTTCCAAAATTTTTGAGGCCACTCCTTTGCGGCGGTGAGTGGTTGCAGTCCGCATTGATTTGACTTCAGCAGTTTTTGCGTCTAGCTCCTTAAGTGCCCCACATCCCAGTAGCTCATCCCCTTCCCAGGCTGACCAAAACGTAACGTTGGGCGATCGCAACTTCTCCAAATCGAGCGCATGAACACTTTCAGGCGGAGTAATCTCATGCATATTTTCGAGATGCTCCCGCAAAAAATCCGCGATCTTTTCACCTGTTAGATCATCTTCACGAATCTGCAATCGACCGATCTCCCTTAAATCTGATAGGAGATTGTACCTTATCAAGGTTCGCTAAATCTGCTCCAGCAAATCAAGAACTGCCTGCGCTTCCTGATTGCGGTCTTGCTGATTCAGTAACTTTGCCAGTAGCCGATAGTCACGGGCAACACGATCGGTGAATGCTTGCAGCGCTTCTAAGGGAAGTTGCCTGAGTTCTGCGCGAATAGACTCACGCACTTCTACGGAATGTTGTACAGCGGTTTGCATTTGTATAAACCACAAATATCTGTAGGGGGCAGTTCGCGAACTGCCCCTACCTGTGGCTTATCCATGTGGCAATTGCTGTAAGTGCTGAATTGCAGACTGTAAATCGTTTTGAGTAGCGACCCGACCTTAGGACAAGGGGCTTAAGCCCCTTGTTTACGCGACAGGTGCTTCGCCTTCAGGAATGTCCTAACCTGTGTGACTACAGCTACAGGCTTCCAATTTTCGTAATTTGGATCATATTATGTAAGTACCTACGTAATTATCTCCAGATTTTATCTACAGATTTATGGATTTCTACTCTCAGGTTGGCAAAGTAGCGTTAGGTAGCCGTCTGCGACGATTGAGTGAAACTTTTACCGAAGATGCAGCAAAAATTTATGCGCTCTATGAGACAAACCTAGACCCCAAGTGGTTTCCGGTTTTCTACGTGCTTTCCCAGCAGGAGCGGGCATCAATTACTGAAATTGCTCAAATCATTGGGCACTCTCACCCATCAGTAAGTCAAATTGTCAAAGAGATGAGCAAGAAAGGACTCGTCAAGCTTGGCAAAAGTGCTGAAGATGGAAGAGTGAGCGTGGTCAAACTTTCTAACACCGGGAAGCAACTGATTCCTAATCTAGAGAAGCAACTGCTGGATGTCACTCAAGTCGCTGAAGATCTGATCGCAGAAATGCAGCATGACTTGTGGAAAGCGATCGAAGAAGTTGAATTCTTACTGGCTCACAAAAGCTTTTTGTACCGGGTTAAAGAAATACGCAAAATTCGTGAATCTCAGCAGGTTGAAATTATTGATTACAGTCCAGAGTTTCACAATGATTTCAAGCGTTTGAACTATGAATGGATCGAAAGATACTTTCAGATAGAAGAGAGCGATCGCCAATCTCTCGAATATCCTAATGAAAAAATTTTAACCCCTGGCGGACATATTTACCTGGCTCGTCTCAATGATGAAATTGTAGGAACCTGTGCCCTGATCAAGACAGACGATGACACCTATGAGTTAGCAAAAATGGCAGTCACCGAAAAGGCGAAAGGCAAAGGCATCGGCTGGCTATTAGGGCAAGCTGCGATCAACAAGGCGCGTGAATTAGGTGCAAAAACAGTTTTTCTGGAAAGCAATACTGCTTTAGAACCTGCGATTAATCTTTACCAAAAACTGGGCTTCCAAAAAACAGTCAGACCGCCTTCACCCTATGAGCGCTGCAACATTCAAATGGAGCTTCTGATTTAGCCTGAAACTAGCTCCGAGACTGTATTCCATGCTGCTTGGGTATCCAGGTAGCTAGAGGCGTAGTTTTGGCAGAGCAGTTCTTCACTCAAAAACTGATCGTATTTTTCGATCATTTTGTTTTGGACGGTCGCGGCGAGAGTGACAGGATTCACGGGTGGCTTAGCGGCGATCGCCCTCAATTCTCTCAACACTTTCGCAGGCGCTGCATCTTCAATGATGAGGGCGATCGCATCTCTGCCCACCGATAGCCCCCGCGCCTGTAGCTGCACCAGAACGGTATTGATTACCAGGTCGCCCTTCCAGCAAAACAATAGCGTTTGCTGACCGTTAGATAGCAGCGGCGAATCTGCCAGACCATAGCGGCTAAAGTTAGTTCTGGCTTCGTTCAGCAGGTCGCAGGCGATCGCATCCAAAAAGATAGGAATTTCCTTAGAAAGGTATAGTCTGTACATTTCCTCTCGAATGCGATCGTGAATCCAACCGCGATTGCCGCTAAAGCTAGGAACCCGTCCAGTGGCGGCTCGTTCCACATCGACGACGCGGCGTTCCTGATCGACCGCCAGAACGCGCCATCGGTATCCCGCAAAAATCAGGTAGAGTCCTTCCGTTAATGGATATTCAACAGGTAAGGTGCCCAGCGTTTTTCCGTGAGTTACGATGCGGTATTCTTCAGGCGTTTGGAAAGCGGTGAAAAAACTGTAGTGATTGACTAATCTTTCTCCTTTCAAGCCCAGCAAAAGTAGCCCTTCCTGAGTTTGCTGAATCAGGTCTTGCCCCCCCAAACAGCGCAATAGCTGAATGAATAAAGCCTGATCAACGGCAGTAAAAGCTCCCTTTTGACAAAGCATCTCCCAGGACTGTTTCGCCCTTATGCCTCCCCTCTCAGCAATCAAAGATAAAACCTGTTGAATCAGCGTTGAGAGATGCAGCTTGTTGACAACGGGCGGCTCACACCAGCGCTTTAGCAGCAGATTGACAATGGCGATCGCCTGCATCAGTTCGGGATGCAGTGAATCTTGGGGAGAAGTGTAAGGAGTGACTTCCGGTTCTGAAATGTAGAAGCGCATGATTGCCGCATCCCCTTCTCGCCGCCCCGACCGCCCCAATCGCTGACGAGTACTGGTGACAGAGAAAGGCGCACCCACCTGAGCAATCGAGGTCATAGAACCGATGTCAATCCCCATTTCTAGCGTGGTGGTGCAGACAACTGTAGCGGGCGATCGCCCTTCAGCGCCTGCTCTGCTTCTTCCCTTAGATCCTTAGAAAGACTGCCGTGATGGGGCAAAAACTCATTCGGCAGCCGCTGCTGTTCACATAATCGACGCAGGCGATCGGCGTATGCTTCTACGTCTGCCCGTCGATTAATGAAAATGAGATTGTTTGTCCCACGCAGCACCTTAAACAGATGGGCGGCAATATCTGATTTGTCTTTAGAGTCAGCGGTTTTGATTTCGTCTGCGCCAGCCTCATCTACATCAGCTTCAGATTTCTCATCCTCATCCTCAAACAGGTCGGGTGCGAGTATGCGGTAGCCGCGCACCTGAATTTTGAGTTCTTGCCCGTCGTCATCCTCCGGTTGCACCAACCAAACCTTCTCACCTTCACCCGGACGGAGAAACTCTGCCGCCAGCCCCATATCGCCCAGCGTTGCACTCAAGCCAATTCGGGGAACCGAATGTCCTGCCACCTGCTCAACTCGATGCATCAGGCTTTGCAGTTGTTTGCCTCGCTCTACGCCAATAAAGGAATGCAATTCATCAATCACGAGATAGCGCAACGCCTGAAAAATTCCCGCTAGTTCATACCCGCGTCGCACAAACAGCGCCTCTAAAGATTCCGGTGTAATCAGCACCACGCCAGACGGATGCCTCAGCGCCCGTTGCTTTCGCCCTGCATCAATATCTCCATGCCAGGGATGAATCGGAATTTCCAACAGTTCTCCCATCTGGGAAAGGCGACGATATTGGTCATTAATTAATGCCTTCAGCGGACTGATGTAAAGCACCCGGATTCCACTACCAGTCTCATCCATTAACTTGGAAAAGATAGGTAAAAAAGCCGCTTCTGTCTTACCGCCTGCGGTCGCAGCAGAGATAATCACATCGCGTTGGGACGAAAGAATGGGGGCGATCGCCTGTTCTTGAATATCGCGCAACTCCATCCACTGCTGCTGCCAAATCCAGCGCCGCACCCGTTCATGCAGATGGTCAAATCCAGACGAGGTTCGATTGGAGGAAGGCATTTACACCTATCTCAAGGGCTATACGTTGAGCAGTACGATAACAATATTAACCACTAGGCTGTGAGGATATTGCCATCGTTTCTTTCTCAGAGCAAACTCAAACTAAGCGAATTCAACCGTTAGTGAGCATCATCACCGTTGTTAAAAATAGCGAGAACTTATTAGAAGAAACGATTCAAA
The DNA here is from genome assembly GCA_012033355.1 of Leptolyngbyaceae cyanobacterium RM1_406_9. Taxonomy (GTDB): domain Bacteria; phylum Cyanobacteriota; class Cyanobacteriia; order Elainellales; family Elainellaceae; genus JAAUTN01. The sequence continues at coordinate 7,853 of JAAUQZ010000006.1, read as the reverse complement.
GCGTTTTATCTCAAACCTATTCAAATATTGAATACATTATTATAGACGGTGCTTCAACAGATAGGACAATTGATGTCATTCGTCAATACGATGGAAAAATTCACCACTGGATGAGCGAACCTGATTCGGGCATCAGCGAAGCCTTCAACAAAGGAATTTACCTATCCAAAGGCGAGTGGATCAACTTCCTCAATGCAGGCGATGTGTTTTGGCAAAGAGATACCGTTGAGCGAGTCAGTCAATGTTTTGATCGAGGTCTAATCCTGACTGGCTTTGCTCAATTTGGCAAAAAAATGATACCTAAAAAACTTTTATACAACTGGAATCGCCTCAACCTTAAATCAATGGTTTCTCATCAAGCATCCTTCGTACATCGCAGCGTATTTGAGCAGATTGGGCTATTCAACCCAAACTATCAGTTGAGAATGGACTATGATTTTTGGCTAAGGGCATTTCGTCAATATGACTTTTTAATGTTAAATGAAATATTAGTCGATTATGACCCTCACGGCATGAGCGGCAAGCCGGACAATATTCGCTTGTTTTATGCGGAAGAAAGAAAAGCAAATTGCTTAAACCAGGTGCAAAACGCCTTCTGGATCAACCTGTGGGTTTCCCTAAAGTGTGAGATTAAGCTAATTTTATTCTGGTTTATGGATTAAGAAATTTTTGGAATTGCTTTGCCTTAGTTTATAAGAATTCTTTGATTTATTCCTTAAAAATGTCGCATCAGCTATTAGTCAATCTTGCTTTTCTGCTATCGCGCCCTACGGGTACGAGTACGTATGCTTTAAACCTCTTACCTCAGTTAAAATCACTCAACCCTTTGTTGCTTACTGCTCAAAAAATTGAGAACCAGGACTGCTATCCGATTCCAGCAGGGCAAACCGCAGAGCAAGGATTTAGGGGGCATCTAAAACGTCTAGTTTGGACTCAGCAGCAATTGCCGCAAATTTATCAGCAAAGGCAATCGCCCCTGATCTTTTCCCCCATTCCAGAAGCCCCTTTATTTAGTAACTGTCGCTTTGTTGTCACAGTCCACGATCTGATTCCGCTTCGTTTTCCCAAACGGTTTTCTCCTCTGACTCCGTACTACCGTTACTACGTCCCCCAGGTTCTTCAACAGGCACAGCACCTAATGTGTGATTCTGTCGCAACGGCTAAAGATTTGACTCATTTTTTCAAATTCCAGCCAAGAAAGTTACGCCAATTCTGCTTGCCCACAACGCCGAACATTTTCGGTTTTTAAGCTTACCAACCTGCAACTATTTTCTCTACTTGGGGCGCAGCGACTCCTATAAGAATCTTCAGCGACTCGTGGCGGCTTTTGCGGCTTTACCCCGGCATAAAGACTACGAACTGTGGTTAGCAGGCCCAACCGATAAGCGCTACACGCCTCAACTGATTGCCCAAATCGAGCAGTTAGAGCTTTCCGCTCAGGTCAAGTTTTTGAACTATGTGACCTACGCAGAATTGCCAACAGTGATCAACCAGCGATCGCCCTGGTTTTTCCCAGTTTGTGGGAGGGGTTTGGGCTACCCGTTTTAGAGGCAATGGCCTGCGGCACACCTGTAGTTACCTCCAATCTTTCTTCATTGCCAGAAGTGGCTGGGGATGCGGCAATTTTAGTTGATCCTTACAACGTGGCAGAAATTACAGATGCAATGCAGACGGTTGCTTCAGATGAAAGGGTGCGATCGCAGCTTCGTTCAGCAGGGTTGGCTAGAGCCAGCCAATTTAGCTGGGAAAAAACTGGACAACAAACCGCCGAGGTGCTTCAGCAATTTAGTTAAGGGATCTGCGTTTATTTAAGATCCCAATTGTTTTGAGGCGCGGCTCAGCCGCGCCTCAAAACAATTGGGACTTTATTTTTATGCAAGTCCCTGACCTTTGATTTGAGAAGATAATGATTGGTTTATTGCTTGAGGACAAAAATGTTAGCAAAGCGAATTTTGCCCTGCTTAGATGTCAAAGCCGGACGGGTTGTTAAAGGGGTTAACTTTGTCGATTTGCGCGATGCGGGCGATCCCGTAGAACTAGCTCAGGTCTATAACCAGGCTGGTGCCGATGAGCTGGTGTTTCTCGACATCACCGCTACCCACGAAGACCGAGACATTATTTTCGATGTGGTCTACCGAACTGCGGAGCAGGTCTTCATTCCGCTGACGGTTGGCGGCGGCATTCAATCCTTAGAAACAATTAAAAAATTGTTAAGAGCCGGAGCCGATAAAGTTAGCATCAATTCGGCGGCAGTGCGTGATCCAGAGTTGATTGACCGGGCCAGCGATCGCTTTGGCAACCAGTGTATTGTGGTGGCCATCGATGCTCGTCGTCGCGCCGATCCCGCCAATCCGGGTTGGGATGTGTTTGTCCGGGGTGGTCGAGAAAATACGGGGTTAGATGCGATCGCCTGGGCAACCGAAGTCGAGCAACGGGGTGCTGGAGAACTCCTGGTTACGAGTATGGACGCAGACGGAACCCAGACAGGCTATGACTTGGAGTTGACGAAGGCGATCGCCGCTCAGGTACAAATTCCTGTTATTGCTTCAGGGGGAGCAGGCAACTGTGACCACATCTACGCCGCCCTGACCGCAGGCCAGGCTGAAGCTGCTTTACTCGCCTCACTGCTGCACTATGGACAGCTAACCATTGCTGAAATTAAGCATCACCTGCAAGCCCACCAGGTTCCAGTCCGGTTAACGTAAACGCCTACTCACAAAATCAATCCTTGAGATGGAGTTTGCTTAGGATCGTGGATCAAATAACCTGTAAAACCAGAATCTCTGTAGGGACATGGCATTGCCATGCCCCTACACAGGAGAATTACACATCAATAAATCCGCAATCCTTAGCAAAAGGAGGACACTTGCCTGAGAAGCTGTTACAATACGTAAAGCATTACATTTCGTTACATTTTTCGCTCTTTAAATGTTTTTTATTCTAGTCATCGTCATTGGTTTAGTTGCCTGGGCCTTGCATCTGATGCAAGAGGCAGTTGAAAGCCGTGAATTTTCTCTAATGCTTGCGGGCTTCCTGGTTTCCGCGGCCGCGCTGCGATGATGGCTGTCTATTTTCTCATGGGCCATTACGTGGGCTATATGTCCGAAATGGCTCAGCACGCCTACCTGCACGATCAGTTTTTAGAGTCTCAGAACGAGCTTGCAGACGTAGTTTGGACGGTGGACCTGAGCGTTCGCCCGAGCGTTGGCTATTCTGATGCTCCAACTTTACGCTGAACCAACTTTACGCTAAAACTGTTCAAAGGCTGCACATTCAGAATAGGTTGTACCTTTTTGAGAGATTACGCCGTGTTGCAGTTCAACGGATTCAGTAGATCGAAAATAGGTCTGTTGTGCATCCGATCCGCCCTCACCCTAAATCCTTCTCCAAGCTTGGGAGAAGGACTTTGAGGCTCGGCTCCCCTTCTCCCTAACCGTTGGGAGAAGGGGTTGGGGGATGAGGGCAAACCCAGGCTTTGCGATCTACTGAGACTACTCTTCTTTGGGTCCAGTTACCATTTGTAGAACGAAAGGATAGCCACCCGTCTGGTGGTAGCGGTCTGCCCAGGCGCGAATCACCTCATCCAATTCTTCTAGCGCCTGGTCAATTCGCTCAGGGGGAATGTCTAGTTCCTCCAAGATTCGCACAACTTTAGGCTGACGATCTGCCCAGTCTTTCATCATGCGGAAGTAGCGAGCAGTGTCTTCCACCATGATGTAGGTGCGTTCTTCTTCGTCTGCCGGAGAATAGGAAGAACGGGTCAGCGCGTAGAAAGGCATTCCCCAGGGCGAATCAATTCGAGTGACGGTGCCAGAGTAAATCAGCCGCCGCTTGATATGTTCTGCCAACGCTTCACTCAGCGGCATAGCCCGATCTGCTGGCACATCTTCCTGCGATCGCGTATGCAGAAACTCAATGATGTCCATGAACTGGAAAGAATTGATCAACTGCGCGTCTGGCAGGTTATCGGGCAGTTTCTCCTCAAGCTGACGCTTTTCATCCGACGTGAGGCTAGTTCCTGGGATTCTGGCCCGTCCGGGTTGCCAGGGATATTGCCCCAGCCAAACATAGGGCAGTTGAATCAGGTAGCGTGGCTCTTGGGAGCCAAGCATTTTAAGCAGTTTGCCTTCAGTCAAGGCCTGCCGCACTTCCTCAACAATTACCTTGACCCGTTTTGGCTCAATGTGATGCAGATGACCCGTCATTCGCAGGTTTTGCCCCTGCTCTAGGTAGGTCATGTAGATAGCGCATTTAGCGGCAGTTGCGGCTGCGTCCAGGAAGGCACCGTGTCGATGACCGCTGGTTCGCATGGCACTAAATGCCAGGTAAGCATGATCTGATCCATGGCGCTGGGGCTGAGGCGTTTGATCAGATCTATGTCGTTGCTCATCTTAAAGGCGATCGCGCAGTGTGTGGACAATGAATTTGCTGACTCAAGTTGATTTCTGCCTCTGTAGCTAGGCAGATCAACCGTCAAAACATCATTAGCTTAAATCATCTCGATACGTTAGGCACTGATCTTACTCACTTAAATCGGTCTTTTTTTGCCCAAAACGAGCGAGAACTCGATTTCAGGCTTAAGCGAGATCAATCTACAGCAGATCAGCTACGTCAGCGCCCTCTATATCTTCATCTATATAGCGCATCTATGCAGCGCACTGAGCCGTGTCTCTCCGTCCGCTGCCTCGGTGAAAAAATTGGATGTGAGGACGCTCAGATGTAGCAGATTGGTTTTCCACAGAAGCCAGGGATGGCCTAATATAAGAGGAGTCGCAGCTATCTTCTTTGGAGCTAACGGCTATCACAGCTAGCAAAAGACTTGCTGAAATGACAGAGGCAAGGATGGACATGGGAAGTTTCCGTCTCAGAGTTTCTAGTTCTTGATACGGAAGTTTCGAGGGTGAATCAGGAAAAGTCGCCGAGGATGTCTCTAGGGGATGGCTTTGGTGATCGTTTCACTTGTTTCCACTAAGAGCCAACTGCCTGCTAAATTTAGCTTTCCCCTAACTCTAATGAACTGCCCGGTCTTGTAAGCCGCCAGCTGCTGGTTTGCCTTCGGCTCCAGGGTGACGAGCGAGAAGATTTGATTTGCAAAAGCGAGAGGGGCGATCGCCGTAAACCCATAGTTTTGCTCATCCTTTCGCTCAAACTGCCCCGACAACTCTTGTAGAGAGCCGCTTAATCCAAATGTTACGGTATCGGCTGAAACGTCCGCTAGAGGACAGTCCCCATCAATCGGATAAGCTTCTGGATGCTCCAGATAGCGCCGTTGCCAGGTGAGCCACTCCGGGTGGCTAGGCAGCAAATTAAACAGCGGGATCACCGCAGCAGGAGCGGTTGGCTCATTCAGCAGCGCTTCCTGCAAAGGCCTGACGGGTAAAACTCTAGGCTGACAGTTTTGCTCAACACAAAGCGCGGCTGCCATACCTGCGGCTTGCCCGATCCCCAAGACGACGGGCTGAAGTCGAGTTGCGCCATTGGCGATGTGAGATACAGAAATATTTTTTTCGCAAACCATCAGTCCGTCCATCGTTGCAGGAATTAAACAGCGATAGGGAAGGGTGAAAGGCGTACCCGTCCAACGTCCGCCCCAGCGGATCGACTTGGGCTTCAGCGGAAATTCACAGCCAGGATAGTGGTGGTCGTTGGCGTAGTTGCCGAGGGCGATCGCCTCCACTTCCCCCTGCTCATTCATCGGCAATGGCGCAACCTGTCCCTCGGTTAGCGGTAGGATATCTTGCTCAATAACAGTGACTAAACCCCGGAGCCGCCGACTTTCTCGATAGTAAGGATGTAGCGCGTATGCACCACCCGCTAGCTCTTTGCCATCCTTTGGAAAAATATCCTCAGCCAAGCCATAGCGCCTGCCTAACTTCGCTTGAATGAATCGGGCGAACCGCTGCGTGTGCCAGCGGGCTTCCCACAGAAATGCTTGTTTGCTCAGGGCAGATTGCCCTAAGCGTCCCACACCTTCTGCATAATCATTGCCATTTTGCGGCCAGTTGATCATGAAACGGTTTCCCGGCAAGCGTCCATAGTTCAAAAATTTGTCTGCGCCGTAGTTTGTCCAGGCATCCTCAAATCGCTCCGTCTGACGAATGGGTGGAGCCGGGATCAGCGGCACGTCTGCGCCTTCGCCAAAATCCTGCATGATCACAACCCAGGTGGGAGCCTGAACGGGATAGCGCTGAGTCAATTCATTAGGCGTGACGGGTGCGCTGGGTTCTCCCCACTCTGACTGATATTCCCATCCCCAGCGGTGGGGCACCTCTGCCAGGGATAGCAGGTCGCCTAACTCAGTCCCATCCAGGGTGATTTTTGCCTGAACGGTTAGATCGGCAAATCGAACGCCTGTGACGCGATCGCTCTGTTTGAGAACTTCTAGGGGCGATCGCCCTGTAATCCATTGCAGGTTAGGCAATTTCCGCACCCAGTCGGCAAAAATCTCTGCCCCCACACGGGGATCATAGGTAAAAAAGCTGACCCAGGCATGGTCTAACCCTTCTGGCTGTCGCCGCCGCAATTCCTGTAAAAAAGCACCCCAGATTCCGGTCTGAAATGCCGCCAATTCATTTCCATCGGGAGCCGAAACGCCCGCTGAAGTGAGCATTCCGCCCAGCCAGGGAAACTCACTCACGAGAATCGTCTGTGCCCCCCGCCGCGCCGCCTGAATCGCCGCCGCCGTTCCACCCGTGCCGCCGCCAACTACGAGAATGTCTGTGGTGAGGGTTTGCATCGGGGGAAGGGTTAAGGGCTACTGACAATGCTAAAGTCTATCCCAGAACCAGAGGGCACTAACGATGAAAGCGCAAGTTTTTAGAGGGGTTAATCAACTGAGTTATGAAGAGGTGCCTACACCAGAAATCGCTTCAGATGAGGTACTGGTGCAGGTACAGGTGGTGGGGTTGTGTCAGTCTGATATTAAGAAGATTCGCTATCCGCTGTATGAGCCACCCCGGATTTTTGGGCATGAAACGGCGGGGATCATTGCTGCGGTTGGCTCTGAGGTGAAAGAGTGGCAGGTTGGGCAGCGAGTTGTGGTGATGCATCATATTCCCTGTATGTACTGTGGCTATTGCCTCAATGACAATTTTTCGATGTGTGACGTTTATAAGAATGTGACGACGACCGCAGGGTTTACGCCGAGTGGAGGTGGCTTTGCGGAATACGTAAAAGTGCCGGGACACATTGTGCGGCACGGCGGATTGATCCCCATTCCAGACAACATCAGTTTTGAGCAGGCTAGCTTTGTAGAGCCGACGAACTGCTGTCTGAAAGCGGTGAAAAAAGCACAGGTTGCGCCGGGACAAACGGTTTTGGTGACAGGCGCAGGGCCGATTGGTCTGATGTTTATCATGCTGGTGAAATATTTTGGAGCAAGGGCGATCGCCACCGACCTACTCCCCAGCCGCATTGAAAAAGCCTTGAGTGTCGGCGCTGAAGCCGCTTTTGAGGCGCGTGATCCTGACCTTGCCGCCAAAATTAAATCCTTAACTCAAGGGATGGGGGTAGACACAGCACTACTCGCTGTTCCCAGCGAAAAGGCTTTCTTTCAGGCGTTAGACTGCACCCGCAAGGGCGGCAAGATTCTATTTTTTGCCGAATTTCCCGATGAGGTAGAGATTCCGCTAAATCCCAATATTCTTTATCGGCGAGAAATTGACCTGATGGGTAGCTACAGTTCTTCTTACCGCGTACAGGCGTTGGCGGCTGACATTGTGTTTAACCGTCGGATTGATGTAGATGCGCTGGTGAGCGATCGCTATCCGCTTAAAGATTTGGCAGCCGCCGTAGAACGCGCCGTTGCTCCAACCCCAGAGACGTTGAAGATTTTGCTGTATCCCTGATGGGGT
>JAAUQZ010000265.1 GCA_012033355.1 Leptolyngbyaceae cyanobacterium RM1_406_9 | reverse complement strand
GTTTGCCTAGTTGGCGCAGGTAGCGCTACTGCCTTCACCACCTTCACCGCCTTCGCCGCCTTCACCACCTTCGCCGCCTTCACCACCTTCGCCTCCCTGGGCTTGTCCGGTTGCTGGCTCTTCACCGCCTTCGCCACCGCCCTCAACGGCTACGGCAACACAAGTATTATTCTGGCTGATTAGCACAGGCGTTTGGCTTACTGCTTCTGGCACTTCGGCACTGGCGGTATCTGTAATGATGAGGGCGATCGCCCCTGCGTTCGCCAGGGCATAGGTGCCAATTCCCGTCCAGATTTTTAATCGTCTCCCCACAGCTTTCTCCTTGATTATTTGCAATAAAATGCATTAAACTTTCAGCTTTTTATCGGCGATTTAGCGCAAGCAAAAGTATTGTACTGCTAATTATTGAGACTTCTTCCTAATAAGAAGATTAAATTCTCAGAGATTGATGTTGCTTGTTATGCGGCTCGGTCTTGGCTGGAGGGGCAACCTATCGGCGATCTGTGAAGTATGCTTGCCAGGTTTCCTCAGTGTGATCCACATTCGTCATTCATCAGCACAGTTCCTCCCTATCTCTCAGTACAAAGGTACGTATTCATGAGCTAAAATCTCAAGAAATCCACATTTAGAGGGAGGGTAAAGATGAGTAACATAAAGGCATCACAAACTCAGGTTCACGCGGTTCTTGAAGAGTGGGCAAAGGCGACACGGCAAAACCGTAAGGACGATATTCTCAAGAGTCATGTGCCTGATCTTGTAGTCTTTGATGTGTTACCACCAATGAAATACGAAAGTGCTGAGTCTTACCGCCAAAGTTGGGATGATTGGCAGCCTGAAACTCAGGGTGAAGGACAGTTTGATCTGGAGAATCTATCTGTAACAGTCAGTACCGATCTTGCATTTGCACATTGTTTTATTCGTTGTGGAGGTACAATGCCAGATGGACACACGTTTCATGATTTAGTGCGGGCTACCTTCTGTCTTAAACAAGTAGACGGAACGTGGAAGATTCTGCATCAGCACATATCTAAGCCAATTCAGCAATCTAGCACCTAACACCACAAAATCCGCGCATAACAACCCCAATGCACACCGACCGCCGAGAGGTTATCGGTTAGAGTTCGAGGCTACCTGCGGCGGGTGATTGGGAACGATCCAGGGATAGCAATCCTAAATGGGTTGTGAGAGGCGCACCCCGCCAGGGTACGCCTCTCACAACCTGCTCGTCTTACAACTGATTTAGGACTGCTTAATGAATTTTGATGAGACTAAGATCTGAGTGGGTAATGGAAATTGAAACTTGCCAGTCGTGCAGTTCCATAAGCTGCCTCGGCTTGGACTGAGGAAAGGACAGGCACCTGTAAGTGGCGCGATCGCATCTCACCCCAAACTTTATTTTTCGCGCCACCGCCCGCCGTATAGACGCAGGACAGCGGCGTTGCGCCTAGCTCTTGAAGTAACTGATAGCCCCTTGCCTCAATTCGAGCGATGCCTTCTAGCAACCCATGCAGGAATTCTGCGGGATTATCGGGTCGGGGTTCTAACTGTGGCTGAAGATGGGGATCGTTAATGGGAAAGCGTTCGCCCGGTGTAAGAAGTGGGTAATAGCTCAGCAGGCTTTGCTGTTCTGGGTGAATCTGCTGACTCAGATGCTCTAGTTCTGCATTCGTAAAGAACTGTTTTAATACGGCTCCACCCGTGTTGGATGCGCCACCGACCAGCCACCGATCGCCCAATCGATGACTATAAATGCCGTATCGGGAATCGTCTACGCGAGTATCGCTCAGCAGCTTTAGCACCAGAGTAGAGCCGAGAGACGTAACTGCTTCACCAGGAGACTGAACCTCGCTAGCAAAGAAGGCAGCGATACTGTCGGTAGTTCCGGCACAGATCAGGCAGTCGGGAGGCAGATGAAATTGTGTGGCGATCGCCGCTTTCACCGTTCCAATCGGGGTTCCTGGAGCAACGACCTGCGGCAGTTTGAAAGGAATTGGTAACTCCTGTATCCAGTCGGGATAACATAACTCACCTACGTCATATCCTAGCTTTAAGGCATTATGATAATCGCTAATGCCCAGTTGACCATGCAGCAGGAAGGCTAGCCAATCTACTTGATGCAAGAAATATGTTTCAGAGGAAACACAATTTATCACTTCTGTACAGGTGGACCACCACAGCAGTTTGGTGAGACTGGAGGTAGCGCTGATAACGGTGTGGTTAGACGGGGCGATCGCCCTTACCCGCTCCAGCACTGCCGTTCCACGCGCATCGTTGTAGAGAATAGGCTGATCGAGTGGATTACCCTCAGCATCGCAAATTAGCACGGTAGAAGAAGTCCCATTAATGGCGATCGCCCTCAACTGTTGACGGATTTCTACAGGAAGCTGTTCGAGTAGTAAGAACAATGCTGTTTGCCAGGTGACTAGCAAATCCTCAGACTCACCTTTAAATGGGAAACTAGTCTGAGCTTGGATTTCACCGTTCAAGTCAATGGCGATCGCCCGTGCGCCCGACGTGCCAAAATCAATGCCAAGATAAAAGTTAGACACTCTAATTGCGCTCCTCCACCCTTCCCTTTCTTTAGCTTAAAGAATTGATCGCACAACCTCACCATCTACCCGCAGGGCGGCACCATTTGTTGCAGAAAACCCAATAGCACTGACTTAAAAGAGGGTAAGATCTGCTGATGACAAAACTGATTATTCAAATTCCTTGCTACAACGAGGAAGCCACCCTGGGAATGACGCTAGCCGAACTGCCGCGCCAGATTCCCGGTATTGACCAGGTGGAATGGCTGATCGTCAACGATGGCAGCAGCGATCGCACCGTCGAGGTAGCGCTAGCCAATGGAGTTGATCATGTCGTCAGTTTTGCCCACAACCAGGGACTTGCTCACGCATTTGTGGCAGGTCTAGAAGCCTGTCTCAAAGCCGGGGCGGACATCATCGTCAACACAGATGCAGACAATCAGTACTGTGCCGCTGACATTCCCCGCCTGGTCGAGCCAATTTTGAGAGGTGAGGCCGATATGGTGGTAGGAGCGCGACCGATTCGGCAAATCAAGCATTTCTCCCCGACCAAAAAGCTGCTGCAAAAGTTTGGCAGTTGGGTTGTTCGGGTTGCCAGCCAAACAGACATTGTGGATGCGCCTAGCGGATTTCGGGCAATCAGCCGAGAGGCGGCGCTGCGGCTGAATGTGTTCAACGAATATACCTACACGCTAGAAACAATCATTCAGGCGGGGCGGCAGGGAATGGCAATTAAGTCAGTGCCCATCCGCACGAATGGCTATCTGCGCCCGTCGCGTTTGGTGAAAAGCATTCCGTCCTATATAAAGCGATCGCTGCTCACCATTTTGCGAATTTCAATGACCTACAAGCCGCTCAGATTCTTTGCGATTTTGGGCAGCATTCCCTTCTCAATGGGCTTTTTGCTGGGAATTCGCTGGCTAGTCTTATTCTTTCTAGAGAACGGGACGCGATCGCGTGCGCCCAGCTTAATTCTGGCAGCAATCCTGATTTTGATTGGCTTTCAGCTATGGATGTTTGGCTTAGTCGCAGACCTGATGGCGGTCAACCGCAAAGTATTAGAAGATATTCAGTTACGTCTGCGTCGAGCAGAGATAGATTCTAATCAAAAAAAGTGATCAACATGGGGAACGAGACGCACAGTTGGAGCCGCTTTCAAACACAAGTCATTCAGCCCAAAAACTGCACTCACTGCGGTGCGTGCGTAGGATTGCATCCAGAGTTGCTAGAGTTTCGGGAAACCTCGTCCGGGCCATTGCCCTTTTTACGTCGCGCTTTAACTGATGCGGAAGACCAATCTCTAGCGCTGGCTTGGTCAGTTTGCTCTGGACGCGGCGTTCCTTACCCTGACCTGCTGGCATACCTCAACAACGGCAAACCTATCGATCCGCTGCTGGGTACCTACCGACAGGTATTCACAGGCTATGCATCTGACCCAGCCATTCGGCAGCGCGGCGCATCGGGTGGGGTAATCAGTCGAGTCTTGATTCATCTCCTGGAGAGCGGTCAGATTGAAGGAGCGATCGTGCTGCGTCAGGGCTTACATTCCCCCGAAGCCGCAACCCCAACGATCGCCACCAGTCGAGACGAAATTCTCGCAGCCGCTCAAAGCGTTTATGCCGTCACCCCCACGCTAACGATTCTGCCCGAAATCGAAGCATTTCCCGGTCGTCTAGCTTTTGTCGGGCTACCCGAACAGGTGACTGCGCTGCGAATGCTCCAGGCGGCAGGACATCCCGCCGCCCAGAAGGTCGTGTTTGTGGCTGGCCCTTACACCGGGACGAATATGTATGCGGGCGCAGTGCGGGCGTTTTTGCGAATGCAGGGGGTGAAGGACGCGATCGCCATCACCTCTCTTCAGTGGCGGGCAGGCGAATGGCCCGGCTACCTCCAGGTTGAAACCGCCGATGGGCGCGTCTTCAAAGCCCAAAAGTTCTACTACAACTACCTGATCCCGTTCTACATTTCGCGCAACTGCCAGATCACGCCCGACTTCACCAACGAAGCTACCGATCTATCCGTCGGGGATGCCTGGTCGCCCCAATTTGAGCAGGCCGGCGGCGGCCATTCTGTGATTGTGGCTCGGAGTGAGTTTGCTGAGAAAGTTCTGTCATCGATGCAGCAGTCGGGCGAACTGACGCTAGAGTCCATTCCCGTCAATCAGGCATTAGGAATGCACGGACATATGCTCGACTTCAAGAAGCGGGGCAGCTTCATTCGGCTGGCAGTCCAGCAGCGACAGGGAATACCCGTTCCCGACTTTGGCTACCGTCCCGAAAAAATTCCCCTCAGCCGCTGGCTCGTCGAAGTGGTAATTAGCGGCTCTTTCCTGATCGGTCGCCAAGCCTGGGCTAGATGGCTAGTTTCTAAACTGCCAATGGAACTGGTCGGCCCAACCTTCAACTTCTTGCGTAAAACCTGGAAGGGGTTGTCTAAACCAACTAAGCGGAAGGGGTTGGCGGAGGTGAGGTTTGTGGAGGAAAGGGGGGGCGATCGCTGGCAAGAAATTTGTTCCAACACCCCCAAAATCTAGACAAGATTGCTTGTGAATTGGGCGATCGCCATTAGCGGCAAAACTTTATTTCAACGACACCTGAAAGCCTTCTATGGATTATGTAGTTGCGGTATTTTCCAAGCTTAATTGTCAGTGCTTATCTTCGTCGGCTCTGCATCATGTAATCCGGGAATAACTAGCCATAGCCATATTCTGCATTTAAACAAGCGCAGGGGCAAGAGTTCTTCAGGGAAAGTTTGCTGTCTATGTCCTTGCCAATGTCCTAGATCCGCAAGTTGCTGTTTTGCACAGGGCGGGCAGAGATCTCCAGGCTTGCCTTTATCGGGGCTGTAGCCAAAATCGGTTTCGTCGAGTGGGATGGGGTCAGGTAATCGGCCATTGCTTGAGAAGGGGCAGGGTTTGCCATCTAACTCTGCGGAAATCATCCCAGAGCAGATCAGGTAATCGGGATAGATTTTGTTATTCGGTGAGAGAAACAGGGCTTTTGGAAGAGTATTGATACTATTCATCAGTGATACCGATAAGAGATCTTACATCAGGAGTACACCTGATCGCCTATCAGCATTATGTTCGCCCAGCGAACAAAAGTCAATCTAGTTTCACGGCTTCGTTGCAGGCTCTCCAAACTTTGCTTGTTTAGCAAGGATGTCTAAGAGCTTTCGTTTAGAGCGATCAGGTTCATACTTGCTATTCTCCCATTCGCTTACAGTCTCCCTACGAACACCAAGTTCGCTGGCAAATTGCTCTTGGCTTAGCCCCTTATGAACTCTAAGAGCTTTAATTGCGTCACCTTTCCAGTCGATTTCTCCGTCTTTCCTTTGAATGTTGTAGGTGGATTGGAAGGTTTCAAAGCTAACGGTCTGCTGAGTTAGATTAATAGATTTAACCTGATAGTCTGCGCTAATCCAGGCTCCAGCTTGCAAAGCACTAGGGCTATCACGATTGCTCCACCAGTTTTTCTTCCTACGCGCTGATTCAGGTAGTGAGCAACCCATCAAGGCTTCGATTTCGGCGAAGGTCAGCGTAACGGCTTCTTGATTGCAGCCTTGTAGACGTTCAAACAGGGGATAGTACTTACTGCCAGGTTTGATGCTCATTGTTCATTAGGCAATGAGGATAACAAGATTTCCAGTTGGGCAAGTAGCGGTTCTAACTCTGAGATAACCGTTGTCCAAATCGTTTGTTGGCGGATTTCGTCATAACGGTGAATCAGGATATTGCGTAACCCGATGATTCTACGCCAGTCAATCTCTGGATGGGCTTGTCGAAATTCGTCCGACAGTCTACGAGCGGCTTCCCCCAAGATTTCAAGCTGTCTTTCTACGGCGCTTTGAACAAGAATACTGTCTAGACAAGCCTCATGGGTCAGATCCGTAGTAAATTCCTGAATCCGGTGAATTGCGTTTACCATATCCCATAGTGATCCTGCATCACGGTTGTTTGCTTGCATAGATCACCTGCTGAGTTCGCAAAATTTCGTGCTGTCGATAGGGATTTTTCAGCCCTTCTTTATCAGCTATATCCACCTTTCGCCCGAATAAGGCTTCAAGTTCGTCTCTCATATCAACCCAATCGAACAAACTCCAGCGAGAATCAGCGGCAAAGGTGACAAGCACATCAATATCGCTATCGGGGCGAAAGTCGTTGCGCAGGACAGACCCGAAGAGGGCAAATTCGATGATGTGCCAGCGTTGGCAGAAATCAGCAATTTGCGTAGGAGATGCTGGGATGCGTTGGTTGAGAGGTGGTTCTAGTTGAGTAATCATGAGCCAACACCTCAAATCAAAGGATTAAAAATTCTGAGCTTGCCTTCAATCAATTGGTCATGCTGCATATCTTCGGAGTAAAGAATGCTGCAATTGGCAAGTAAAGCTGTGCTAACTAGCAAGCTATCCCAATAGGAATAACCGTAACGAGCATTAATTTTGATGGCTTCAATCACCTGTGTTGCAAGAATTTCAGTAACATCAAACCCAGCAATCAGTTGAGTGATAATCTCTTGTGCCTGTGCTTGAGTCCGAAATTTCTTCTTGAGTAGGACGTTGTAAAGTTCACCCAAAATTTGAGTGCTAACAATTAGAGATTCAATGGATGACACAAAGAGAGTGTTCACCTTTTCATACTTTTCCATTGGATCTTTACTGTAAAGATAAACCCAAAGATTTGTATCAAGAAGGATTTTATCGCTCATAGAGTTCTTCCCGATTAAATTTATAATCTTCGGGTAATTTAAAGGAGTGCTGTTTGAGTTGTTCTAAAAAACGCCGCTTCCTGAGTTCTAAAGTTTGCCCATCCTGTTCTTCTAGCTCGTTGATGTCTTCTAGCACAACAATCCTGAGTTTTTTACCTTCTAGTGCCGCATCCAGTTTTTCATCGAGGACTAAGTTGCCATCGTGGTAGGTTGCTTGTATCACTTTGCTCATGGTTTATTCCTCTCAGTTGTTCTGAATCGTGGTTTAGTTCTCGCCAATTTCCTCCTCACCCAAAATCATTCGCTCTACTCGCGCTTTTGCAGCGGTAACAACGGCTTCAACCTCATTTCGCAAACGTTGCGCTTCACCACGACGACGAATAACCTCAGTAGAAATTTTGTTCTGAATATCTTTGCTGGGAACAGGAATCAAGGTTTCTTTCACGTCTTTATCTAAAATGGCTGGGGGGTGCATCCCACTTTTGCAGCCCTCACCCTAAATCCCTCTCCCAGAGAGGGAGAGGGACTTCCAATCCGGCTCCCCTTCTCCCTTTTTGGGAGA
>JAAUQZ010000264.1 GCA_012033355.1 Leptolyngbyaceae cyanobacterium RM1_406_9 | reverse complement strand
GCCGAACCAGCCTACATAAAGGCGGTTGTCGGTGCTGGTTACCCAGTTGCAAAACTGCTCCCACAGAGATGCGCTCTCGCGCCGCTGTAAGGTCGTAGTCATAATTATTGAGTGCTTTGGTTTACAACAGACTTGAAATGTATGGGGGAGGGTTTCCTCTCCCTTATCTATAGTATTTACACCTATTGTGATTTTTTGCAAGGATTTTGGTGAATTTGTGTAAACAACTCTTATTTAGCAGCCAATTCGGTAGTGTTCTATACTCAGTGCTAGCACTTCGCTGAGCTTAGATGAATTATGAGCAGGTTACGGCTGACTGTCTCGCTGGTTGTCCTTTGCTCGGTTTTCTTGCCGCAGGTTACGATCGCCCAACATTCTTCTCATCGTTTACCTGGTTCTGCTGTTTATGCTCAAGCGACTCCAGCAACGGTCAATGCGCTTGATGCAGTTGTGGAGGGGAGAACCCTGGCAGCGCGAGGTCGTTTGAGTGAGGCGATCGCCGCCTACCGTCGAGCCATTCAAATTGACCCTAATCTTGCTGTCGCGTACAACAACCTGGGTATTGCTCTGTATCGCCAGGGGCGTTTACAGGAAGCTGCGGATGCTTATTATGAAGCGATTCGGCTAGATGCAAATCTGGCTAACGCTTACAACAACCTGGCAGAGGTGCTGGTAGAACTGGGGCAACCTCAGGAGGCTGAGCGGATTCGCTCTCAAGCCAGTGCTATTCCCAGTGATGCCAACTCTAGAAATGTAATTGACTACATTAACCAGGGCAGAGCTTTGGCAAATCAGGGCAAACACGAGGAAGCGATCGCTGCCTACAACATTGCGCTTGACTTTAACCCAACGCTGGGCGTGATCTACAACAATTTGGGAAATTCGCTGCAAAGCCTGGATCGGTTTGAGGAAGCGATTGAAGCTTACCGCAGGGCGATCGAGCTAACTCCGACACTGGTTGCTGCTTACAACAACCTGGGATTTGTGCTGAATGAGTTGAACCGCTCGGATGAGGCTCAGGAAGTTTACGACCGGGTTAATGCTCTTGACCCCAGGCTGATTGCGCTGAGAGATCCTGACTCCGCCACCGCAGAAGACTTCAACACATTGGGGCGAGTTTTGCGTTCTCAGAATCGACGAGAGGAGGCGATCGCCGCTTACACCAGAGCAATCGAGCTAGACAATCAGCTTGCCGCCGCCTACAACAATCGAGGGGTTGCCTATGCGGAACTGGGACAGCTTGATCAGGCAATTGAAGATTATCAGGTTGCGACATTTCTTGACCCAACTCCCACCCAGTATGTCAATTTGGGGAATGCACTCAGGGCGGCAGGAAGAATTGATGAGGCGATCGCGTCCTATCTAAACATTGAGTCTGTATTTAACCTGATTGAGCAATTGCCCACTAGAGTTGACAGTCAAGACTTGCTGACTGCCCTAATTTCAGACCAGAATAACTTTGAGTTTTATCGCGATCGCACCTCATTTTTTGCCGAAAACCAGAGCTACTACGCCTCCTACATCAACATCTTGATGCAGCTTCACCGGGAAAGACCAGACGGTGACATTCGATTTGATGCTTTAGCTCTGGAAACCAGCGAACGAGCGCGGGCCCGCAGTCTATTAGAAATCTTAACGGGAGCAGAAGCCTACCAGAATGTAGGCGATCGCGAGTTAGCAGAAGCAGAACGTCGTTTGCGGCAACAGTTTAAGGCACTGGAGGAAGACTGGAGCCAGCTTAGAACTGAACAGCAAACCGTCAACTCGCTGCGGCAACGGCTGGTCGATAACCCCACAGCAGACATCCCCACAGAGGTTACAGGCGAGACCGAGATGGCAGAATCTGCGATCGCAAGTTCCGCAGAGAATACAAGTTCTGTGGAGAGTGCAAGCCTGACAGATGCCGCCGCGCTTACCCAAGCGTTTGAAGCTCAGATCGAGCTAGACCAGCGGCAAGCCCGACTCGACCAGCAGCAAACTGAAATTGAGCAGCAAATTAGTCAGGTTTTAGAACAGTACAGAGCCGTTCAAGAGCAGATTCGCGCCACCAACCCAGAGTATGCAGAAATCACGCAGCCAAAAGCGCTAACCGTACAGGACATTCAATCCCAAATTCTAGATGACGATACGCTGCTGCTGGAATATTGGCTAGGAGAGGAGCGTAGCTATTTATGGCTGGTTTCTAAAACTGAAGTTAGAACCTATGAGCTTCCTGGACGAGCGGCGATCGATGCAGCGGCTCGACGGTTTTATAACTTCTTGACGGTGCCCAGCGAACGAGTGAAGACCGTTCGCACTGCCCAGGCGGGGATGGAACTAAGCCGAATGATTTTAGGGCCCGCTGCCGACCAGCTTAGGGATAAGCGATTACTGGTTGTAGCAGATGGTTCGCTACATTACATTCCTTTCGGTGCGGTGCCAATTCCGCAGGCAGAAAGCATTTCCATTGACCCAGAAGACCTGCCCGAACCGCTGATTGTAAATCATGAAATCGTAAATTTGCCGTCAGCTTCTGCTTTGGCGATTATTCGCGATAGATTGGGCGATCGCCCCCCGCCCCCCGCCAGCTAGCAGTCATCGCCGATCCGGTGTTTAACCGCGAAGACCCTCGTTTCCTGGAGCTTGCAGCAGGGGAAGCAGTAACCTCAACTCCCGCTACGATAACTGCCTCAAACCCGCTCACCGAAGCCTATGCACGGCTGCTAGGCACCAGTCAAGAAGCTCGCGAAATCATTGAAATTGCTGAAGATGAAGGAGAAGAATTCCTTTCGCTAACTGGCTTTGAGGCCAATCGGGAGCACGTTTTTGATGAGGAATTGAGTCAATATCAGATTCTTCACTTTGCAACTCACGGCTTCCTCAACGATCGCTCACCTGGCGAGTCTGGGCTGGTGCTGTCGCAGTATGACGATCAGATCAGACCGCTACAGGGAAACAATTTTCTTAGCCTCACAGACGTATTTAGACTAAATCTTCCTGCCGAGCTAGTGGTGCTAAGCGGTTGCCGTACAGGGCTGGGAGCAAACCTGAGAGGAGAAGGGCTGGTCGGGTTGACTCGTGGTTTTATGTATGCTGGGGCAGAACGAATTTTGGTGAGTTTATGGAGCGTTGACGACGAGGCAACGGCTGCACTCATGAGTCAGTTTTATGAGGAGCTAATTGGTCGAAATCGCTCCCCTGCGGAAGCACTGCGAGCGGCTCAGCTTCACCTGCTGCAAGAGAGTGACTCGACCTGGCAAACGCCTTATTACTGGGCAGCCTTTACGCTTCAGGGAGAATGGAACTAGCACAAACCCTGAAATTAGTCGCTTGCGGTGCAGCAAAAGTTAAGGGGGGCTGAGGCTACCGCTTCGCTGAATCCGGCAGCAATCAGAAATTCCTTCCAGGCAGCTTCGATTTCTGCATTGTTAAACTGGTCACGGCGTAATTCGGCTAGCGTCGTTAGCAATTCATACCACAGATCGTTTTCTGAGTAGAGCAGCATTTTATTCTCTAAAGTGGCTGCTGCAAGCTGGTCGTCCAGATTTTCCGAATCAACTCGCTGAATCCAGCCATTCACAGTTGCATCGCCTGAGCGATTTTCAGGATTACACATAACGGAGATAACCCAGCGATAGGAATCTCCAGCTTCTAGCGCAACCTGCTCCGGAATTTGGATACTGATCACTCCTGGCTCTTCTGGCAAAGCAAAATTCTGTTTGTAAACGTCGTTTTCTTCAGCGTCAATCAGAACAAACTCGGTTTCATAGCCCTGTGGTGCAGCGTAGGGAATGTAGAACCACAGCGTAGGGTTGGCATCAAGGGTTAGCCCCAGATTGGTACTGGGCACTAGAGCCGTTAGTGGAGTTGAGGTAGGGGGGCAAAGATCACGCCCTGCTCCTGCAAACTGCCGTCCGGCGGCTGCACCACTGTTGCGATTTCGGGGAGGGTTAAAAAGATTCATAACGCGCTGCACCAGACCCGGTGAGACGGTAGATTGAGCCAGTGCGGGTGAGGGGTTGAGAAAAGAATGGATAAGAAAAGAATTGGCGATCGCCCACACCAACGCCCACACCAGTTTGCTGTGAAAACGCCGTTTCATTATGCACTCTCGGTAAGTACTGAAATTATAGCCATGAATGCTACCAGGCTTTCCGTAACCTGTAAGTGATATAGCCGACGCTTGAGCCTGTCAGCAAAAAGGCCAGCGCCGGTGGAATCAGCGGTAGCCAGAGACCCTGAACAATGAACAGGAGGCTACAAAGAATGTATAGACTGGCGATCGCCACCCCTGCAACCAAACTAAGCGAGAGGAGCCGTTGAAAGTACCAGGTAATTAGCCCACCCAGCACACTCCAGCCCAGCACCCACAGCAAATTTGCCCACAGGGGTAGCCACGAGATTGTGTTGCGACCATCCAGGACGGCACTAATAATGTGACTGGTCATCTGCCCTTGAATGATGACACCTGGAACTTCACGCACTCCGTAGGGGGTAGACCAGGAATCATTGTCTCTGGCGGTGACATCGGTGATTCCAATTAGAACAATGCGATCGCTAAACCGCTGCAGATCCTGCTCGGTGAGTCGATCCTCTAAAATATCAGACAAACTCACTCGTGGCGCAAAGTTGGCAGGGTCGCCTGCATGAGCGCGATAGTTGAGCAAAGTGATGTAGCTGGGGTAGGTAAATTGATAAATGCTGCCCTGATCAATCCGCTTAAAGGTTGCTTTTCCCCATTGCCATGCTTGAACATAGTTACCGTCGGAGGAGGCGATCGCCTCCTCCTCTATCCCTGCCTCTGATTCCAGATACTTCTGGGCAACTAGCAGGCTAAAAGCAGTCTCCGTATTGCAAAACTCAGGGTCAGCACTCTGGTCAAGAATCTGGCGACGGACTCGCTTGCCGTCTGCCTCTAGCAGAAAATCACCAAAGCCAACGCGATCGAGAGAAACTTCAGGTGGCGGTTTAGTGCCCTCCGCAATAACTTCGCCCTGCCAATCTGTCTCGCTGTGTTTGCAAATGGCGACCAGGTTTTCTGCCTGTTCAAGCTGCGGCGCTAAATCTGCCTGAGCCGCAGCAGGGCGATATAAATCTAATCCAATCACTCTGGGCTGATAGGTCTGCAATTTCTCTAATAGTTCTGCCAAAACTGAGTCAGGTAGGGTAGCGGTTCGGCTAACTCCATATTCTGTATCCAGCAGTTGAGAGGTTTCTTCATCCACTTCCACAATCAGGAAGCGATCGTCCTGCGGTTCACCGGGGCGAATCCTAAAGAGATGATCGTAAGCTGCAAATTCTAAAGTCTGCAAGCCTCCCACAAAGCTCACTCCAATCAACAATGCAGCCGCAGCCGCGCTAATTAAGAAGACATTGTGCAGCTCCAGTTTGCGATGCTGCACATTACCGCTAGCAGTGATGTATTCCACCTGAAGTGGCGTTGGTGCAGGGCGTTTCTGCTGACCTTTTCGCAGCCAGCGTTCTGAATCAGCCAGGTCTTTGCCGCGCAGCAAAAAACTGTTGTCGCGCTTTGCGGACTCCCACTCCACTGCTCGCACGGTGAGTCGAGTGTGGGCCCGAACGTATTGCAAATCGGTATCAACCGCTTCGATCAGACGGGCGATCGCCTTCTCAAAATCGTCACTGTCTCTCATAAACAGCCAATTGTGAGCGCTCAAAGCAGAATGCACTCGCTCCGGCTCGGTGTCACGACGCACAATTGGAACCAGTCGCTTGTTGTGCTTAGTGGCGTGTTCAATTTCATCGGCACAAACTTTTGACTCAACCGAATCGGGGCTAATCACAAACACAAATGCTTCAGCACCCTCAATTCCTGCCTCGATTGCCTTCCACCACTTTTCGCTTGGCAGGATATCTTGCCAATCGACCCAGGCATCGCGTTCATGAGCTTTCAACGCGGCGTAAAGCTGCTGCACAAACTCTTTATCCTTACGCGAGTAAGAAATGAAAACAACATCGGTCACACTATCCTCCACCTTGCCCGATTTGCCTGAAGTGACCTGAACTGTAGCTTTAACCTGAGGAAATCATGGCATGAATGATAACGGTGTTCGGTAACTTTTAGGAAAATTTGATACTAGCAAGGAAGCGGAAGGAACGGAGTACCAGCAGATTAAAAATGTTTGTGGGGAACAAATGCAAACTAGAAGAAGACGTTAAGGATTGCGGATTTATTAATGTGTAATTCTCCTGTGTAGGGGCATGGCAATGCCATGTCCCTACAGAGATTCTGGTTTTACAGGTTATTTGATCCGCGATCTTAAGCCAGTCATGGGTGCCTCGACCAGTGTTCATTCTCCTGGCTCACGGTTAGATATGCGGAGAAGTACCTAGTCAACGGAGGCAAACGATGTCATTTGAAACTGAAGTCTTGCAATTGACCAACCAGTTTCGGAGTGAGAATGGGCGATCGCCCTAAAGCTCAACGTCGAGCTAAATGCGACAGCCTACGGTCACTCAAAGGATATGGCGCAGCAAGACTACTTCAGCCATACAGGAAAAGATGGTTCCCGTCCCTGGGATCGGGCAAAAAGGGTAGGTTATGAAGCACGGGCAATGGGTGAGAACATTGCCGCCGGACAAAGCACTCCTCAACAGGTCGTTCAAGGCTGGATCAATAGTCCTGGACATCGAGCAAATTTGCTCAACGCCAGCTACACAGAACTTGGAGTGGGCTACTATTACCTGGCAAATGACACAGGCAGCGTAAATTACAACCGCTACTGGACACAAATGTTTGGCAGTGGCGACACGAACCCCAGCACCAACCTGCCGTCGCCCAGCCCATCGCCCAATCCGCCGCCCAGCCCGTCTCCTGCACCTAGCCCAACTCCCACTGCACCCATCCGCTATGAAGCAGAGCAGCTTCAGCTTAGCGGTTACAAAATTGAATCGACGAGCAACTCTAGCGCGTCGGGCGGAAGACAAATTTCGCTGAAAGATACAGGTAAAACGACAGGTAAAGCAACGGGCGTTTTCAACGGCAGAGCCGGAAACTATCTGGTCAAAATTAGTTACTTCGATGAAAGTGATGGTGTATCCAACGCAACGGTGACGGTAGACGGGCAAAGCAAAAGTTTCAAGTTTGATCGAAACCTTCCGTCTGCTGGTGCAGAGCGAACTGCCAGAGCTTGGCGCACGACCCATGCTCAAATTGCTCTACAGCCGGGCGATCGCTTTGAAATTGCTGGCAAGCTCGATCGCGGCGAGATGGCTCGGTTTGACTACATTGAGTTCGCACCCGTGCAAAAGCAAGCCGTTAGTCCTGCATTTAAGGATGAGACTGTTAGTCAGATTGATTCTTTTAACCCTGGGGTAGACAGTCCAGCAGGCTTGAACGCAGCAGGATTAATTGATTTGCGTCAGTCTGACCTCAACCAGGATGGGCAGGTCGATCAAAAAGTTTCACTCACTTTTGACACCATTCGCAGTGATGCTGCCTTTAGCAACTCGGTTGGTTTTTATGCAGTTGCCAATGAAAGCGGCGCGATCGTCAATCCCGACACCGATGAGCTAATTCAACCCGGAGATGCAGAGTATGCCAGTGCTGCGCTGAAACAGCGTCTACCCAATGTGCAGTTACAGCGAAACACCGATCAACTCACTGCTGAGGTTGACGGGGATGTTTTGCTGGCTCCTTTCATCGTCGCAAACGGCACCGCTGACACATTTCTCTCTGAGAATCCTAGTAATCAAATAATCAGAGAAATGGAGATGCAGTTAATGCCTACTTCGCCTTCGGATCTGCAAATCCTGGCAAAGCCAGTCATGTGAAAACACTCGGTGGCGCGACTCTTGGGTTGAAGATCAGGGGATAGGGAGCGATCGCGA
>JAAUQZ010000263.1 GCA_012033355.1 Leptolyngbyaceae cyanobacterium RM1_406_9 | reverse complement strand
TCTGAGCCAAAAACTCTGCCTGCTGAATTGCAACCCCTAGCTGAGCGGCGATTTGAGTCGCAAACTCCAATTTCTGAAGCCTGCCAGCGTCTTGCTCCAATGCACTGGTGAATGCACAGCAGCCCCCAGAGGCGATCGCCCTGAAGCAACGGCGCAACCAGACTGGCTTTAATTTGCAGTTTCTCCAACGCAGTGACGCAGCACTCATCGGTCCAGATACTAGAGGTATCTTCTATCACCTGGACATAGCCTTTTTGATAGTCGGTTGCAAGTCGTTTGTCAAAGTAGTGTTCGTGAATTTGGGTAGACAGCAGCGATTCAAACTCAGGCAGTACAGATTCTGAAACAAACTCGCCATCATTACAGTTAGAAGCTGGGTCAAACCGAAAAATGCCAACGCGGCAGGCATCTAGCAACTCTCGAACTTCCGTCGCCGCCGACTTAAAAATAGTGTCTAAGTCTAAAGATTCGCGAATCTTGGCAATGACCCGAAACAATGCTTTTTGCTGGTCAACTTGAGATTGCCCAAACTCTGCTGCCAGGATCTGTAACATCTTTCCAAAGGCGGCTTCGTCGCGACAGCAATCTCGCAATTGCTCCAATTGGTCAAGGTTCATGTTAAACCTACTCAAATCCAGGGATCAGTTTCTAGTTATGGCTGCTGTCTGGTAAATGCTGGCTTTCCAGAACCTTTTACGGCTATTTACGTGCTCGACTTGAAGTATAGACAAAAATGTTAATAACCGTAAATGCTCTCCCCTACGGAAGCGATCGCCACTTCATCCGGACACCCTCTAAATCAGTCGCGAGCGATCGCTGGAATTGCGTAGTAATATGAACCCAGATTTTGCACCCCAAGTTTGCTCCCTCCAGTTCCTCTTCTAGTTCCTCTTACTAATTGACCCTGATGAACTTTCGTTCACAAACACTGCTCCAGGCTTTAGAACATCTCTCAGCGGCTTATCCCAATCAGCCTTTGAATGTGATTGAAGTCGGATGTATGTTCAAGGAAGATGAGGGGTTGTCTACGTATTACATCGCAGACTTTTTGGCAACGCGGGGAAAGGGCGATCGCTTTATCAGTATCGAATACGATCAGGGACACATCGAAGCCTCTCAAGCCATCATCGCCAAGCGCAAAGCCAGTCTGAGCCAGCAGATTGACTATCGACATGGACATAGCCTGGAGGTACTGCCAGGAGCCTTGACCCAGGTGGGACAGGTGCATTTGGTTTGCCTTGACGGAGGCGCACATCCAGAGGTGTGTCTGGCTGAATTTGAGCAGGCTGCATCCCACTTAGCGCCAAACGGCATCGTTTTGGTAGACGATGCTCAAACACTTGCCCCCTCTGCGGCTTACCAGCCGCCTCGACCGTTTGGGAAGGCAACCTTGATTTTGCCGATGTTGGTATTGCTCAACTATTTGAAACATCGAGCCGAATTTCGCGAGGCAAATACGTCACCCGCCGATCAAACAGGCATTCCTGACTCTGACCTGATTCGCCAATGTGAAACCGTTCGCTTTGCAGCGATCGATGCAGACCACTTCGCGGTGATTGGCGATCGTCACAAGATTTTGGTTTACGGCGACCCCGCTTTCATCATACAAGCAGCGCAAATTTCAGTTGGCAGCAAACTTGTTCAAAAACTCACTCAAAATAGTGTGTCTCTACAGTCTACCTCAAAGAATTTAAACGCTAGTGCATCTAATTCCTCACCGCTAACCAGCCTGACGCAGCGATTAGCCGCTCTACTTCGAGGCCAGTGACTATCAGTAATGAGCTAATCTGCTGGACTGTCTTGCGTTATCCCAGGCGATCGCCCTTTGGGTTAGGAGCTTTAAGTTTGAGATGAAGCATAGTTCGCCTTTACTCGGTTATTTTGGGCACCACAAAGGTGCAACCGTTTGGATTAGAAGCATCATCAAACAGGTTTGCAAAATCGTGGGGCTGAATCATGTTGCCGTTAGCAATGTGGGCGCTTTTAATCAAGATCTTGCTGCATTTGTAGATCAAAATGATATCGATTTCATTAGCTACACCAATGCTAAGTTTGAGTATGTTCAGCCATTAGAGCCTTTTAAGGGATTTCATGTGATTCGAGATCCCAGGGACATTGTAGTTTCTGCCTATTTTTCACATCTCAGAACTCACCCTATAAAAGGTTGGTCAGAGCTAGTAGAATTTCGCGATCGCCTCCACTCAGTCTCTAAAAATGAAGGACTAATTCTAGAAATGGACTTTAGAAGAAAGTCCTTTGACGATATGTACAATTGGAACTATTCGTCTAAATACATCAAAGAATTGAAAATGGAAGACTTGATTCAAAATCCGCGAAAAGAATTCGTAGACATCTTCAAATATCTAGAATTACTCAAAAACTCTTCTTTTTTAGAACTTGCTGTCCAAAGAGGGTTAGAATCATTTGCAATGTTTCGCCGTAGACAGTTTAAGCACAGCCCTAAAGCATCAACACCAGATGATATTTCAGAACAGCAGTTACAAAAAATCGTTAAAGCCAATGACTTTTCAGTTAAATCAGGAGGCAGAAAACCGGGTGAAGAAGACTTGAACAGTCACTTTCGTAAAGGTATTGCTGGAGACTGGAAAAATCACTTCAACCAGCAGCATATCGACTACTTCAAAGAGCAATATGGCGACTTGTTGATCAAACTAGGATACGAACAAGACAAAAACTGGTAGCCTTGCTACTCAGAGGATGTTTGAAAAGTGCCAACGGCTACCCGAACCGCCTTAGCCCCCAATTTGGGGGGAACCTAGCTCAAAGTCCCCCAGCGTTGGGGGATTGAGGGGGCGAGTGCAAGATTTTTGATACTTTTCAAATATCCTCTCATACCGTTTCTGTATAGCCATCCTAAATGGGTTATGAGAGGCGCACCCCGGAGGGGTATGCCTCTCATAACCTACTCTTCTTACAACTGATTTAGGTCTGCTATAGCAATTCTAAATTTTTGAATCCAAATTATTAAATAACAAGCATGGACGAAATGCCTCAAGTTAGGATGTCTTGTATCATCTGCACCTATCGTCGCCCCGAACTTCTAGCAGGTGCACTAAAAAGCGTAATTCAGCAAAACTTACCTGCTTACGAGTTTGAAATTATCGTCGTAGATAATAACTCTGCCGATGAAACGCCTACGGTTGTAGAACGGTTAGCCCGCCTTAGTGCTGCTCCCGTCCATTACGTATTTGAGTCAAAGCAGGGGCTTTCCTATGCCCGCAATGCTGGCGTTGCCCAAGCCTCTAGTGAGATAGTGGCATTTCTGGATGACGATGCAGAGGCAGATCCGGGTTGGCTATCAGCACTGCTAGAAATTTACGACACAGTGTCAGATGCGCTGGCGGTAGGAGGCAAGATTTTACCGATTTGGGAAGTTGAGCGGCCCGCGTGGATTGGAGACGATCGGCTGCGATCGCTCAGTCTAATCGATTGGGGAGACGAAAGCCGCCCCCTAAAATGGCCCGAACGAATCATTGGAGCAAACTGCTCCTTCAGAAAACAGACGTTTAGAGACGTGGGGCTATTTGCCACCGACTTAGGACGGCGGGGCGAGGAAATGCTGGGCAATGAAGATACTGAAATTCAGGAACGGATTCACGAACTGAACAAACTCGTCTTCTACCATCCTGAGGCAATCGTCTATCATCGCGTTCCGCCAGAACGGTTGACAAAGGAATATTTCTATGGGCGATCGTTTGGCAATTCGCGATCGCGAGCCTTGTTGATGGCTCGCCAGGGTCAATACAAACAGATTTGGAAAGAAGCAGTTTTAGCCGCAATCAAACTTCCGATCGCCTGTTTAACAGTGGTCAAACGGCTGATTTTAAGGCGAGAACTCTTTGGTGCTTATCTGAGCATCTGTCGCAACTCCGGCTTTCTTTACGAAGCAATTCCACTGCTAGCGGGTCGCAAAGTTCATCCCAATACAAAAATTGAGCATTAGCAACTAAGCTGGGCGATCGCCCGCAAAAGCTGAGCTAGTTTCAACGGCTACACTGGCTGGGTATGGCGCTGGGTATGGGATTGCGATGGCCACAGCAAAATTCATGTCAATATTTTGCAATAATTGTTTACATTGCGTTATATTTATTTACATAAAGGTTAAACAAGAGGAAATATGGGAACCACACGCGGACAAGTAATCGAAGAGGGTGGACGGGCAAACGTCTACGCCGTTGAGCCTCAAATGTACGTTGATGACACGCAGCGCTTCGGATTTAACGAGTATGCCGAAAAGCTGAACGGACGGCTAGCCATGATTGGCTTTGTTTCAGCGCTGATTCTGGAAGCAACAACGGGTCAAGGTGTGATCGGCTGGTTAACAAGCCTTTAGAGACCGACTTGAGAAATGTTGGTGCCTGAAACGCTTGAATTCATTATTCAGTTAATAGTCCGTAGTATTTTGGAGAACTATCATGAAGACCGATTTCGATTTTCCTAACAAGTACTTGATTGGTCCGGTTGTTTTTCGGCCTGAGTTTAATGCTCAGGCGGAAGTAATAAATGCAAACCAAGCCTGGTCATTATTCTTCACCGCAGGTCAAGAGGACAAGATATTAGGCTTCAACGCCGGGCCAGGGCAGTTTTTTACAAACCTACTGTTCGCTGCTGGCGTAGCCGGAATTCTCTGGGCCACGCTATTCAACAGCGTAGTGTAGAGCACGTTGGTTGGGGCAGAAGTAAGGGCTGTGGATTTTTAATCCATAGCCCTTTTCTTATAGCGCTTTGCAGGCGAGTAGGCCACAGGTAGGGATAAACGTCGTTTGTCCCTACCTGTGGTCTGTATTTGATGCAGCTTTCTGCATTCACCTGGTTTGATTGAGACGGGCAGAAGTCTGGGAAGGCTGACTGCGACCAGGCGATTGCTTCCAGCCAAAGGCATTCTTTAGATAAATGCTGCCGATGATGCTGAGAAACAGTACGTAGCCTACGGCTTGTGCCAAGTAAAGCTTTTGGGTATAGCCAAAGAATGCCTTGAGTATGACTCCCGGAAACTGGCGATCGGGCAGGGCTTGTGAAGCATCCCAAATCTGAGGGCCTAAAATGCAGGATGAACCGGGGCTAAAGCAAAGCGGCGCAAACTGGGAATTGACCTGTACCAGGTTAACCACTGCTGCATCCAGGTGACGCAAGACGGAGATGATTAGCCCTGCAACGATTAGCAGCAGCATTACGCCCAAAATTTGGAAGAAGCGGCGCAGGTTAATCTTAACGCCCAGGTTAAATAGCATTACGCCGATCGCCACTGCTGCTAGTAAGCCTGCGATCGCCCCCAATAGAGCCATCCAGCCTTGCTGAAACTGAGCATTAATAAATAGAGCAACCTCAAACCCTTCTTGCACAATGGCTATTGTCGTCAGCCCAAACACCGCCCAACCCGCCCGATCGGTCTTCTGTAGCGCTTTTGTCACCGATTTTTCGACTTCCCCCTTGAGGGAACCGGATTGACGAGTCATCCAGATTAACATCCAGCTCAGGAGGGCGATCGCCCACAGTCCAAAAAAACCTTCCAGCAGCGGCTTCACGATTGGAGCGTATTGCTGGTCGGCAGACTCGACCGCCAGCACCAACCCGGTAAACAGCAAGCCCACAATCACGCTGGCAGCGATTCCCATGCCAACCCCGGCAAATACCCAGGAGTTAAGCCGTTCCTGATCTGCTTTCCTTAAATAAGCCAGCACAATTCCGACAACCAGGGCAGCTTCTACCCCTTCACGTAAGGTGATGACAAAAGTGGGCAGAGCGGCACTAAAATCCATAGCTGAGTTATGTCGATGATAAAGATGCGTTGAGCCGCCCGTTAAACAAGCCTAGCCATCAACTTTTCAAGCCTAACTTACTTATTGTGGCTATAGATTTATTCGGAGGTAAGGTTACGACGTGCAACTCTTTCAAACCTCTTGTGGGATGGGCATCTTGCCCGTCCAAACCAATAACATTGCATCAGTGGTGAATTTCAACGTTTATCACATAGTGTCCAAGCTGCACCTTGTCCGACCAGAGTTCATATTCCACGCGCAGATGATGAGGCAGTTCGCCACCTATTAGCTGAAGGCTACGGGTAAAGTTTCGCAGGCGCAACTGTTCATTCTTGCTCAGGTCGCCCTGAAGCCAGTAGCGACTGGTGCCATAGACCCCCTGTTCCCAAAAGTGGCGATAGCTAAACTGACCGTTTCCCTGCATCGTCATGATCACGCGGTAAGGAGAAATTTCTAGCCAGAGTAGCCGAGGCGTTTGAGTTTCAGTGAGGGTGATCACTTCTGGCAAACCCTCATTGGGGTGAGTGTCTGCCCGTTCTTGCACCAGTGGCTCAGTCAGCAGCAAGTGAAATTGCTCGTTTTCCCGCTGGTACAGCGTTGCCGACGTTTCCAGCACCGACCAAAGCGGCAAATCCAGGGCCGTGAACGAAAGACAAACGGGTTTGGGATGGTGAGTCAGCATATTTTGGGTCAAGAAAACGGTAGGATGGCTAGCGCCACCCATGTCAGTGTATCCAATGGCAACTGCAACAATCACGCTGAATCATTATGAAAATCATCATTCTCTGACGATTGCCCCGCCCAACTCCGGACTATCGCTCCAGGGACAGGTTCAAATTCCAGGAGATAAGTCCATCTCGCATCGAGCGCTGATGCTGGGGGCGATCGCTCAAGGTGAAACTCAAATTCAGGGTTTGCTTTTAGGTGAAGATCCGCGTAGCACTGCTGCCTGTTTTCGAGCAATGGGTGCAGAAATCTCCGAGCTAAATTCTGAATTAGTCACCGTTAAGGGAATTGGCTTAGGACAGCTTCAGGAGCCAGTGAATGTGTTGGACGCTGGCAACTCTGGCACCACCATGCGGCTAATGCTAGGCATTCTGGCATCGCACCCAGACCGATTTTTTACAGTAACGGGCGATGCGTCGCTGCGATCGCGCCCCATGTCTCGTGTCATTCAGCCGCTTCAGCAAATGGGCGCACAAATCTGGCATCGCTCTGGCGGGTTGGCACCACTGGCAATTCGAGGACAGGCGCTACAGCCGATTCACTACCATTCCCCGGTCGCCTCCGCCCAGGTGAAATCTTGCATCCTGCTAGCCGGACTGATGGCAGCGGGAGAAACAACCGTCACAGAACCCGCTCTTTCACGGGATCACAGCGAACGAATGCTGCGGGCATTTGGGGCAACGGTGAAGGTCGATCCTGAAACCTGGAGCGCAACGGTGATGGGGCAGGCGCAACTACAAGGGCAAACGGTGATCGTGCCAGGAGACATTAGCTCTGCCGCCTTTTGGATGGTTGCCGCTGCGATCGTTCCTGGTTCTGAACTGCTGATTCAAAATGTGGGAATCAACCCAACCCGCACCGGAGTTTTGGAAGCGCTAAGCCAGATGGAAGCCGATGTCACATTGGAAAATCAGCGTATCGTCACAGGTGAACCCGTTGCCGATGTGCGGGTGCGTCACAGTTTTCTCAAGGCCTGCGCGATCGCCGGAGATCTAATCCCCCGTCTGATTGACGAAATCCCCATTCTGGCAGTCGCCGCCGTGTTTGCCCAGGGTACTACGGTAATCCGCGACGCAGCCGAACTGCGAGTAAAAGAGAGCGATCGCCTCTCCGTGATGGCCACCCAACTGAGCCGCATGGGAGCCAAAATCACCGAACTCCCTGACGGACTGGAGATTACAGGCGGAACTCCTTTGGTTGGCGCTGAGGTAGATAGCTATACTGACCACCGGATTGCCATGAGTCTGGCGATCGCTGCCCTCACCGCCACAGGCACTACCACCATCCAACGCGCTGAAGCTGCTGCCATTTCCTATCCTGACTTCACGGCGACCTTACAGCGAGTTGTGAGTTGAGCCGCTAAATTCAACCGCCACCGCCACCGCCACCACCGCC
>JAAUQZ010000262.1 GCA_012033355.1 Leptolyngbyaceae cyanobacterium RM1_406_9 | reverse complement strand
GGGACTTCAATCCGGCTCCCCTTCTCCCTTTTTGGGAGAAGGGGTTGGGGGATGAGGGCAAACTTGCAAAACTGGGATGCACCCTGCTCAAATCGCATCTTTAACTGGTTTACCTAACCTGTAGGAGGCTGTAGAAATCTTTGCAGCGTCCCCAAGCCAACTTCAGCTAATAATGCCAGAAGCGCAACTGGGATCGCTCCAACTAGCAGAACAGAATTGTCATAGAGGGCAAATCCTAACACAATGAATGTTCCCAGTCCACCTGCTCCAATAAAGGCGGACAGAGTGGCGCTGGCAATTACTTCAACCGTTGCGGTCTTGATCCCGGCGATGATCACAGGTAGCGCCAGCGGAATTTCGACCAGGCGAAGCACCTGACCTGGAGCCATGCCCATACCGTAGGCGGCTTCTCGGATCATCGGGTCAATGCTGCGAAAGGCGACATCGGTACTGATCAAAATGGGGGGCATGACTAGCAGGGTGAGGGCGATCGCCGCCGACTGAAAACTTAGCCCAAAATAAGGAATCGCCAGAAATAAAATCGCCAAACTGGGGATCACTCGCAGCGCATTGAAGCCATTAATCAAAACGATAGAAGCTGAGCGCGATCGCGCACTCCACAAACCCAGCGGCAAACCAACGACTAGCCCGATCGCCAGCGGCACCAGCACCAGCAGAAAATGCTCTCGCAGTGCAGCAGCTAACTCCGTTACGTTACTAGTTGCATATTCATAAGCCCGAGCAAACACTTCCACTGACTGCGCCCCTCACACTAACCAACCTGTTTCATCGTTGTCGTGACGCTGCTGATGAACCTGAGCCGATCGTTGCAGCAGTTTGCCCACGTTGTCAGATTGCTGATCGCACCAAAGCCGGATTGCGGACTCAATCGCCTGGTTGCGATCGCCTGTCAACCGATCCAACCGTTCCAGTAGATCAGCATCAAGACTGACCACCACTTGCTGCTTACCCAAATCGGACTGCATTCCTAAAATTCAATCGCTCCACTAACACGTAATCACTCTACCTTATGGCTTATGGCATTGGCTATTCGTCATTCGCCGTCCTATCTGACGGACTGTAACCTAAGTCTTCATTAAGAATCGCATCAACTTATTTAGAATCGCATCAACTTGTGGCGGTGTTTTTCTCTTCAAGGCAGTCTGAACAATAAGCGGCAAAATGATCGCAATTCCAAATTAGAGTCGCGCTCAGCAGATCGTCTAATCTTCGAGTTTCGATCACACCCTGCACCGATCTCAACCTAATCGCGATGCGTACTCTTAATCGAGTTTTAGAGCAGAAAATTTTGGCGGCAGATGGTAGCTACCTTGACGCTCAAGGGTTGCAACCGCTAGAGCAATATTTTCAGAGCTACACGACCCGGCTAGAAACCTATCAATATCTCCGTGACCACAGCCAAAATCTGGTTTTGCAAGCCCTCCGAAAACTAGCTCAGGTTTACCCAGAGCTAATTCATAAGCATAGACAGCGCTGCCAGTACGACATGACAGAGGTGCTGCGCTACATTGCTCTATCAATTTTGCGAGATGATGAGGTGTTTTTTAAAGAGCAAATGATGTCCTGGCTAGACACCATTTTGGTTGCCCACAAAAAAAATGCTCAGTGCATGGTGGCCTATCGTTATTTGCAGGAAGCCATTCACATCAGCTTGCCCGCAATAAGCAGCAGTCTGATTCGCCCCTATCTAGAAAACGTAATGACCTCTCTTCAATCCCACGTTTAGCCCCGCGCTCAGGTTTACTGGCTTCTAATCACGCCTGTATCCGAGCGGCAAATTAAGAGCGGGCTGTAGTCAATATAGAAGGGGTGGACTCTGGACTCGTGTACTGGCTGTCCTGCACAAAACAGACGGACTGCATAAGCTGATACAGGTTAATGTCTGATTCCAGCAGGCAAGCATGACCGCTATCAGGCAAAGTCAGAACTTTGGCATTGGGAAGCTGTTGCGCCAGCAAGTTTACTTCTGTGACAGAGGGCAGCAGGCGATCGCCCCGACTACCGATCAGCAAAACAGGCTGTGTAAGACGCTTTAGCTGCATTTTAGTAACGTGAAACTCACGCAACAGCGACAGTCGCCAAACGGAGGCCTGTTGAGGAACTGATCGCATTGCCTCAATTAGGGCACGACGATCGCCCGCCTCGATTCGCCCTAGAGAGGATAGAAACGGCAGTAACCCGTAGCAGGACAACTGATAGAGAGGCTCCGGTAGCCATTGAGTAGTCAGTGATCCCCATTGCATCCAGGGGCGACGGCTAAAAGAAGAAGCGGGGTTAACCAGGATGATGCGATGAAACAACTGGGGCGATCGCAGTGCCACCTTCATCGCCAAACATCCGCCAAATGACTCGCCGCAGAGGTAAATTGGGCGATGATGCTCCCCTTCTAGCTCCGTCCGAATGAGAGCTACAACCTGTTCAGCAAGCTGATCCCAGCCTGTCATATCCGTTGGGGGAATCGCTAAACAGCGAATATCGAAGGTGGGTTCCAGCCCTTCAGTCTGCACCCTCAGCAACTCACCCGTACCGTCCAGCCCTGGAAGAAAGACAAACAAAGGTGCTTCAGGTTTGGTTTTTCGAGGAGTGCGAAAGTAAACCTGGCGTGGAATTGCTGACATATTAATAACCCTGGTGCAACAAGCTGCTGATTTCAGAATGACAGTGAGCAGTAAGGTCAGCGACAATCTTTTTGGCCTGCTTTCCCTGGTAGCTCTGCCGTTGAGAGGCGGTAATCCACAGTGGGCGACCTATTGAGATATGCACCCGCTGGTAAACTACCATTGGGTGCCAGCCTTCCTGGTCAAACAGCGGCTCAGACGGATCAAACCAACTCAGAAGCTTGAGTGGGACAACAGAATTTGTACTTTCTTGATGAGAGGCGATCGCCACAGGCAGCACTGCCAAATCCTGAATTGGCGCACGTAGCGCTAAATGAGCAAAGCCACGATGAAATTGCCCTAACTTTTCCGTCTGTGTATTCTGAACCATAGGCTGCGCCCCTTCCGGGAAGACCCCTACAGCCTGCTGGGTTTGCAGTAGTCGGGTCGCCTGGTCAAAAAACGTCTGCTGACGCTGTTGCGGCGCATCTAGCGGAAAGCAGCCTAATCGCGTCACTACCTCGCGCATCAGGGGCACCTGCCCCATGTAGTGGTGACAGGCAAACCGAATTGGGCGATCGAGAGCCGCCATCAGCAACGGCGCATCCATAAAGCTGCGATGATTGCTCACAACCAAGATCGCGCTACTTGTAGGAACCCGATCTTATGATGTGAAAATAGCTGAGTTCCCAGTGCAGCAAGCAGTTGACGGGAAATGAACAGAGGATCATGCAGAAACATACGTAACCATCAAAAAACCACAGGAGCCAAACCCTTGTCCCTCTTGCGACACAAGACTGTCATGAATCTTAATATTACTTTACACCACTAGTTTAAGCTCTAGTTCCAGACACCGACAGATTCTCAAGCTTTTACTCTAGTCCTGTGGAAGGATCTTCACTCAACGGGGTAAACCCGTATCCACTTATCTTGAACCTCAGTTGAAGCGATCTCCACAGGAAGATGCTGAGGATGGTGATTGGTCTGCAACTTAAGATTTTTTGCATTATTTTGAGTAAAGTTTATGCATAGAATGATGATGTTTACACTTCAACTATCACATTGAATTACGTGCTACTCCTAGTGTCAGTTCAATGCGTCTAAGCTAGAGGGATTAGCGTGTCGGCAAATGCAGCATACACGTGATGCTTTCCTTGATTTAGTAGAAGGCGACTTTTAGGAGTACTGTTTTAAGATTTCCATGAATCCTATCGCTACAGGTAATCGTACATTTGCAATAACTACACCGATTTACTACGTAAATGATGTACCTCATATTGGCAGTGCTTACACCACAATCGCTGCTGATGTGATTGCCCGTTTTTATCGTCTCCAGGGAATTCCGGCGCTGATGATTACGGGTACAGATGAACATGGACAGAAGATTCAGCGCACAGCCGAAGCGCTAGGGCGATCGCCCCAAGACCACTGTGATTTGATTTCAGGCAGCTTTCAAGATCTCTGGAAGCTGTTAAATATTCAGCCTGATCGCTTCATTCGCACTACCTCACCCCGGCATGAGGCGATCGTGCGCGAATTCTTTGACCGCGTTTGGCAGAACGGCGATATTTACCTGGGACAGCAGCAGGGCTGGTATTGTGTTTCTTGCGAAGAATTTAAAGAAGAGCGAGACCTCCTGGATGGCCACCGCTGCCCAATTCATACCAACAAAGAAGCAGAATGGCGGGACGAACAAAACTATTTCTTTCGCCTCTCCAAATATCAGGAGCCGCTAGCAGCACTTTATCAACAGCAGCCCGACTTCATTCAGCCTGAGAGCCGTCGCAATGAGGTGCTAAGTTTTGTAGAGCGCGGGCTTCAGGATTTTTCAATTTCACGAGTTAGCGTAGATTGGGGGTTTCCGGTGCCCGTTGATCCCAAGCACACAATCTACGTCTGGTTTGACGCGCTGCTGGCATACGTTACGGCCCTGCTTGATCCCGACGCTGCGCCGACCCTAGAAAACGCTTTGTCTCACTGGTGGCCGATGAATCTGCACCTGATTGGCAAAGACATCTTGCGGTTTCATGCAGTTTACTGGCCTGCTATGTTAATGTCGGCAGGGGTATCTACACCGAGACGGGTTTTTGGTCATGGTTTTCTGACCAAGGACGGGCAAAAAATGGGCAAGACTCTAGGAAATACGCTCGACCCCGTAGACCTAACAAACCGTTATGGGTCGGATGCCGTTCGATACTATTTCCTCAAGGAAATTGAGTTTGGGCGGGATGGCGACTTTAACGAAGTTCGGTTCGTCAATATTCTCAACGCCGACTTAGCAAATGACTTGGGTAATCTGCTCAATCGTACTTTGAAGATGGCGCAAAAATATTGCGATCGCCATGTCCCTGATGTGTCTGTTCAAGATATCCCTCCTGAAGATGTCCTCAAGTCAAAAGGTTTAGCACTCGGTAATCAGGTTACTCAGGCATATGAGTCCTTAGCGTTTAGTCATGCCTGCGACAGCGTTCTAGCTCTAGTTCGAGCTAGCAACAAATACGTAGACGAACAAGCCCCCTGGACGCTCTACAAAAAAGGAGATCAGGCTGCGGTCGAGCGGGTGCTATACAGCGTTCTAGAATCTGTTAGGTTGGCAGCCTACCTGCTGTCGCCGATCATTCCCAACATCAGCAACGCGATCTATCAACAGCTTGGTTTTTCTGCTGACTTTAACAACCGGGATATAAATTCCTCTGCCCCATTCATAATTCATGCTGCCTGGGGAACCCTACCTGCTAATCAATTGCTTGGTGATCCCCAACCCATTTTTCAGCGGCTTGAGCCTCCACTTTAGAACTGAACTGCTTCATATCAGGCAATCATCCCCTATCAGCCTAAATTCTTTCGGGTCTATAAAACTTTTCGCTTTTTCATAAAATGAGGTCTTAAAACCATGTTTAGTAATGTAGAAAATGACTCTGTTTTTACGCCAGAGCAAGTATTAGAAAACCGCGGCCGAGTTGCAATCTTTATCGATGGCTCCAATTTGTTCTACGCTGCCTTGCAGTTGGGGATCGAAATTGACTACACCAAATTGCTCTGTCGCTTGACGGCTGGCTCCCGCCTGTTGCGCTCGTTCTTCTACACTGGAGTCGATCGCACCAACGAAAAGCAGCAGGGGTTTTTACTCTGGATGCGTCGCAACGGTTATCGAGTTATCTCAAAGGATTTAGTGCAGCTACCTGACGGTTCAAAAAAGGCGAATCTGGACGTTGAAATTGCAGTAGACATGATGGCTCTGGTTGGTGCTTACGACACAGCCATTCTGGTCAGCGGTGACGGCGATCTTGCCTATGCGGTTGATGCAGTCAGCTATCGTGGAGTGCGCGTGGAAGTTGTCAGCCTCCGCTCAATGACCAGCGACAGTTTGATTAATGTCGCCGATCGCTACATCGATTTAGA
Source organism: Leptolyngbyaceae cyanobacterium RM1_406_9 (assembly GCA_012033355.1). GTDB lineage: Bacteria > Cyanobacteriota > Cyanobacteriia > Elainellales > Elainellaceae > JAAUTN01. The sequence goes on along the minus strand of JAAUQZ010000262.1, from coordinate 1,885 downwards.
TAACATTAAAGAAGATATCCAAAAAACGCCCCGGCAAAACTACACTTACCGACCACTTTCTGGCATCGGCATTGTAGACGATCAGACTGAGGGTTAAACAGAATGCGTTTCAAAATAGCGCCCTTGAGTCGCTCTGTAGCATTGTCGCTGGTTGTCATCACCCTACTGTCTGGACTTTCTGGATGCAGAAGGAGCAACAGGGCGGCTGATCGATTGGCAGAAGACAGTTCAGCAGTGCAAAACCTGGAAAGCAATCTGACGTTTAACAACATCACGCTAAACCAGGCAGACGACCAGGGGCAAACACTCTGGAAAATTGAAGCTGACCAGGCCACCTACAGCCAGGATCAACAGGTTGCTAGAGTTGAAAACCCTGAAGGAGAGCTATTTCAAGACGGCAAAGCTGTGTTTCAGGTCAGTGCCCAGAGTGGAGAGGTACAGCAGGATGGGGAAAAGGTTGTCCTCAACGGTGAGATCGTAGCCAAAGACCTGCGAGATGGAATGGTGCTGCGAGGCAACCAGCTAGAGTGGCTACCCCAGGAAGACTTGCTAATTGTCCGAGAGGGCCTCAACGTCACCCACCCACAACTCAGGGTTTCAGCGACAGAGGCTCGGGCCTACAGTCGAGAGCGTCGGGTAGAACTGCTAGGCAAAATTGTTGCTACCGCTCGCGATCCTGCTTTGCGGCTGAATGCTGAGCAACTTGTCTGGCGGCTTCAGGATCAAATAGTTGTGAGCGATCGCCGCATTCAGGTTGAGCGGCTGGATGGCAATCGCGTTACAGATCGGGCGATCGCTAACCAAGCAGAAGTCAACCTCAAAGCAAAAGTTGCTACCCTCAAGCAAAACGCTAATCTAGTTCTACAAGATCCTCCGGTAATCGTCACCAGCAACCTGCTCACGTGGAATTTACAAAACGAAACTTTGGTTTCTAACCAGCCTGTCACTGTTCAGCAGCGCCAACAGCAAATTACCCTGACCGCCGACCAGGGACGCATGGATATTAGCCGCAAAATTGTTTACCTAAATCGCAACGTCAAAGCGGTCAGCCAGCGCAACCAGTCAGAACTGGACGCAGATAGCCTCACCTGGAACATGGATAGTCAACGAGTTGTTGCTGAAGGGAACGTAAACTATAGCCAGTCTAATCCTCCGCTAAATCTGAGAGGACCCAGAGCCGTTGGCAGACTGCAAGATCAGACGGTTATCGTTAGTGGCGGGCGAGTCGTGACAGAGATTATTCCTGGCAACATCAATTAGTCATTCATTCATTTAACCTGGCGCGTTAGATAGAAACAGGGTGCTGTCCATAAAAAGGCAGAACAGTTGACCAATTCGGCCGTAACCCTTGCTGCCAGCCCAAACGAGCTAGCTCCAGCAAACTTGCAGCGGTCATTCCCAACCCCCCTTCAGCCTGAATCAAGTGATAGCGACGCGTCCAGGTTTGCAGCACCTGCTGCCATTGCTTCTCATTCATGACGCTATCCGATAGAAGCTCGACCAGTCCCGCCTTGCTAATGCTGTAGATAGCAACAAATAATTCTCCTCGCTGGGCCCGCATCTGTACTGCTATGTCAGCCCCATTAGCTTGCTCTGTTAAAGCCGCAGGACTGGCAGCATCCTTGTAAGTTGCTTGCGATCGCCCATCCCACGCGACTGCTGCTAAAGATGAAATACCAAAAAGCGGCAGATTAAGCTGCTGTGCCAAAGTTCGGGCTGCAACCACACCAATGCGCGTCCCGGTAAACCCGCCTGGACCCTTAGCAACAGCAATGTATCGAAAATCTTCCCAAGTCTGGGGCTGAATAAAGTCCGTCAAATAACTGATGTAAATGGCTAGAGAGCGATCGCCCCAAATCCCAGTGCTGCGATCGCCCCTCTCCCG
>JAAUQZ010000261.1 GCA_012033355.1 Leptolyngbyaceae cyanobacterium RM1_406_9 | reverse complement strand
AAGCTCCACGCTTGGCAACAAGTTTAATCATCCCTCATCCCTCATCCCTCATCCCTCATCCCTCATCCCTCCTACTACCCTCCTGCCTGCTCCGACATTTCAGAAGCCAACCCCGTCCAATCCAGATCGCCTTTTCCCTTCGCGACAGCAGCCATCAGGCGATCGTGCAGCAAACTGGCAAGCGGCATCGGCATTTGGCTAGCTCTGGCAGTTTGCAGCGCTAGGGTGACATCCTTTAAGCCGAGGGAGAGCTTAAATCCGGCAGGTTCATACTGCTGTTGGGCAATCATCCGACCGTAGTTTTGGTAGATCGGGCAGGCAAATAGCGTCTTGCCAAAAAGTTCAGCAACCTGGGTGCGATCGATGCCATTCTTCTCCGCCAGGGTAAATGCCTCTGCCATTGCCTCGATCGCTGAGACGATCAGAAAATTGCCAGCGACTTTGACAACATTGGCAGCTTCTGGCGTTTCGCCAAAGTCAAATACGCCTTGCCCTAACGCATCCAGCACGGGTGCAACTTCGGCTTTAGCGGCTGGATTTCCTGATAGACAAATCCACAGCTTTTTTGCGGCGGCAGCATCGGGGCGACCAAATACGGGCGCTGCTAAATAATGCGCCCCCTGCTGCTCGTGCTGTTCTGCCAAACGCCGAGCGGTTGCGGGTGACACGGTACTCATTGACAGGTGAATGCTGCCAGGACTGAGCCTTGCCAGAATGCCATTTTCACCCAGCACGACTTCTTCTAACGCCTGGTCGTTTGCCAGCATGGTAATGACGATCGCACCCTCGGTTACAGCTTCAGCAGGTGTGTTTACTAGAACTGCGCCCTGGTCAGCAAGCGATCGCCCCTTTTCCATCGTCCGGTTATATACCCGCAGCGCATAGCCCGCTTGAATCAAGTTGGTCGCCATCGGCAAACCCATATTGCCCAGTCCAATAAAGCTAATGGTTTTGCTCATGTCCTATTCCGGTGGTTCCTGAAATGTTCGCTCTCAGGATAGAGGCGATCGCCCCCCGTTACATCCTTCACTAGAATGTTCCTTTGCAGCAGAGCCTATTGGATCATTCCTACCGGTCAGTCCAATCGGTCAGGCCAATCGGTCAGGGTTGTGCCAGTGCGTCAGCGGTAAAAAGCTTAAAAGAGCTTGCTGCTAAAGGTTTCAGACCATTAGCTAATTAATTTTGCAAGAAGATTTTACGTGAACCGTCCAGGCTCAATGGTCTAGAAGGTACCCAAACCTGATAGATTTGAGCGAGTATCAGCAAACAGGATATGGCAAGATGAAAGTCCTAGTCATTGGCGGCGACGGCTATTGCGGGTGGGCTACCGCACTTTACCTTTCAAATCGGGGATACGAAGTCGGCATCCTGGACAACATGGTGCGCCGACATTGGGATTTAGAGCTTTGTGTCGAAACTCTAACCCCCATTGCTCCCATCCAGCAACGCCTCCAGCGCTGGAAAGATTTAACCGGAAAATCGATCGACCTTTTTGTTGGCGACATTACCAACTACGAATTTCTCAGCAAAGCAATGCACCAGTTTGAACCCGAAGCGGTGGTGCATTTTGGCGAACAGCGATCGGCTCCTTTCTCGATGATTGACCGTGAACACGCGGTTCTCACTCAAGTGAACAACGTCGTTGGGACGCTGAACCTGCTCTACGTCATGCGCGAAAGCTTCCCCGACTGCCATTTGGTGAAACTCGGCACGATGGGCGAATACGGTACGCCTAACATCGACATCGAAGAAGGCTACATCACGATCGAGCATAACGGTCGCAAAGATACACTGCCCTATCCCAAGCAGCCCGGATCGTTCTACCACCTGAGCAAAGTTCACGACTCTCACAACATTCACTTTGCTTGCAAAATCTGGGGCTTACGCGCCACCGATCTGAACCAGGGCGTGGTTTACGGGGTGTTAACTGAAGAGACAGGCATGGATGAACTGCTGATCAACCGCCTCGACTACGACGGCGTGTTTGGTACGGCGCTAAATCGTTTCTGCATTCAGGCGGCGATCGGGCATCCGCTGACGGTCTACGGCAAGGGCGGTCAAACACGCGGCTTCCTCGATATCCGCGATACGGTGCGCTGTGTGGAATTAGCGATCGCCACCCCCGCCGAAGCTGGTAAATTCCGCGTCTTTAACCAATTCACCGAAATGTTTAGCATCGGCGACCTGGCGCAAATGGTCGAGAAAGCCGGAAGCTCTCTGGGCTTGAACGTCGAAGTCAAACATTTTGACAACCCCCGCGTCGAGCTAGAAGAACACTACTTCAACGCCAAAAACACCAACCTGCTCGACTTGGGCTTGCAACCCCACTACCTCTCTGACTCCTTGATTGACTCCTTGCTCAACTTCAGCATTCAGTACAAGCATCGAGTCGATGAAAAGCAAATCCTACCCAAAGTCAAGTGGAAAGGCTAACTAGCCAGTCTGTTTGCCAAATCTGCGGCTTTGCCAGATCTGCGACTTCTTAGAGAAGTCGCAGATCTTGACCCCTCACCCCCCACTCCCTCACCCCCCACTCCCTTACCCCCATTCCCCCATCCTGCCCTCTCTATGCGAATTGCCCTATTCACCGAAACTTTTTTGCCCAAGGTCGATGGCATTGTCACCCGCCTCAGCCACACCGTTGAACAATTGCAGCGATTGGGCGACCAGGTTTTAGTTATCTCTCCCGATGGTGGACTGACAGAATATAAGGGAGCCAGGATTTATGGGGTTCCGGGGTTTCCACTGCCGCTTTACCCAGAGCTAAAGCTAGCGCTGCCGCGCCCTTCCATTGGTCAGGTGCTAGAAGAGTTTAAGCCAGACCTGATCCATGTGGTTAATCCAGCGGTTTTGGGGCTGGCAGGGCTGTACTACAGCAAAATCTTCAAGGTGCCGCTGGTTGCGTCCTATCACACCCACCTGCCTAAATATCTGGAGCATTACGGCTTAGGAATGCTGGAAGGCATGATGTGGGAATTGCTGAAAGTGGCACACAACCAGGCTCAGCTTAATTTGTGTACCTCAACTGCGATGCAGGAAGAATTGGACACTCATGGGATTGAGCGGCTAGCCGTGTGGCAGCGAGGCGTTGATACGGAGCTATTTCAGCCCGGTTTGGCGAGTTTAGAAATGCGATCGCGCCTTACCCAGGGAAACCCTGATAGTCCCCTACTGCTGTATGTGGGGCGGCTTTCTGCCGAAAAAGAAATCGATAAGATCAAGCCCGTCCTGGAATCGATTCCAAATGCGCGACTGGCGTTAGTCGGTGATGGCCCACACCGACAGGAATTAGAGCAATACTTCGCCGATACGCCCACTCACTTTGTTGGCTACCTGACGGGCGTTGATCTGGCAACGGCTTTTGCCTCTGCGGATGCTTTTGTGTTTCCCTCTCGCACCGAAACGCTGGGACTGGTATTGCTAGAAGCGATGGCAGCAGGCTGTCCGGTGGTGGCGGCTAACTCTGGCGGCATTCCTGATATTGTGACGGACGGGGTAAACGGCTATTTGTTTGATCCCTACGATGAGCAGGGGGCAATCGCCGCTACCCAACGCCTGCTCAACCAGCAAACCGAACGCGAAACGCTGCGCCAGAGCGCCCGTCAAGAAGCCGAACGCTGGAACTGGACTGCGGCAACCCGGCAGCTTCAGGGCTATTACCAATCGGTTCTCATGCTAAGTTCCATGCCTACTGCGGCGTAGGGTTGTTGGTCTACCCTCTGTTACAAATACTTTTGCAACAGCAAATTTAGCTTTTCTTTGGTAGCCGATGGCGCTTTGTCGAGTGGTGTAATGATGGCATACTTCAGCGCAGAGTGGGCATCTGAGACGGGTGGATTTTGGCTGAGGCGGCGCACTGTTTCCTGAATGACGCGCTGGGCATTGACCGCATTTTTCATCAAATTTCCAATCACCATTTCTACTGTTACGCTGTCGTGATCGGGGTGCCAGCAGTCGTAGTCTGTTACCAGAGCCAGGGTTGCGTAGGCGATTTCTGCTTCTCGCGCTAGCTTGGCTTCGGGTAAGTTGGTCATGCCGATGACCGTCGCGCCCCAGCTTCGATAGAGGTTAGATTCGGCTTTGGTGGAGAAGGCTGGCCCTTCCATGCAAACGTAGGTGCCGCCCCGGTGTAGCGTTACGTCGGGAAAGTTGAGGCTGGCGATCGCCTCTGCTAAAACTTCCGCCAGATTCTGACAGATTGGGTCGCCAAAAGCGATGTGCGCCACGATTCCTTCACCGAAGAAGGTAGAAATTCGATTTTTGGTGCGATCGATAAATTGGTCAGGTACTACCATGTCTAGCGGCTTTGCCTCTTCCTTAAGAGAACCGACTGCCGAAGCAGAAATCAGGTATTCCACTCCCAGGCTTTTCATCGCGTAGACATTTGCCCGAAACGGCAACTCCGAGGGCGAAAGGCGATGATTGCGACCATGACGCGCCAAAAATGCCACTCGCGTTCCGTCCAATGTGCCCAAAATTAGAGCATCCGATGGCGCACCAAAGGGTGTATCAACCTGCACTTCTTCGATCTCTTTCAGCGCCTCCATTTTGTAAAGACCGCTGCCACCAATGATTCCAATCTTTACGTCAGCCATGATTGCTTTTTTGCCCTTTGCTGCAATGCCAAGCCATTTTACCGGGAAAAGCGGCTAGTGTTCTGCCTTGAGTAGCCAAAATCCGCTGTAGGTCATGCCAGAATCATCGGGCTGAACGAGCAAAAAGTGTAACCCTTTGGCGGTTTGCTGTCGCTGACGAAAGGTTTGAGCCGCCGCAATCACGTCCTGATCGTCAAAGGTGGTGACGACCCAGCGATCGACTAAGCCTGCTTCTAAAATTAGTCCATCTGGATTGCCCGGAATGTAGTTGAGCGAAACAGGATGAGTTTCTTGCAGCCAACGCGCTAGCCGCATCGACTGCTTGCCCCCTTCGATGATCACACCGGGGACTGAAACGGTAGAAGCAAGCTGTAAGTTGATTGGCAGAAGTGCTTCGGGCATTTCCACAATAGGGATCGGCCTATTTTTAAAGGCGGGTTCTAAATTAGCAGTGGCGATCGCCGCAAATCGCCACTGTTCGCCCCACAAATTCTCTGGTAGCGGCACGGGCGGCGGCTGTTCTAGCTGAATCGGCTCGTAGGGTTGCCCCGTGTAACCTTCCAGCTTGCGGTATGTCTCAACCCGCTCCTGAAGCAATTGCTTTAAGGCAGGAGTGCGGCGGGTTGGCTCCACCGCAATTCCCAAAGGCTGACAGGCTGCCGCAATCAGGCTCACTGACTGAGGACGAAATACCTGAATCTGTTGCGGTAAATTTTCTCGACTGCCCGCCATTGCAATAGCTGATCGGCAATCCAAACCGAATTTGCTTCCGGTTGAGGGCAAAATGCCTGTGCCGAAAACGTACGCTCAGGGTTACACACCACCAGTTCCCAGAGCGGTTGCTTTGCCGCATTTTGCAGCGGACGACGATAGAAATCAGCTTGCCAAACGGTCATTCTGATCGAGCCTCAAGTTATCCATTCTCTCGCTATCCTTCTTCAAATGATTGTAAAGGCGTTGGGACAGCAAGTATGCAAAGGCTCATTGCTTTGTGATAGCGCTGCATGGGTGCAGGGACGAAACACCCCTCCTCAACGATCGATATACATCAATGGCAGTACGATTGATTATCGAGACATTTCTAATGTAAGGCTTGCAATCGTAATGTGATGGCTGCACATAGCAATGTGACTCTTTACATTGTTAATGCGACGAGCAACATTGCCAGTGTGATGAGCAACATTGTTAATGTAACGGCTGACATTGCTAATGCGATGAGTCACATTGTTAATGCAACGGCTACATCTGTTAATGCAGGTCATCTCATTGCTAATGTAAGCCAATGCAAGGGAACCTCTACAAAACTTATTTACCCAGTCTTTCTCGAAGGACTCGACTGATCTCTTGAAAGTCTTCAGGGGTTTTGGGTACAGGATAGCTGACTCGGTTCGGATAATCTGCTTTATAGCGATCGACTAGTGCATGGAAAGCCGCCTCATCCTCCCGATGCTCAAGCACATAGGCACGTAATTCATGAAGGCTCATTGCTTGAAAATCAGCACTCATGGCAAAAACTCCCACTTTCCATCAGGTTCTATCCTAATCTCGATTTCTTCACCTGCTAGGTTATCGGGCGACAAGTAGCTTTGCACTAGAGCCTTGAGATCAATCTCAGGCTCAGAGCTAAAACCCGTTAAAACGGGTTCAATCCATTTGCTCATCAATGTTGTTAGTCAGTTTCAACTGACTTAGGCGATTAGCCCGGAATTGATTCCAGGGCGGTTTATCGGGTAACGGGTTAACCACAAACTTGCAGGTTTCCCCTATTCCTCAACTGTCTCCAGAACTGAAATCACCGTTCCGTCTTTGTGATGTAACTTCTGATTCAACACATACGCTATTGCTTGATCAAGCTGCTTACTTCCCAACGTAAAAACTCCATAACCACCCTGCCAGCCAAACGCTAGAGCGTTAGCAAATGAACTATGGTTCAAGTGATAGGCACTACTACCTTTGATCTTTTTAACAAAGTCAGCAACCGACAACTTAGGCGGAATTGAAACAACTAAATGAATATGATCATCAACTCCACCGATCGCATGAATAATGCAGCCCAGTGAATCAGCCTTGCCAGTGATGTAGCCATAAAGCACAGCTTCCCGGTCAGTTGTAATTAGGGGGTGACGTGATTCTGTTGCCCAAACGAGATGATAGTAGGTGCGCCAAAATGCCATTAGTTTAAAGGTTGCAGCTTGAAATAGTCTTGGAGAAAAGCTTAAACCAGTTGAAAAGGATGTGCGATCGCAAAATTGCCTGTTTGTTTCAAGTATTTCGGATTGTCGTCCGTAAATTTATTTACTCTTACTTCTTTGCAAGATAGATTGAACCCGTTTCAACGGGTTTTAGCTTTGAGCCTGAGATTGATCTCAAGGCTCCAGTGCAAAGCTTCCCATCACCTCGTTGTACTGAAATATTGCACCGTTTTAGTCTGTCACCCGATGACCCGCCCTGGAATCAATTCCGGGCTAACAGCTCAAGTCAGTTAAAACTGACTGCAATCGTTGATGAGCAAATAGATTGAACTCGTTGAAACGGGTTTTAGCTTTGAGCCTGAGATTGATCTCAAGGCTCCAGTGCAAAGCTCCCTATCACTAATGCAAAACCTCAATCTCAACCAGTTTCAACTTCAAACCCGAACTCTAATTCAACGCATCCACACAAACTTGCTCTATCTGAAATCTTTGTGCTATCTGTACAGCAAACTCTAACCTCACCCCAACCCATGAAAGCCCAAGAGGTTTTACGCCGCTACGCCGCAGGAGAACGAGACTTCCGCCGCGCCAACCTCCGAGGGCAATCCTTCAAGGGAAAAGATTTGTCTGGTGCAGACTTCAGTGAAGCCGACATCCGAGGCGCAAAGTTCACAAATGCAGTTTTGCAGAGCACCAGCTTCATTAAAGCAACAGCGGGATTACAAAAACGCTGGGTGATGGCTCAAGTGATTTTGTCGCTTGTAATCTCTCTGCTGTCGGGAGTTTTATCAGGCTTTGCTGGATCTATTACAGCGTACTTCTTCACCCCCGAAATCATTCAAGATTTCACCTTCATTCCAGGTGCTGTAATTCCTGTCGTTTCGACAATTTCGTTTGTTACCATCATTCGTCAAGGCTACACCATTCAAGCGTTTGGAGCGATCGCATTTGCAGTCGCAGGTGCATTTGCAGGTGCAGTCGCAGTCGCAGTCACAGTCGCAGGCACAGTCACAGTCGCAGTCGCAGGTACAGTCGCAGTCGCAGTCGCAAGCGCAGGCGGAGGTTCATTTGCAGGTGCATTTGCAGGCTGCATTTGCATTTGCAGTTGCGGATGCGGGACCCTCCACGGCCGGGGTGTCGCGGGTGGC
>JAAUQZ010000260.1 GCA_012033355.1 Leptolyngbyaceae cyanobacterium RM1_406_9 | reverse complement strand
TTACGGCTGCTGTGTACACACAAGTCCTCTCACGCCCCCCTAAATCCCCCAGGAATGGGGGACTTTGAGCCAACTGAAAATCCCTGCCGCACACGGATCGGAACGTCCCCAAATGGGGGGTTTGGGGGGGCGAAATGCAGGATTTTGAGGTCGAGCATAACTTGTGTGTACACGGTAGGGAGGAGTAGCGAGGATCGGTTTTATGTATACACGGTAGTTCGTGAGAGAGGAGGAGGCAGAGCCTCCGGATCTACATTCCCAGGCGGAGCCTGGGAACGAGTTTGGAGTCCTCTATAGGGGCGAATGGCTATTTGCCTCTACGGGAATAAATTCTACCGCTTCATCCCTCATCCTTCATCCCTCATCCCTTTCCTCTACTACTTTAAGCTCTTGAATATTCCACAGTCCCCAACTGGGTAAGCCTGTGTATTTGAGTCCCTGGATGCGATCGCGCACTGCCACGATCGCAATTTCGTGTACCAGATGAATTACGGGTAGCTGTTCCTGGACGATTCGCTGAAAGTTGCCATAAATTTCCTGGCGTTTGGTTTCGTCTAGTTCTCTGGCCCCGGCGGTAAAGAGGCGATCGATTTCCAGTTCCCAGTCGTTGGGTTGCCAGCCTGTAATCTGCGGTTCACCAGGCTGCGGAGCTAAGTTGAACATATGCGACCCGCCTTTGCTCGTCCACAGGTTTGCGCCGCTGTGGGGTTCAATGCTGCCTGTAAAGCCGATCATGAAGCATTCCCAATCGCGGGTTGTGGTGACTCTGGTAATTAGCGTGTTGAAGTTAATCGGGCGAAAGTCAACCTGAATGCCAATCTGAGCCAGGTCTGCCCGAATCTGAGAACCGATCGCCTCTCGAATTTCGTTACCTGAGTTAGTCAGAAACGAAAAGCGGACGCGATTGCCGTCTGCATCAAACAACTGTCCACTGGGATCAAACTTAAAACCTGCTGACTGAAGCAGTTGTTTGGCTTTGTCCAAGTCATAGTTGTAAACTTTTAGCCCTTCCTCTGGCGACAGGTAATAGGGACTTTGAACGGAAATAGGTGAGTCTTGCGGTTCGCTGATGCCGCGAAAGATGTTGTTGATCATGCGCGGGCGGTTGATGGCGTGGGCGATCGCCTGCCGAAACTCTAGCGTGTTAAACCAGCGCGACTTAATTGGGTCAACTAATGGCTGTCCCTGAGCATTCTTGGCGCGATTCAGGTTAAAGGTGATGAACGTCGTACCTGACCATTCGCCTCCGGTATAAACCGTGAACTTACCGCGTTCTTCTTCCCGCTTGAGCAACTCAAAATATTCAGGGCGCAGCGGTCGCACATCGCCGATCGCATCCAAATCGCCAGAGCGAAAGCTGAGCAGTTGCACATCGGTAGACTCCATGAACTGCCAAACAACCCGATCGATGTAAGGCAACTGCTGCCCGCTAGCATCTTTTTCCCAGTAGTAAGGATTGCGCTGAAAAATCAGCCGTTCCCCAGGCGTGTAGCGCTCTAGTTTGTAAGGACCATTCACCACGATTTTGGTTGGGTCTGTATTAGTCGCCCAGGTTGAGGTAAATAGCGAATTGCCCTGTGAATCGAGCGTTTCGACCGATTCTTGCAAAATGTGCTTGGGCAGAATTATCACACCTATGGGTGGCCCAGCCAGTGCCCGCAGCAGGGGCGCATACGGTTCTGGTAGGAGGAATTCAACCTGGCGATCGCTCAGCTTCTCAACTTGAGGAAATCCCCCATTTTCCCCAATTCTCAGGTCGTCTTTGTTGTCAGTTGGAATTTTCTCATTCAAAATCACATCCTGAACGGTAAACACCACATCGTCTGCCGTCAGCGGCTCCCCATCTGACCACCTCAGCCCCTCTCGCAGGGTGAATACAACCCGCCGCCCATCTTCAGAAATTTCCCAAGATTCCGCCAGGTCTGGCTTGATTTCTCCCGTTATGCCATCTTCCTGGGTCAAGCCACGAAAGCTAAACAAAAAAATGCTGGGAAATTCTTGATTTAGCACCGGGTTGAAGGTCGCCGGGTCTTGCAGCGAGGTCAGCACGATCTGAGAAAGGTTGCTCGCTCTAGTTTGGGCAATTAGACTGCGGCAGCCACTCAGCAATAGAGCGATGAGAAGGAGGAGGGGGAGCGATCGCCCCAGCCAACGCCGCATTGCAACTGGAAAAAGGGAAAAGGGGGAAGAGTCCATACAAACGGGCAAATGACGATTGAACGGTAGAGCCGGTCAGTGAATTGAAGCAATGAGTCTGTCTAAAATTTTGGGTCAAATGTGACTTGAATTGAAATTCATTAATTTTTGCAAGCTACCCCATTGCTTTTGCACCTATTACACTACTTCTATAAAGCATCACGCTGCTTCTGTGTAACATTGCATTGCTTCTGTAAGTCATTACATTGCTTCTGTAAGCCGTCACATTGCTCCTGTAAGTCATCGCATTGGTATTGCATTGGCGATCGCCCCTTTTGTTAGCTGTCATATTAGATATTGGATATGAAACATTTCCTCTCGTTTCTGGCTTCTAGCCAGGAATGCAGTTCTAGAGGCTCTGCCTATTGCAGCTAAAGACTGTTTGAAAAGTCTGATCTGTAACCCAAAGGTCTGTAGGGGCGTAGCATTCGGCAGGTAGACCCTGGAGTAGACCGAAAATTTTTGCCCGAATGCTACGCCCTTACACAGGGGACACTCCGCCTCGTTACCAAGATCCCGCTTGATAACAAGGCTGAACGAGGCTGAAGTACCTAAACGCAACTTACCTGCCGTATCAGGATCTCCTGAGCTACCATCGGCAGTAAGAGTATGTCGAATCGAAGATGGCTGAACTGAACCTGGCTCCAGAAGATATTTCATTTGAGGAGGCGATCGCCCTCACCCAGTCTCTCCTGACCCAAATGGAGCAGGGCAACCTGTCAGAGGCAGAAATCGGAGCAGCGATCGCCGCTCTAGTCAGCAGCATGAATGGAGCCAGGGGATTCTTCGTCACCTATTTGTCAGATGAACGGGCGATCGCTGACCAGCCTTCAGAAGCGGTAATGCAGGCGTTGCAAACGTCACCAGAGATCGTGTCAGATCTGCTGATAAAAAATTTGGCGATGTCGTCAGCGATGGCAATTACCCATCGGCGCAACGGCAATGAGGACATGGCGCAGGGGTCAGATCGGGTGCGATCGCGCACTGCCCACCTGATCAAACAGCTTCAGCTAGCGAGTGTCGTTGAGAAGGCGCAAAAGCTGCACGAAAGCGCCTCTACCGGATTGGGTGAATACAAAGCTTTTCTTGATCGCTGGGGCTATGACGCAGAGCAGCGCCAGGTGATTCAGCAAAGTATGGAAGGAGCAATCGGTTTGGCGACAGATGATTCGGTGAACGAGTAGATAGCCGCCAGAATCACCCAGTTCAACACGTTGATCCGGGCATCGTAAAACGTCACGTCGAATAGCGCAAACGCAACGCAGCCCCAAAAGGCAAACAGGTAGCCGAGCAGGAGGGGGCGATCGCCTGGCGCAAGCTGGTTTGTTACTAGCGATCGCACAGCGCGAAAACAGATATAGCCAATCACGGCCGTCAAGCCAATCATCACCAGCAATCCAGCTTCCGAAGCCAGCAGCAGCCAGAAATTGTGCGGGTGAAAAATTTTGTCGTAAACCGGATCGATGATTCGAGCCGGATAGAGAAACTTGTAATTTCCTAACCCCCACCCCAGCAGAGGACGTTCCCAAATTAACTCCAGCGCAATTTGCCAAACTCCAACCCTCGGATCAGCCGTCAACCCCTCAAGCGAAACCGCCCGACCACCAATTCCTACCAGGGCAGCGCTGATCAGCACTCCTAATAGGCTTAGCAATCCGCTGATCAAAATTGTCCGACTGGCTTTAACAAAAAAGCTGAAAGCAACAAGCTGAGAAATCGCAATCAAAATGCCATTGCGCGACCCGGAACTAAAAATGCCTAATAGATTTAAATAAACTGCTGCGTAGACTAGCCAGCTTGGAAGGTAAGTGGACTGCGGTAAAGAGGGGCGATGTGAAGCAGTCTCCTTTAAGGCGCGATCGCCATCTCGCTGTCGCACCGATTGCAGCAAAATCAACCCCAACCCTAATCCTAAAATTAGAACTAAATAACTCGCCAAAGCATTGGGATGTTCAAACATGACCATTGCTCTTTCCTTATGCGGCGCAGAACGCAGCCAGTCAATGAATTTCCACCGCTGCATCTGAGTTGGAATGTAGGGCGACTTAATTAGATATTCAACAAACGCAACAATATTAATTGGAATAGAAGTAATCACCAAATCCGTTGCAAGCTGCTCTAGCTTTTCTGAGCCTTTAAGCAGGAAACGCAAAAACGCAAAAAAGACAAAAAAAGGCAAAAAATTGGTCAGTTGCAGAAAAGCTTCTTCTTTGCTGAAAGCAAAGCTAGAACTCAAAATCATCAGCCCGCTAACGACGAGCAGCCCCAGACAAACTTGAGATTGCAAAACAGTTTTATAGAATTGTCTGATCAGGAAAACCAGAACCACAAACAATCCTAGAAAACTCAGGTAATTGAGATAAGGCAAACTAATCAAACTGAAGCGTGAAACTTTTTGATAAAACCGAAAGGTACGACTCTCGACCATTGACCCCTCAGTAGGCTCCTTCCCCAAATGCGACCACCCAAATCGTGCGAACCAAAATGTAAACGTCTAGCCAGACTGACCAGTTTCGCACGTAATAGGCATCTAAGTTGACACGTTCCTCGTAAGTAATGTTGTTACGCCCGGAAATTTGCCAGAGTCCTGTCAATCCAGGCGAAACTTTAGTGTAGAGAGAAAACTTTTCTCCATACCGCCAGATTTCTTCATCGACAATGGGGCGTGGACCAACCAGGCTCATTTCACCGCGCATAATATTCCAGAGTTGGGGCAATTCATCCAGGCTAGTGCGGCGCAAAAAGTGCCCAATTCGGGTAACTCTGGGGTCATTCATCAGCTTGTGATTTTTCTCCCAAGATTCCTTTAACTCCGGATGCTGCTCTAAATATTCTTGCAGCACTTCGTCAGCGTTTTGCACCATTGAGCGAAATTTCCAGGCTTTGAAATAGCGTCCACCCTGACCGATGCGAACCTGCCCGTAAAAGATCGGGCCCGACGAGTCGAGTCGAATCAATAGGGCAATTAAGCCAATCAGCGGCAGAATTAACAGCCCGCCAATCAACGTAGAAACCAGGTCAATCAGAAATTTGGCAAAACGTGGACCAGGCAGCAGCAATTGCTGACGCACCTCTAACCCCAACACGCCCCCCAGATCCTTAGCTGCAACCCATAGGCTAGAAAAGCCAAATAGGTCGGGAATGATGAGCAGATGGGCGAAGGTATGACCGTAGCGTTCCAGGAGACTTAACAGCCTGCCGCGTGGAACCCCTGGCATCGCTACAATCGCATAGGGAATTTGGCGCGACTTAGCCAGAATGGGAGCCAATTCCAAGCCACCCACAACGGGCACGTCGTGCAGCGATCCTTGCTTTTGAGGATCATCATCCAGCACCAGGACAGGCTTTAGTCCAATTCCAGGACGGCGCTTGAGGGTGCGAATGACGAGATCTCCGGTCTTACCTGCCCCTAACACCAGAACAGGGTAGCCCCACCATCTTCTTGCCGCAAACAGGTGACGCACAATTGCTCGATTGACCTGCACCAGCACCAAAGAAAGGGCCCACGCCATCAAAAAAACGCCTCTGGAGTAGACTTCCCCTTCGCGAAATAGGAAGATGGCTGCCCCCAGCGCTAAATAAATCAGGGTGGTGGTCATGCTCGTCCAGCGCAGTTCGTCTACTGGGCTGACAGCCACGCTGGGATAGAGTCCCACAGTGGCGTAAGCAAGGATAAACAAACCCAGGACAGGATAAAGCTGAAGGTAGAGGCTGGGATGAAATCTGCCGTCAAAAAATAGCCGCAGGTAAATGCTCAGCAGACCCGCAACGCTTAGCGCTATCAGGTCTGAGCCGATCATAAATAAGATGGTAGGCAACGAGCGCGTGGATATGCTTAGAGCCGAGATGGTCGGCTGTAAGGTACGGTTAAGCTGCATTTCGATTTTTCTCCTCACGCTAATACTCTATGGCATCCCTCCGTCTAAATTTCGTCCATTTTTGGTCAATAAACTGAATCATCTGTTGGCGAAAGCGTTCTGGAGAAAATCGCTCTGCATTTTGGCGAAGTTCTTCGGGGCTAAAGCAGTAGAGTCCTGATTCAAATTTTTGAACGGCTTCAACCAGGCTCTCTACGGTTTGGTAGGGGAAGAAGATGCCTGTTTTGCCTGCAATGACGCTTTCGGTGACTCCCCCTTTGCCATAGGCAATGACGGGCGCTCCGGCGGCTTGTGCCTCGACGGGGGCAATGCCAAAGTCTTCGGCAGCAGCAAAAACAAAGGCTTTACAGCGGGCCATGTGGTCAGCGACGACCGCATCTGGCTGGTGTCCTAAAAGCTGAATGTTAGGAGTGGCGAGGCGCTCAATTTTGAGGCGATCGCCCCCCTCCCCAATCACGACCAGCGGCAGTCCCAATCGGGCGAATGCCTCTACAACTAGATCCACTCGTTTGTAAGGGACAAATCGGGACAAAATCAGGTAAAAATCATCACGCTGATACTTCGGCTGAAATCGATCGACCGCAACGGGTGGATAGATCACCTGAGCCGAACGACGGTAGGTTTTCCAAATGCGGCGGGCGACGTAGCGAGAGTTTGCCAGGAAGTAATCAACCCGGTTAGCGGTTGCCAGATCCCACAGGCGCAGGTAGTGCAGCACCAGATGAGTCAAAAATGCGCCTGCACCGCGCTCTAGCTTGCTGCCCTTGAGGTACTGCTGCTGCAAATCCCAGGCGTAGCGGATGGGCGTATGCACATAGCTGATATGAAGCTGGTCGGCGCGGGTGATCACGCCCTTCGCAACGGCATGACTGCTCGATAGCACCAGATCATAGTCCGACAGGTCAAACCGCTCGATCGCCAATGGCATCAACGGCAGATAGTGACGAAACTTGGTTTTAGCAAAGGGCAAACGCTGAAGGAAAGACGTTTGCACAGGTTTATGGTGAATGAACGATCGCAATTCAGGCGGCAAAAACTCAACCAGGCTAAACAGATCAGCCTCTGGGTAAAGCGTCAGCATTTGTTCGACGACTCGCTCTGACCCGGCATAGGTGACTAGCCATTCGTGGACGATCGCCGTTTTCATGGTTTAAACATTGATCTAAAAGCCTAGACTGCATTCAGCTAGATTGAGTTGCAGTATATCGTGCGATCGCCCCTCCCCATTTTCTAAATCGCTGTATTCAGCTAATTCTTGAACTGAACAATTTATCCCTAAGGGTGCAATGGCTGCTAAGGATTTATTTCATGACGCGGTGAAACAAGCGTTGCTCAAAGACCTGTGGAAAATTACAGCAGATCCGCTGATGATTAAGTCGATGGAGTAAAACTTGAGATTGGTTTGGCAGCCGAGCAAGTTTTTGCAGCGGAGAAGGCAGGGAGAAAGATTGCAGTTGAAATTAAAAGTTTTCTTAACCCATCAACCATTTCAGATTTCCATGCAGCGTTAGGACAATTTTTGAACTATCGCTTGGCACTACAAATCAGCGAACCGAATAGAGCCTTGTACTTGGCAGTTCCCTTCGATACGTTTGAATCATTTTTTCAAGAACGATTTATTCGAGAAGCCGTTAAGGTCTATCAGGTAAAGCTCTTAGTTTACAATCCGATTCAGGAGGTCATTGTTGAATGGAAGGAATAGAACAATATCGTCAATATAGCAATCCTAAATGATATGTGAGAATGGGAGGAAGAGAACAGTGAGCAATTTCGAGCGATGACATTAGAGGATCTTGAGGCATTTATCCAATCCAACCCTGACCCGCGTGAGATGAAACGAGCTGTGGCCGCGAAGATGTTTTTAGAGGGTTACCGACACTGGCAGATTC
>JAAUQZ010000005.1 GCA_012033355.1 Leptolyngbyaceae cyanobacterium RM1_406_9 | reverse complement strand
AATGCTGCCTACCGTTGCACAGTTGGGCGTTCCCGTAATTTTAATGCACCTTCGGGGCACCTCTAAGACAATGCAGCAGATGACGGACTATCAAGATTTAATGGGTGAAGTTTGCCAGTTTTTGCAAAAGCAGGTAGAATTGGCGATCGCCCAGGGCATTCCCTCTGCTTACATTGCCCTTGATCCAGGAATTGGCTTCGCTAAAACAGGCACTCAAAATCTGGAAATTTTGCGACGACTGCCAGAGGTGCGATCGCTAGGCTATCCGCTACTAGTGGGAACCTCTCGAAAAAGCTTCATTGGACATATCCTTAATCAGCCCGACCCCAAACAGCGCCTCTGGGGAACAGCAGCGACCTGCTGTGCGGCGATCGCTGGCGCTGCTGATATTCTTCGAGTTCACGATGTCAAAGAAATGCGGGATATAGGTCGGGTTGCTGACGCAATCTGGCGCGTCTGAATGTTTAGGAAGGGCTAGAACCATTCCCGCCGCTGCCGTTTGTGCCGTTCGTTTCAGCACCATTGCCAGCTTCAGGCATGATTAGCTCAGACATCGCTTCGGTTAGAGCTTTCGGGTCCATGAAGATGATTTTGGAGTTGTTGCTTTGTCCAAGTCTGTAGTTAGCATCGACGTACTTTTGCGCTACGAGGTACTGCAACACGGCTTGAGTATTGTGCTGCGATTTAAGAACGTTAGAAATTAACTCAATCGACTGCACCGTACCTTCTGCTTCGGAGATAGCGGCTCGCTTTTTACCTTCTGCTTCGGAGATGGCGGCTCGTTTCTTACTTTCGGCTGCCCGCTCTAGCTCCAGCGATTCCCGCACCGTTTCCGGCAGGGTAATATTTTGAACTTCAATCCGGGTGACTTTTACGCCCCAGGTTGCGGTTGCTTCGTCTAACTGTTGCAGCAAAATCTGGTTGATTTGACTCCTGGAAGCGTAGGTTTGCTCTAGCTCCATTCGCCCGATCTCAGAACGCAGGCTGGTGATCACCAGATTGATCAGCGCTTTGCTAATGTCTTCAACCGCATAGTAAGTTTGCTGTAGCTCCAGGATGCGCCAGTACATCACCGCATCTACTAGCAGGGTAATGTTGTCTTTGGTGATGGCTTCCTGTGGGTCAATATCCAGGACTTGCTCACGGGTCGTGTCTTCCCAAACGATGGTGTCTAGCAGGGGAACGATGAAGTTTAGCCCTGGCATCAACTTGCGGTGATAGCGTCCCAGTCGCTCAACCAGCGCCTCATTTCCCTGATTGATGATTTTTACAGATCCAACTGTATAGCCAATAATGAGCAGAGCAAGTGCAGCAAGAATTGACTGCATAGTAATCATCTCCTGAGGGGTGTCGCCTGCCAAGCTTGAGCAAGCGCTGGGTTACACACAACTTTCCCATTGTGTCTAGCCCATACTGTTAATTTATACTGTTTGATCGTAAATGTGGCTATCTGGGAAGGTTGCAGGTAAAACAATTAATGTATTGCCATGCCGACCTACGACGTTCACTGTTTCTCCAGCGGCGATCGCCACATCTGAAATCTGACAGCGGGCATTCCACAGTGACCCCTGGTATGCCACCATGCCAACCCCACCGCTGGGAATCGGCTCTGAAACTTCCGCTTCTTTGGAAGGTGTAAGATCTTTTGCCTCTCGCGGCACCATGCCCTGCATCAGTACCGCTAGCGCAACAGCCAGCACTCCCCACAGCAGCAGTTGCACAGTGAATGAAGTGACGGTCAAAGCGGCGATCGCCGTGATAATCGCAGCAATTCCTAACCCTGCAAGGCTAGGTTCTCCAACCAGCATTCCTAGCCCCAGGAACACTAAGCCGCTCAGCAACCATAAGGTGTGAGTTTCTAAGCCCGATATTAAGTCAATAATGTCCACCGCAGCCCCCATTCCCTTTTAGCGAGTCTGAAGGATGTCTGCCATGAAGCAAACATAGTAGATTCCTTAGATGAAATGAAGTACGTCAAGGCACTGGTAAATCAGTTCACGTTGGGAGTCTAGCAGAGCAACTGCTTCAAATGGGTTAGACACACACCCTTAGATAAATTTCTGACTGTATATAAATACAGTTTACCTAGCCAGAATTACGGTTAGGAGAGAGAACGTGACAGATTCAAAATTGCGGGTGCAGTCTTACTTTTGCTGAGTTGGGATTTCAATGACAAATTCGGCTCCCTGTCCTGGAGCCGATCTACAGGTGAGGCAACCGCCGTGCCTCTCCACCACAATTTGATAGCTAATGGACAGCCCCAACCCCGTTCCCGCCCCAACAGGCTTAGTTGTAAAGAAGGGATCAAATAACCGCTTGCGGTGTTTCAGGGGAATTCCTGGACCGTTGTCTGAGATGCGAATGGCAATGCGATCGCTACACACCACTTCCGTTTGAATTTGAATCATGGGCGACACCTCAGACACACAGCGCTTTTGAGTGCCTTTAATTGCTTCTTCTAGTGCATCAATCGCGTTGCTAATGATGTTCATAAACACCTGGTTAAGCTGCCCTGCGTAGCATTCCACCAGGGGCAAATTGCCATAGCGCTTGGTCACCTGAATACCTGGATAGCCAGCATTTGCTTTTAGCCGATGTTGCAAAATCAGCAGCGTGCTGTCGATGCCTTCGTGAATATCGACGGGCTTCTTCTCAGCTTCGTCCAGGCGGGAAAAGTTTCGCAACGAGAGGATGATTTGGCAGATGCGATCGGCTCCCAGTTTCATTGAAGCGATCATTCGGGGTAAGTCAGCCACAATAAAATCCAGATCGACGCGGTTAATTTCAGTTTGAATGGCTGGAATTGGTTCAGGATAGTGCTGTTGGTAGAGCCGCAGTACATTCAGCAAGGTTTGAGTGTAGTCGCTAGTGTGGGCAATGTTGCCGTAGATGAAGTTAACCGGATTGTTGATTTCGTGGGCAACTCCGGCGACAAGCTGACCCAAACTCGACATCTTTTCAGTTTGAATCAGTTGCGTTTGCGTTTGCTGAAGTTCTTTCAAAGTTTGCTTTAGCTCCTGGGCTTTGGCTTGAGCCTGGGCAGCAGCGGACTGGCTGCGCTCATATAGCTCTGCCTGGTCGAGGGCGATCGCCAATTGAGTTGCGATCGACTGCACCAACTCCACCTCATCGTCGCTCCAGGGGCGGGCATAGCCGCAGTGAACGCAGGTCAAAATGCCCAACTTGCCAGAGCGCGTCTGCACCGGACAAGTAAGATGAGAAAAATAGCCATGTCGAATAAACCGCTCTTGGGTTCTGGGGTCGAGCAGGGAGTCTGCCGTCACATCATCAACCCGCACCGTCTGAAACTGAGTCAACGCTTGCAGATAAGCCGTATCCGGATCTTCGATTGGGTATTGTCCAATGACGCTGGGCAACCTCAAGTCACGCGCTTCACAGGTCAGGTCAAAGTAAGGATTTTGAGGATCGGGGCAGTACCAGACAAAGTTGCAGCGATCAACTGCCAGCAGATTGCGAATCTCATGCACCGTTGTTTCTAGAATCGTGTCCAGGTCAAGCGAGTTGCGGATCTGATTTGCCAGATGGTTGAACAATGCTTCTCGCTGTGCCAATTCGCGAAAACGAGCTTCGCTTTGCTGGAGCATTTTTTCTGCCCCTTTGCGATCGGTGACATCTTCCATCGTGCCTAAGATGCCGATAACTTTGCCTGCTGCATCGCGAATGGGAATCTTGCTCGTCTCGCGCCAGGTATGTTCTCCGTTTGCCTGCCGCCGCGACTCCAGCAGCCGCACCTGAGGAATGCCCGTCTCCATAATTCGGCGATCGCACTCTCGGTAAAAATTAGCCTCAGCCTCCGTCCAGGGCAAGTCATAGTCGGTCAGCCCCGTCACATTTTCAGGTTCGCCCACGCCTGCCATCTCTGCCCACTTGCGGTTACAGCCGAGGTAGACCAGATTTTTATCCTTCCAAAAAATGCATTGGGGAATGTTGTCCAGCACGAGTTGCAGCAGGGCAGCACTTTTGCTGACTTCTGAGGTCTGCTGCTCAATATGAGCGATATGCTTTCCAGCCTGGGTGCCATTTGGGAGGGGGTACCCGCCTTAGGAAAATCAAACCAGGGGCGCGGATTGGCGATCGCCCGTCCTACACTAAACACGCGCACCACCGCCCCAGCCCTATCCAGCACAGGCGTATAAACCGTTTCATAAAACTGGGGGCCATCAACCAGGGGCAGTTCATGGGTAAATTGCAGTGGTTTAGTTTGACGGAAAACTTGCTGAAGGGCGATCGCCACTTGCGAAATTACCCCTTGCAGGCAATCTGGATTAAACACCGGATCGATGGGTTGGTTTGGCTGAGCCAGCCGATCCAGCAATTGCAAAACTGTTTTGCCCACCAGGTCAGCAGGCTGCAACCCCCAAAAAGCTGCGCCAGCAGGATTTATAGAGACACAGCGCATCTCCGGGTCATATTCTATAACCGCGTCTGTGGATTGTTCTAGAAACGCTTGTAGATAATCAACTGGTCTGACTAGCTCTCCACCCGGCAGGTTGAAAGTCATGATGTTACGCGCAGGAAAAAGCCGAATTCAGGAGGTTCACAAAAACTCGCCCCGCTCTCCCATCGATTTAGGCGGAGGCAAGCACTGGTAAGATGAACACCCCCAAAAGTTTTAGATGCATCCAGTGACGACGGAAGGAACCTTAATTATAGAGTGGCGATCGCAAATTACATCGTGATTTTAGTCATGGGTCACGGTCATGGGTGACGCTTACAACAAATGACCCGTGACTGGTCCAGGCTATTAAAGATTTTCCCCACAAATCTGTAGTAATCCGCACATCAGACTAACGTTTGTCTATTTTTCGGACTCTGCGAGTGGAACTGCGGCGACCTAACCTGAATAGCTGACTGCCAGCTAGCGGTAAATCTCTCGGCAAGATGAACATAACCAGAGGCAGCCGAATGAATAGACAGCCAACACTGCTATTGCAGCCCGTTTCGATATAGGCGTGTTCGTGATTCTTGGGCAGCGTTGCGGCGACCAGTTGCTCCAGGGGCAGTGCTGCCATTTTTAGCCAGTTTGACAGGTTTTCGGGAAGCTGCGTATTGAATCGCAGCCGCAGATCCGTAGTCGAAAAGGACTGCACGTAGGCAGGCGACAGGAAGGGTCTGTAGCGTTCTGCTTCAGGGGTCATTTGCTTCACAAAAGCTAGACTGAGGCCTCGCAGCAGTTGACGCAGCGGCTCGGTTTCGTCACCCCGCCGTTCTCGGACGAATAGGCTCTCCGTCAGGGCGTGATTGAGGTTTTCCGGGTCGCCAATGCTGAGATGGGTGCCGCCGATCGCCGTCAACAGGTACTTGGGTGATTGAATTTGAGCAAAAGGCAGAATTTGCTGGCTAACCGCAGGCGTAATCGAATCATCAGTTCCCGTCAAAATCAGCGTGGGAACGGTAATTTCGGTTAAGCTAGACTCATCAAACATCCGTCCCATTACCGGGTTGAGGGCGATGATTTGAGCGATGCGCGGGTCTTCAAAATCAGTCTGACTGCCTGCATCCAAATCAGCCGCTGTGCATTGCAGCCAATCAGCCGGAGATAGCCCCACCGGGCTGCGCCCATCACAAAACTGCTGCAAATGTTCCAGGTCTAATTCTGCCCCTGCCAAGGCTAATGCCGTGTAGCCACCCAGCGAATGACCAATAATCGTTACCTGGTCTGTGTTGAGTCTGCCACGCAGCAAGGGCGAATAGCGATTTAGCCGAGCCAATTCATCCAGCAAGAAACTCACGTCTAGCGGGCGATCGATAAATTCACCAGGAGGCAAAATATCAGCCAGGTTGCCGCTGCCCATTTCGCCCATCGTCAGCCCAGTTAACCAGGCAACATTACTGCCAGGATGCTCTAGGGCGGCAACGACAATTCCGTGCGAGGCTAGATGACGGGCCAGGTAGCCCATAAAGCGGCGATCGGCACCAAAGCCGTGAGACATGATCACCAGGGGTCCGGTTGCGTCACGATTCCAGTAGAGGTCTACGGGAATGGTGCGCGATCGCTCATAGTCATGAAAGGTCAGGGTTTGCTGTCGTACCCAGTAGTCACCCCCAACGGTGGGGTCAAAGGGCGGCTGAAATGGCTCTGTTTGAACGGTGAGTTCTCGCTCCAGGACGGTGCTGAGGGCCTGACTTTGCCAATAGGGAAGGTTCATCTGAGAAGCCAGGGCGATCGCCGAACTGCCATCGACCACCACCGTTTCTTCCGGGTAAGCCCGCAAAAAGCCCAGCAAGCTCAATCCATCAACCTGCTGTGCTGCCACAGTGAGAGCCGCTTCCAAATCTTCTACGGTGCTATTGGGAATTGCCACCTCCAGCGTGCTTAAAAGCCGCCGTCCGGCAGAAGATTGCAGCAAATCATCGACCAAGCGATCGCCCACTTCAGGATCTAGCTGAATTCGGCTATTTAGAGCCTGCCGCACATCTTCAGTTAACAGCGGCGCATACAAACTCAGGCTAGGGGGAATGTCTCCAGTCGCCGCAAACTCTTCTAAATCGCTAACCGTCACCGACTGCTCAATGGGGCCAAGCCGCACAGTCAGCCGTTCAGCAGCCAAGCCAGGAGACGCTGCGCCGCATCCTAGCAGAAGTGCTAAACCGTAGACCAACCCTTTGACGTGCCGTATGGGTTGAGCGAGAAGAAGGTTTTGGGGCAGAGGCTTGAACAAAGCCATCAGACGGCTATGGCTATCCGTCAAAGGAGAAGTAGGCTGATGCTGGAGTGAATTCACGGAACTTTACTCAAAGCGAGATAGTGTAGCGGAGCGATGTTGGTCTAGGACAAGAATGCCCTGATTTGGAACTGACCTGATCTAAGAAGTGATCTAGTATCACTTGTTCCTCTAACCCTTGCCGATGAAGCAGAGTTCATAGAAGTAGCAAACTTTAATCGGGAGCTTCAACAGGTGACTCAAACTGGTTTTGATGTAGCCATTCAATCTGACGCGCCTGGTCTGGCAGCTTTGCTTCTCGCTGACCTTGCGATCGCGCCTGCCAGCAAATCAAGCCAATGGGTGTACTAATCAAATCCACAAGGCTAGCCTTACGATTAACAATTTTTATAGCAGCGACAGGCATTTCTTTTAGTAGCCAGCGACTCCAACGATAGAGGTAGTCTTGTGAAGTTGGCTCTCGCATTAAACTCACTCCGTGTAACTCATGCAAATAGCGATTTGAGCGGCCGTAGCGGTGCCACTGACGGCGCAACTCTGACACGGTAGCGCGATGGCGATGCTGCACCACTGCCTGTTCTACAAAAGCCAGCTTCCAGTTGCCCTGCTGCTGAATCCGCCAGCACATATCTGCATCGCCGCCCGTCGTCAGGTAAGGGCGAAATAAACCAGCTTTTTCTAACGCCTGCTGCCGAATGGCCAGATTAGCCGTTTGTCCATAGGGTAAAAAGGAGTGCGACAGGGTGTGCTTTTGAGAGAGCGTATCCTGGCGATCGGCAAACTGCTCCAGGAGAGTATCGCCCGGAAGCGCAGCGATTTCCCCGGCGACCAGGCCCACCTCAGGGTCAGTAAAAGGCTGGACTAAGTTGATTAGCCAATCTGAGTGGGGACGACAATCCGCATCGGTAAACGCCAGAATTTTACTTTTAGCGGCTCTAATGCCCGTGTTGCGGGCGGCGTAGGAGCTTTGAATTTGAGTTTCGCTGAGATGTTTTAGGATGATGCCGCGATCGCCACTCGTCTTTACAGCAGCCTGGAGCAAATCGGGGGTGCGATCGCCACTGCCATTATCAACTAGCAAATATTCAACTTGACTAACCGGATAAGTCTGTGCCCAAAGGCAGTTGAGCAAATCAGCAGATCTGCCTCACCGTTGTAAATAGGAATAATAACTGATACAGCAGGCAAGAACTTTTGATCAACAGGCTGGTCTATTGGCTCATCGTTTTGAACGGGAGTCATGCTGCTACGGCTCCGAAGTCTTACCTGAGAAGTAGTCCATCATAAGGCTAGTCAACTTAATTAGAGTCGGCAAGACCCTTAAGGTTGAGTTTTGACTCGCAAATTTAAAGCACAGATGATGTCCAATACTGCCCAGAAAACAAATCTCATGCAGACGTTGAGAATAGGAAACTACCACGCAAAGTTTTGTTTTATATTACAAGGTATCACTCCCTGCTCAGATGACCTCAGGTTCGCATTCCAGCTAAAGTTTGAGTAGAGCTTTAGTTAGGTTGCTTACGTGGCTAACACGTAAGCGTTTAGGAGGGTGGTATATGAAACAAGATTTTAGAAAACCAACTGCAATTGCGATCGCTGCATCTGTACCTTATGAACAGAAGGGTGCTGAGCCAAACCGGAACTTTTTGACCCAAATTTTAATGGCGCTGTTTGTGGCGATCGCCCTTGCTTTGGGTTTGCCATTGACAGCGATCGCCAACCCCGTTGAAACTGCCCAGGTGACTGAGACCGAAACGCCATCAGACACCTCAGATATCGACAGTTCAATCACCAGAGAATATGAGCCTGCTGTCGTCTACATTCCAGACCCGCAAACTCAAGAGCTAGTGCCGCAGTCAGTCTTGCTGGGCGCTGACGAACCCGTTGAGGGTGCAGTCGCCCAAATCATGCAGGCATATCAGGGACAAGACGTTGGCATTACGGGATATGAGGTAAACGTCGATCAGGCAAATCAGGAAGCAGAAATCAACTTTGAGGTCGATGACCCGCGTGGTGAAGAAGCCTTTCAGAGCCTCAGCAGTGCCAACCAATATTCTTTATTTGAGGCAATTCGAGAGACGTTGCTAACTGAACCCACTTACAACGTTGAAGAGGTAATCTTCCTGGCTAACGGCACCTCGTTTGACATTTAGAAGATTGCTCAGTTGTGCATTCTGTTTGCGTGAATCTTGAAACCATCGCTAGGGTGACTTGTTTAATGAACGAGTCACCCTTTTTGCAGGCTCTACAACATTTCTCCATCTAGTTGCTCAACTGGCTGGATTTGGCTCTCCTCAGTTTCCCGTTTAGCAGGTTCGTCGTAAATGACGGATTGGAGAAAAACTACAAAAATCGTAGCGATTATGAGAAATGGGAAAAGCTCAAACCGATTGCCCACATTCCGAATGTCGTAGTTGAGTCGGCAGATTTCACAATAACGAACCTCAGGCATATCGGGATGTACAGCAATTCTGCAAGGTGGGGCCGCCGCATCCTTAAAGGGACAAGATTCCATGATGTAGTCCTCCGGTTAAATAAGGTCGATTGAAGCTCACTCCTCGCTGGACGGCGATCGCCGCTCGAAGTTGGGTGATGGTCAACTTTGCTGATATACAAAATCAATCTTTTGTATATCGTACACATATACGTATAGCATCTACGACATACAGGATCAAGTTGTCTGAAATACAATTTTTTTGCTAAAGTTATCCTAGAATCCTTCTTCCTCAGTCTGTTTGACGTAAAAGAAGTGATTGACGGATGCATCTACTGTAGATACAATTAGGAATTGTGTGTATGTACAAATCGGTCGTATAGTATGTGAGCCGTAAAGCTCCTGAGATACATGGTTAATAGAAAATTAGTAAGTTTTAGACTGCCGGATGACCTGATGCAAGAGCTAAGAGAACGGGCTGACTCCGATAGCATCTCTGTAACAGAGCTAGTGTGTAGACTTTTGCGGCAAGGTTTGGAATCTGGTGGAAATGAGCAACTGTCTACGCTGGTTGACGAACGCATCGCCAACCTGGAGGCAGAAATCCACGAACTGAGACAGGTTAGATCGGTTGGCATTAATCCTGCACCGCCAACGCCAGTCTATGCCTTGCTTACTCAAAGTGCGATCGCTCATGAGAGTGCGCTCGAAACCAGAGAGCGCTTAACTCGCTTAGAGCAAATGATGGAGAAATTTATGAATACCCAAAGTGGGTGTGATTCCCATTCTTCCCCTGACCGGGTAGGTTTTGACGCAAAAGGGGTAGAGCGCTTTAAGCGAGACGACTGAAATAGCCCTTGAGCCACCGAGAGATTGCATCATGCCCCAGAGAATTACTGCTCTGATTACTGCCAACGTTTTTCAAAATGGGCTGTCGAGGTGTGAGGAATCTTGGAGATACTACACTGTTTTGCTGAGAAGGTTAGCCGCTAAACCTGTTGACTGGTACATTTCAGACCTGGATTTTGATTTAGCTTTTGTGCTGTGGCATCTTTATCAGTTTGGCGGCGATCAAGCGTGTCGGGCAGCCTATGAGGAAATGATGCAAATTTTGCGAATTTGCAAGATCAACGAGTCCATTCTAGAAAATTCAAAGTTCTACAGACTCAACTTTTATGACTCCCTTCGTCTAGCGTGTTCGGTAGACTGCTGTGTTGACGCGATTGTCACCTGGGAGCCTAACCAGTTTGCGACTTCAGACCGGGAACGCAGCAGCATTCGAGAAAAGGGCTATTTCTACCGAAACTTCAATGCGGAAATGGCTGATGACCAGACCCGAACAACGCACAGCATCGGCATTTTTTCAGTCGATGCTTTTTTGCTGCATTTGCATGAACTGGAAACCACTACTTCATCTATACGAAAGGCTCCTAGCGTTCTACAAATCGAAAGCTTGGAAGTTCAGATTACCCGCTCGATCAAGGCAACTGTCACCCTACAAACTTTTGAAGGACGGCAGTTTCGAGAAACAACGCACGGTAGAACACCCTGCGATGCTTTGTATAAAGCCATTGATCGGTGTGTCGATCGCCACATTCAGCTACCTGAGCGAAATTTAGTTTACTTCTCCATGCCTGACACCATTGGCGGAGCAGATGCTGTGGTAGAAGTATGTATTCGAGTTGAATGCGGAGATGCTCAATTTGAGGCGAGTGCGACAAACGATAATGTACTGTGGGCATTTGGAGATGCTTATGTGGCTGCAATTAACTCAATTTATGCAGGTTTAAGCTCGGTCTGGGGAATGGGGAGCGATCGCCCAAATTAGTTCGTTCAAGTCAGGACAAGGGGCTTAAGCCCCTTGTTCACGGGACAAGTGCTTTGCGTGTCGGAATGTCCTAACCTGTATGACTACAGCCATAACATAGCAATCGTAAGATTACCTGCTCCCAAGCTGACTCGTTGACTCGTTCCCGAGCTTGAGCCTGGGAACCAGAAATCCTAAAGGGAGTGTGTAACCTAACCTCAAGCGGGCTTTCTGACAAACTCAAGGTAATCGATTCGGGCATACTCGCCCGTATCCCGAACGCCCTCAAGTTTGAACATTTCTCCCTCCTTCAACTGCACAGAACCCAAAGTGCGCCGTGCAAAGCTAGATGAGCTTGCTTTATCACTCGGCAAATTCTGATCAAAGCGTAAGGTAAAGTCCTTCGCGGCAAAGTCCAGCTTCAAGATAGAGCGACCGTCATTTTCGTCAAAATAACCCACCACCACGTCATAGGTGCCAAACTCACCCCTAAACGTTTGGCTCAAACTTCCTTTTGCCCCGCTTAGTTTAACCAGTTTCCTGCCCGAAGCTGAAGATTTGTCTTCAGTCGAGTAACCTGACCTGGACATATTCTCAGCCTCATAGCGCAAGCTACCCGACGGAGATGGTTTGGGAACTGGGCTGGGCGTAGGGCTGGATATCGGCTCTGGAGTTGGAAGGGGCACAGGCTCAGGAGGTTTGCCAGGATGCATCTGTAAATTTTCAGCACGATGGGCATCTTTCCACACCTGTTGCCCAAACCAACTGAGATTATCTGGCATTGAACCGTTGGAACTAAAGTTGGCTTTGTATCCACCGCCATTCGGGGTCAGGTCAAACGCATCACCTCCCTGCCACGCCCAGGCAAAGCGCCCAACTTCCCGCTTTTGAACAACTGGTAAAACGCCACTCACGGTTTCCTTGAATCGACCTGAGCTACCGTTTTCAGCACCGTACTCACCCACAATTAGAGCAAGTCCTTTAGCGTGAACTCGATTGATGAAATCATTCATTTTTGCTTGAGTGTTTGTCTTCCACTGGTCATACGTATGTAGGGAAAAAACTGTGTTTTTGTTTGGGTCGGCAGCTAACAGTTTTTGTCCCAAAGAAAGAATCGCAGATTTGCTCTCGCTGACAGGGTTGCTGTTCCAGGAGCCAGTGTCTTGCCCCCAAGACCAGCCATCAACCACGATTGGATTGTCGAAACCAGTTGAGCGAATCGCTTTGATCACAGAGGTATTTTGCTGTACATACTTGCTTACGGCACTGGAACTACCGCTATCAGAACCACCAGGCTCATTGGAAACATTGAGCCAGACATAAGGATTGTCCTTGTACTTGCTGGCTAGTCCTTTATGCCAGTTCACGAGTTTATTCAGTTCGTCGGAACTGAACCATTTACCTGTGCGCTCGTGCGGTTCAATCATCACGACGATGCGCTGACTGGTAAATTTCTCAACGATCGCATCAATGGTGCCGTTCTCTGCATAGGTTTGTTTATTATCCAAACCTAGCTGACGAACATTTAGCCGAATTGAGTTAAACCCCCATCGTTTAATGTTGTCTACCTGCTCAGGTGTTTTGCCCGGCCACCCATAGCCCGGGCCGTTGATGTTAACGCCCTTAGCAATAAACTCACGTCCGTTTGGGTCATAGATTTTGGTGCCCACTACCCTAAAGTCGTTTGAGGAATCTGACCTAGCGGCCGGAGTAGTTGTAGCAGGAGCAGATCTTTGGGAAAGGGTTTGACTAGTAGCAGCAGTTAGAGAACCGCTAGAGCGCTGTTTGTGTACTGATGGTGAGTATTTTGGAATACTCAAAGGGGATGTTGTAATGTCTGGTGATGCAGTTCCTAAAGGTTGCTGGTTCTTCTGTCCAAAACCTTTGCTGGATTGCATATTGAACTCCTATGAAATAGATTGGATTGTTGGAATGATGAGCAGGCTAAAGCTGAGTCGCCGAGGTAAGTTCGGTACTCAAAACCTGTGCTTTGCAAATTGCTGCAACAAAGCGCAGCGAATTTAGTCGCGAAATATCTGATTCAGCGCTGCTTAGGGTAGATGAGCTGAACAAAGCTGGAGGGGTAGAAGGGAAGGGCGATCGCCACATTTCCCATTTCCACTCTCACCAATAGATCGACTAGATCCACACAAAACATTGACTCCTGAAACCTTAATTTCAGGTAGATTCCCCATCAGGAGCCACTGATAGATGAGTGATAGATGTAATGGATAGGCTAAAAACTTTCAGGGATTGATGTCATGTTCCACCCTGGGAGTCCAGATGCGTTATACACGTCTAACAAGTTATATTCTACCCCTATAAATAATGTCAAGGATTGCCAAAAGCAAATGTTTTTTAGAGCTAACGGGAACTTTTTTGGCGCTTTGCTTGTCTGCTAAACGATGTAAATATGAGACCAAATCCCTGAATTTTTTAACCTTTTATGGAACGAGTATTTGCTTATTTGAATAAGCAAAATGCCATGAGCAAAATGACCTTCTCGCAATAATTATTCAAAGGGTAATTAACTGCGAGTAATTAACTCCACTGCATCGCGTCCATCTATTTCTTGCAGATAAACTTTTACCTGTTCTTCTTTTGCGGTGGGCAATTTCTTCCCGATGAAATCAGGGTGAATTGGTAGCTCTCGATGTCCGCGATCGACCAGCACTGCCAACCAAATTGCTTCTGGTCTACCATAATCATTCACTGCATTTAACGCGGCTCGAATCGTTCGCCCTTTGAAAATTACATCATCAATGAGTACGACAGTCCTGCCCGACAAATCAAAGGGAAGCTCAGTTTTTGCAGGTGTGCGTATCCCAATCGTATCGAGGTCATCCCGATAAAACGTGATATCTATAGCGCCAACAGGAACTTCTACCTGTTCCAATACTTCAATTTGCCGAGCCAACATTTCTGCTAGCGGTACACCTCTGGTGTAAATTCCCAATAGGACAATTTTGGATAAATCTCCAGCCCGTTCAACGATTTGAGAGGCTAGCCGAGTCAGAGTGCGACGCAATTCGTCGGCAGAGAGAATTTCAACAATTTCTGGCGGCATAAGTGTAGCTTTAGTCTCAAACTGGTCATATAGTCTCGTAAGTTTTAGAACAGTGACAACTTGAGAAACTGCTGGCTCAAAATCGCAATTCTTTCTTTCCCGATCGCCCTTTTACTTCGAGGTGACAATCTTCAACATCTACTCAATCTACTTCAAATTCTTCACTAACTCCAGTTACAGCGCCTACCGCTGCATAAAACGCTAAATTTTGACTGGGCGATCGCCCCCAAAATCTACTCCAGCATCCACCCGGTTATTCCGAGAAATATTAAGATAAGATCATTACGGCTTCTTTACAGCAATCGCTCCCGATCGCCCAGAAAAACTTTGTTAAGAAGCTATTAAGCACAGCTTATCTTTTATTCAATCTCTCTGGAATTCTCTTATGACTCTGCCGATTCGCAATGTCGCCATCATTGCTCACGTTGATCATGGCAAAACAACTCTAGTTGATGCGCTGCTCAGGCAGTCTGGCACGTTTCGCGAAGGGGAAGAGGTTCCAGATTGCGTCATGGACTCCAACACCCTAGAACGGGAGCGGGGCATCACAATTCTGTCAAAAAATACAGCCGTTCGCTTCAAGGAAACGCTGATCAATATTGTCGATACCCCCGGACACGCTGACTTTGGCGGCGAAGTGGAGCGGGTGTTAGGCATGGTAGACGGCTGCATCCTAATTGTGGATGCGAATGAAGGCCCGATGCCCCAAACCCGATTTGTGCTAAAGAAGGCGCTGGAAAAGGGCTTGCGTCCGATTGTGGTAGTGAATAAAATTGACCGTCCCCAGGCTGACCCACACGGGGCGATCGACAAAGTGCTGGATCTGTTCCTGGAACTGGGCGCAGATGATGACCAGTGCGATTTCCCTTATCTGTTTGCTTCAGGGCTGGAAGGCTACGCCAAAAACGGGCTGGAGGAGGAAGGGGTAGATATGCAGCCCATGTTTGAGGCAATTTTGCAGTATGTTCCCGCTCCAGTAGGCGATCCGGCGAAGCCTTTGCAGCTTCAGGTGACGACGCTGGACTATTCAGAATACCTGGGTCGAATCATCATCGGCAAAATTCACAATGGCACCATCCAGGCAGGTCAGCAGGCAGCACTCGTGACAGAAACGGGTGAAATCGTTAAAGCAAAAGTGACGAAGCTGTTGGGTTTTGATGGACTCAAGCGAATTGAGTTGCAGGAAGCTTCGGCAGGCAACATTGTTGCGGTATCTGGCTTTGCCAATGCCAACATCGGCGAAACGATCACCTGCCCGAACGAGCCACAGGCTTTGCCGCTAATCAAGGTGGATGAGCCAACTCTGCAAATGACCTTCTCCGTGAACGATTCACCCTTTGCGGGGCAAGAGGGAACTTACGTTACGTCTCGTCAGGTGCGCGATCGCCTCTTCCGTGAGCTTGAAACTAACGTTGCCCTGCGGGTCGAAGAAACCGACTCTCCCGACAAAATTGCGGTTGCGGGTCGGGGTGAACTGCACCTGGGCATCTTGATTGAAACCATGCGGCGAGAAGGCTACGAGTTTCAGGTTTCTCAGCCACAGGTGATTTACCGCGAAGTCAACGGACAGCCCTGTGAGCCATTTGAGCTATTGGTTCTAGACGTGCCTGAAGAGGGAGTTGGCGGCTGCATCGAGCGTCTGGGTCAGCGTCGCGGCGAAATGCAGGATATGCAGGTGGGCGGCAACGGGCGCACCCAGCTAGAGTTTGTCATCCCAGCGCGAGGCCTAATCGGCTTTCGGGGCGAGTTTATGCGCCTGACTCGTGGCGACGGCATCATGAGCCACAGTTTCCTCGATTATCGTCCGCTCTCTGGCGATGTCGAAACTCGTCGTAACGGCGTATTGATTTCCTTTGAGGAAGGCGTTTCTACCTTCTATGCGATGAAAAACGCTGAGGATCGGGGTGTATTCTTCATCTCACCCGGAACCAAAGTCTACAAAGGCATGATCATCGGTGAAAACAACCGCCCTCAAGACCTGGAAATCAACGTTTGCAAAACTAAACAGCTTACCAACCACCGCGCCTCTGGCGGTGAAGAACTGGTGCAGCTTCAGACTCCGGTTGACATGAGCCTGGAACGCGCTCTGGAATACATTGGCCCCGACGAACTGCTGGAAGTTACTCCAGAGTCGATTCGTCTACGGAAGATGTCCAAGAAGCTAGCCAAGCGCTAGCACTCAGGTCAATAAACAAACTTTCTGAAGCGGGCATCTTGCCCGCTTTTTTATGAAAAACTTCGTCTCCAGGTTCTACCTGGGGATGCTAATTGCGAGGCTCTGCCTCGTCAAATGAGCAGGAGGCAGAGCCTCCAGTTAACATTACAAGGCGAAGCCTCGTAACGAGGGAAAAGCTGGAGCTTGGCAACGAGGGAAAATGCTATTCACATAAACTTCACTTCACATCTCCGTATTTCTGAACTTTAGCGGGAAGTATTTAAACGTAAGTATTCCTTATAAATTCATGTTCATTCACAGATTTGTACCCGCTATTGCAGGATTATCAGTTCTACTGTCTACTGTGCCAGTTCAAGCTCAAACGTATCAGTATGATGCGCCGCCGCCAAGAGTAATAAATGAATCTGGAAATGAACCTGAACGACTTGCTGCTGATAATCAAGCTGTTGTTTATGGCACCTGGGACTTCAATTATTCAGCAACGCCCGACGGTAATCTGTTTGTAACACGAATATTTGCTAGCGATTTTGGACAGGGATCAGCAGCTGCATCTATCCAAATCGATTGTGGACGCGGATTCTTTCGTCACGTGGTTACGCCGTTGTTCTATGCAAACGGCAGCAGTTCAGGGACACCCATGAATGATGTGGCTGTTAACCAATGGTTAGTCATGGATCGGCAAACATCCTTTGGACAAGCAATGATGAGAAGTTGTGAAGCGGCGGCAGCGGAAGAAGGAACAACTTGGCAGTGGTTTAATTAGAAGGCGATCGCCTTCTCAAAAGCTTGGAAAAACGCAATCCCAAACACAAGGGTGGGCACTGCCCACCCTTGTATCTTCAGAGCTAAATATTTAGAGAGTAGCCCTACATCCCTTTGAGGAATTCCTTAAACCAGCGATTTCGCCGGAGATAGAAGAATAGGGCGATCGCCACTCCCAAAACAGCAATGATTAGTATTGGTTGCCAAAACTCAGGCTGAGGTTGGTCGGCAGGGATAGAACTGCTGTCCTGTAGAATGAGGGGCTGTTTGATGAACCAAACAGAGAACAGCCCGACTAGAGCAGCAACCGCAATTGACAGTGAAATGGATGGCGTTCGGCGCGATCTCCGTGCCATCGGAGAAACCTGATTTCTGTCGGCAAGCAAGTCGATTGAAAGCCTTGGTTCTTGAGACGGTTGGGGTGCCTGGGGGGATATTAACGGAGCAGGCTCATCAAGCATTGGGCTGGGTGGGGGAAGTTCTGTCCGAGTGTCTGGCTTCGTAACATCAAATAAATCGAGACTAAAATAATCTTCTTCCAAATCATCCAATTCAAGCTGAAGATCTTCAAAATCTGCATCCATGAACACCTCCGTCTCCTCAACTTCAAGCTGAAGGAAGTCTAAAACTTCTATTTCAGCTTGAATATCTTTTGTTTCTCCTATCGAGTTATCTGTTGCAGCCAGTTCAAACAATTCTTCTAATGAACTTTTTTGTTCTAACTGTTCCAATTTCTGTTTAAGCTCCTCAATCGTTTGCCTAAACTCCTGGTTACTCGCCTGGAGTTTTTCCCGCTCCTGCTGAATCTGATCTCGTTCCTTCTCAACTTCCTCCAATTCCTTTTGAGCTTTGGCAGTGTCCTTTAAGACGGTGGTGAGCAGCACTGGGGCGGTCAATCCAGAATAGAAAGCTGCCCATCGGGTCGATGGCTCCAGCACCCAGGCGATGAATCCGCCCACAATCAGAAAAGGGATGGAAAACATCAGATAGCCCCATGACCAGCGAAATACGGGCTGCGATCGCAAATTGTAAAGTCTCAAAGCTTCTGGAGCGGCTGCCCCGATGCAACCAATCCAAAAATTGGGGTCGATGTTCATGAGGTTGAACAGCAGTTAACTGAATTGCCATGATTATCTTCTCTGACAACAAATTCTCTGACAACAAAAAGACCCAACATTGCTGCTGGGTCGGGAGCATCTATTCTCAAAGGGGTCAAATGACACGTTAAAAAACGTGAGTTCGGGTTAAGGAGAGGGCAGTAAATTGTAGTCAAGAGCAATCGAGGGTTTCTTGGGCTGATGGCAATAGACAATCAAACCGCAGATGATGTTGACCAAGCAATTGACCGGTGAACGGTGCCAGGAATGCTCAATCTGGGAAATGTTTTTTAACTGGTCGATAATGGTCCTACACCAGTGTTTGAAGTAGGGTTTGCAGCTTCAGTTTAACTTCTGCTAGTTCTCGGTCAGGGTTCGACCCTGCGACGATTCCGGCTCCAGCATAGAGGCGGGCATGGTGTCCGTTGATTAGGGCAGAGCGAATTCCGACAATAAACTCAGCGTTTCCCTGAGCATCAATCCAACCGAGTGGAGCAGCATAGAGCGATCGCTCAAATTTTTCATAGCGTCGAATTTCCTCACAGGCAAAGTCTCTAGGCATTCCGGCAACGGCAGGAGTTGGGTGGAGCTGAGCCAAGATTTTCAGCGGATGTAGATATTCGGGGAGGGTTGCCTGAATGGGAGTATGCAAGTGCTGAATGTTAGTTAACTGGCGTAATTTTGGGGCAGCCGCAAGCTGAGGTTTAAGTCCAAACCGGGAGAGTTGTTGCGTGATGAAATCTACTACAAGCTGATGCTCGTGGCGTTCTTTGGGGCTATTTAGTAGCTGGTTTGCCAGGTCTGCGTCTGCTGGCATGGTTTTGCCTCTCGGTGCTGAGCCTGCCAGGGCATCGGTGTTGAGATGGCGATCGCAAATTTTAATTAAGCATTCTGGGCTGGCTCCAATGAAGTTTTGTCCTTTGCCATTGCCCGTCGAGAAAGTGTAGCAGTCAGGATAGATTTTGCGGAGGCGATGTAGTGAGTCGATCCACTGGAAAGGCAGTTTTGAAACTACATCTACTGCATGAGCTAACACAAGCTTATTGAGGCGATTAATTTGAATAGATTTTAACGCTGAGGCTACGGCTACTTTAAAGTTATTGGTGTCGTTTACGTCCCAATGATTTAATTTATATCGAATGTTGCTTGAGAGGTTAAAAATCCCGTATTTTGCCAAGCGAATGTTTTGAAATTCACGACAGGTTTGTTCAATCAAAAGCTCTAAATTAGAATCAGCATGAACTGCTAGATTTGCAAATAAATTCGATTGGTCCCCTGTTGAGAAAATCTGCCATCTTGGTAGAAAGATAGTTGCCTCTGAAAAAGCAGATTCTGAGGTAAATTCTTGATCAAAAAAGCTAAAGCTACAGAAACAGCGAGGGAAGAAATGAGTTGAAGAATTGGCTAAAACCAGGCGGCTAAAACAAGATCGAGTGAACTTTTGAGCCTGCAAAAATCGCGCTTTGCCCGACGTTTTCAGGGATAAAGCGGACCCAATAGCGGCGATCGCCTCATCCTCAGCAGGGTTTTCAATGTAGAAATGAAGCTGATCGGGTGCTGCAAATTCGTGCAGCACAGCCAGCGGATCAACCCGATCAGTTGTTAAGGAAATACTTGCAATTTGCGTCTCATTCTGATCAATTGATTTCTGCTGACAAATTGAAAGAAATTGAAAAAGCTGCTTACAGTCTTGAAAGAGATTAACAGAATGGGGTATGACTGGCATGGACGCAAAAAGGTCAGATTTTCCCAAAATGGATCGGACTATCAATACAGGTAGCACACTTCCAATTGCTCTAACCACCGCACCTACTTCTTGAAGCAGCAGGCTTAAAGCAAGCAGTCAGGCAGTTTCTCGGTTAGATTATCGTCAAAACTTGGGTCTAACACGGTTTCTATGGCATCTTACAGCCCCAACCAGTCCAAAGTAGCTGCTTCCCTGGATCAAAGGAAGAGTCACAAATCTTTGAAAACCGACACATTGCACTGCTGCTCAGCTTCCCGTAGGGTGGATTGGGGAGGAAAAAGGGATGTCTAAGAAAAGCTGTCCAAGTTTCATTTTATTGAGTTTTAAGTTGCTGAGTTTTAAGTCATGACCACAAAGTCTCTCAGTTATCCCAACTCCAAGCTCTGGCTAGCAGCGATCAAGCCACCCATGTATAGCGTTGCAGTGATTCCAATTTGGGTTGGAACGGCCGTCGCATTTGCTGAGACAGGAACGATTCAAAATGGGATTTTTTCAACTTTTTTGATCGCAGCTATTTTGATTGTGGCATGGATCAATTTGAGCAATGATGTATTTGATTCAGAGACAGGAATTGACCAAAACAAAGCTCATTCCTTAGTCAATTTAACGGGCAACAAGTCTCTGATTTTTTGGTTGGGAAATTTGTTTCTGGCGCTGGGTGTTTCTGGAGTTTTAGCGATCGCCTGGCTTCAGCGTGACCTGACTGTTCCTGGTATTGTTTTGCTCTGTTGTACGTTGGGCTACAGCTATCAGGGACCACCCTTTCGCTTGGGCTATCAAGGATTAGGCGAAATTATTTGCTTTGTTTGCTTTGGGCCCCTGGCGATCGCCGCTGCTTACTATAGCCAAACTCAGTCCTGGTCAATTTCTGCCCTGGTTGCTTCAGTCATCATTGGCATCAGCACCAGCTTAATTTTGTTTTGCTCACACTTTCATCAGGTCAAGGACGACCTGGCAGCAGGCAAGCGATCGCCCATTGTGCGTTTGGGAACCGCCAAAGGAGCCAGTCTACTGCCCTGGTTTTGTGGCAGCATTTACGGGTTGACGGGGTTGTGTGTAGCGCTGCGAGTTTTTCCAGCCTGGACGCTGCTAATTTTCCTCAGCTTGCTACCTGCGGTCAAACTTTGCCGTCATGTAGCTCAACATCACGACCAGCCAGAGCAAGTGAGCAACTGCAAATTTATCGCTGTTGCCCTACATTTCTGGAGTGGGCTATTGCTGGGTCTAGGATTTGTCTTGTGAGCAATGTGAATTGGATGGCGGGAGTTGCGCTGTGCTGGTTTCCTCTAGCGATCGCTCCCGCTTTAGCAGAGTTGACACCTGAGCAGGCAAACCAAATTTCCAGCCTGGAATCCGCAGAATCGACGGGTTTAGCCAGATTAAATTCAGGTTTGACGATATCAGAAACCGTCAGTTTTGAAACGGCTGAAGCAGACACAATCTCTCAGGTTGAAGTGCCTCCGTCTGCCGCGATCGCCCACACGACAACACCACCGCTAGGAGAAGCCGCTGATTTAGAAATTTCAGGCGAAGTGGCTGAGAATTCTCTAAGGACGATTGCCTCTTTTGATCCTGCAACTGCTGAAACTGCTCATAGGATTGACTTACCAGAAATAGAAGCGATCGCCCAAACTTTTCCTTCACAAGCAAGAGCTGAGCCATCAGAATCTCCAAATTTAGACCGTTCTAACCCGATCGAACCTCTGAATTTAGACCCAGAGATCATCGAAAATAGCCCAGTTCTTCAGCGCTGGCTGGAAGAAATCCCCGATGTGCTGTCTGAAATTCGCAGCGATCCTAGCTTTCGGACTCGGTTACGATTGGGCTATTCACAGTTTCCCTCTACCGATCAGGCGGGTGGCTTTAACGTTGGCATTGAGGACGTGTTTATTGGTGAAACGGGGCTAACCATCAGCGCTGATTATCAGGCAACGTTTGAGGGCGATCGCCAAGCTTATGGTGCCGATTTGCGCTACTACGTTCGTCCACTAGGCAGCTACATCAACGTTGCCCCTGTTATTGGCTATCGTCACCTGGAAACTGACGAATACACCACCGCCGATATCAACTTGGGGCTACGCTTTTTGCTTGCCCTCTCGCGCACTGGAGCCGCCGACATTTCACTAACTCAAACCTGGGTAGCACCCGGTCACGATGAAGAAGTAGGAATCACAACGCTATCAGTTGGTTATGCCATTACAGAAAATTTAAGGCTTTCAACTGATATTCAAAGCAAAATTCTTCGTTCAATCAGGATAGTCGAGTGGGAATTGTGCTGGAGTGGATGCTTTAGTTAAGGATGAGGGATGAGGGATGAGGGATGAGGTAGAGCTTTAGCTTTTACTACTTCTAGCTAATTTTTGTACTGCATAACTAAACTAA
The DNA here is from genome assembly GCA_012033355.1 of Leptolyngbyaceae cyanobacterium RM1_406_9. GTDB lineage: Bacteria > Cyanobacteriota > Cyanobacteriia > Elainellales > Elainellaceae > JAAUTN01. The sequence continues at coordinate 24,890 of JAAUQZ010000005.1, read as the reverse complement.
GGATTGCGGATTTATTAATGTGTAATTCTCTTGTGTAGGGGCATGGCATTGCCATGCCCCTACAGAGATTCTGGTTTTACAGGTTATTTGATCCACAATCCTAACGATCGCCAATCGATTGAGGAAAGCCAACCGATGAGTACGCTGCCTAAACTTGGCAACGTTAGCCCGTTTATTCCAGCAGGTCAGGATGTAGAAAAAGCGATCGCTTTTTATGAGCAGCAGCTTGGATTTACAACGGTTTATCGTGAAGGTGAGCCTGTGACAATGGCGATCGTGAAACGTGACTCAGCCCAGATTTTTCTACTACAACCACTGTCCGCCTCGGAAGCGCGATCGCAAAAACACCACCCGCAGCAGCGTTTGTGACACCGTAAAGACTGCCAACCAAACTAGACTGTAGTGCAGCGCAAACCAGCCGATTGGCGTAGTTCTAGCAACTCCTGGTAAGCCAATTGTTTTAAACAGCAGGAGAATGAACCCTGCTTCCCAGATGCCTGCCAAAAGCTGAAATGCGGCTGGCCAGTCTCGATCCCAGCGATTTTTTGCAGATAGTCGTAGAGCAGATCCCAGCCCAGCCCAAAGGCGGCAACATAGCCTAACACCCCTAGAAAAACTGGGTACGAACCGGGCACAATCCAACCCATTGAAAAGGGTAGCGTTACCGTTAGTCCAACTGTAGCAAGGAGTAGCAGTCGGGATTGCCAGCGACCGAGAAGAGTAGGGGTCATACGGGGGTTAGGGGCTAGGAGGCGTTGCTGGATTGGATATGTTTTGAACGTGAAAGCGAAGGTTTCACGTTCCAAAACATACCTCCATTAAGCAATACCAGGGGTTAGGGAGTAAAGAAAATTAGTTGGGGGAGTGGTTGGTGAGCCATTTGAGCCATTGAATGAGGGAAGTGAGTCCGTTGAGGTAGCGGAGGTTGGGGGCACGGTTGGCGACGAGGCTATCGACAGCGGCGAGGGCGGCGTACTGTAATCCCAGGAAGCTATCGACAGCGGCGTGAGGGCCGCCCAGAGTGGCTGCTCCTGCGGCATAGATGCGTCCCTGCCCGGAAGAGCGCATTTCAACTAGCTCAAAGTCATTGGCGACGGTGAGACGACCTAGAGCGTTGATTGGCAAATCGTAGTGCGTCACCAGGTCTTCGAGCAGCGGGTTTGCGTTAACTTTGGCATCTAAACCTGTGGCATCGATGATGAAGTCTGCTTCTAGCTGGGTTTTGCCTTTGAAATCTTTTTCCTGAATGTAGGTAATGGTGCCTTTTTGTCCATCTCTCTCGACGCGCTCGACTTCACCAAAGGCAATTTTGTACCAGCCCTGATCGAGTCCTTCCTGAACGATGCGCTGCCAGTCGCGGCGGTCGGCAGTGGTGGTGCCGCCCCAGTCAGCGAGCAGGCGCGATCGCTGCTGGGGGTCAGCAGCCTCTAGCATGGCGCGAAGTTCGCCGCCCCAGCAGGCTTTGGGCCAGTTAAAGGGCTGAAATTCGTAGTGATGCTTGACCTGCCGCTGAGCTTTGCCAAATTTGTTGCCCTGCGGTTTGGGCGATCGCATCAAGTGCAGCAGCGAAATGTGAGGATTCTGCTTACGGGCTTCGTAAATGCGCTGAACAATGCGAGAGGCGACAATCCCGCGTCCTCGAATCAGCACGGTGCCGCCATACTGCTCTAGCTTCTGATAAACGTGTGCGTGTTCTTCGTAAGCGTTGACGACGGATTTGAAGTCACCTGTTTTTTCACGATAAGCCTGTAAGTCTGGAAGGAATTGGATTGCCGGATAGCCTGTTGCCAGGTGCAGGTAGCGCGACACCATGAAAGCGTGTTCCCGATGGGTGGCAGTCGAGCGAGAATAGGCGATCGCATACCGTCCATCATTCGTTTGGCGAATCGCCAGCACCCGACCGTAGCGAAAAACCTGCGCCCAGCCCATTCGCTCTGCCTCTCGGTCGATGGAGGCAAACACGTTGCCAGACCGGGGTGTATAGGTTTCTGCCAGCGTAGGTTCGGCAAACACTTGCCACAGATACTTCAAAGCAGAACCAATTTGCCCCTGGCGAAAGTCGTGCCACGATTCCCGAAAAGCATAGCTGGGAAGCCCCCAAATGTTATCGGGGCAAGAATCAGAATTTGACCGTAGCCGTTCGTGCGGTGGAATCTGGGAATTTTGGCAAAGGCGCTTGTAGCGGGCGTAGGGCTGCGGCTCCATGCCGATCGCCACGATTTGGTTCAGCCGCGCTCCGCACAGGCGTAGCAAATCTACCCAAACAAAGCTGCCCAGCCCGGCCCCAACTGCTGCATAGTCAAATTCATGCACCATTAGCCCCGTATCTACCAGGTCACGCATCGACACTTGCTGAGCCTGAAAGCACGGCGGCGGAAAGATTCCTGTTGCCGCAGGTGCCGTTGGGGTTGATTCGAGTGGGACAGAGGCAGCAGGTTGAGAGGCAGGCAAGTCTGTCTCAGGGTGAAACAGGATGGTCGAGTTGCCAATCGGGGCGGCAGTGGACTGAATGTCTAGAAAAACCGCAATCTGGTACGGGCCAATCTGAACCGTATCGCCATTGGCTAGAAAGCTGCGAGTTTGGCGGGTGCTGTTGATAAAAGTGCCGTTGCTGCTGTTTTGGTCGGCGATCGCCACCCCCGCCCCATCTGGCTCAATCAGCGCATGAAATCGCGAAACCTGTTCGCTGTCCAGCACGATTCGCGCTACTCGCTGTTCGCCCAGTGAGGAAGGCATCCGGGCAAATTCTCGCCCCAGCGCAATTGGAACCGTCAGAACGGGTTCTCGTCGTTCTCCCGTAGCCGGATCGTCCCAACACAGGCGAATTTGCAGAAGTCCGGGATTCATAGGTGAGAAGTGGAACTAAGCGGTTATTTTTCTCCCGGAACCATTAGCACACTGATGGCGGCCGCTAAAGACGTGCCACACCAGGGACAACCCAGGCTCAGCCGCTCATAGGGCGAAATCTGATGACATCTGGGGCACCTCAGTCCGTATGCTGAACCCGCTTGAGAGGCAGTAGGCTCCTCCACTAGCAGCGCGGGGGCTGTCGTCGCGACGGGCGGCGGAACAACAACCGTGTTGGCAACCCTCGTGGCGATCGCCGTCACCTGAAGCTCAACCTGACCCAAATAGATACTGGTACCCTGACGCAGCATCACGTCCCCCTCGGTCAGCTTTTGCCGATCGACAACAGGCGGGTTGCTGTCTCGCAGATTTCGCAAGTAAAACCCGCCCCGCTGAGGATCGTAAAAAATCTCGACGTGCAAACCTGAGACTGTCGGGTGAGTCAACACCAGATTGCACCTCACCGGATCGCGCCCAATTCGAGTGCTTCCAGACGGTTTACCGGACTGCTGCTGATCAGCGACGGTGTAGGTCTTGACCTGACCTGCCTCTACCCATTGCAGCGTTAATTGATTCATTCGCCCGATGCCCAATGCTAAGACTTGCTACAGCAGGTTATTCTCTGATTTCTAACATAATCTTGTCTAAGAAACAGAAAATATGGGCGGAATCTTAATAGGGATGAGGGATGAAGGATGAGGGATGTTTTGCCTTTCATCCCTCATCCTTCATCCCTCATCCTTTGCCTAACAGTTCGGCGATCGCCTGTCGCTCAGCAGGGGGTTGCGAGGGCAGCACCTGACGGGTATCAGTAATTAGCCAGTCTAGTGCGGCGGCCTGTACGTCAATTGCGGCTCCGGTTTTGTCGATGCAGTGGCGACCAAACACCAGCTTATCGACCAGGCGAACGCCAGGTCCGAGTCGAGAATATTCAAAGATGACGCTGTTGTCTACGGTTGCGCCACTGCAAATGTAGCAGCTTGGACCGATCATCGTTGGACCAATAATCGTGGCTCCGTCTTCGATGTGAGTCATGCCACCGATGTAAACAGGTCCTTTGATGTCAACTTTGTCCCAGTTCACAGCGACGTTTAGACCTGTATAGATGCCGGGGGCAGCCTGATGTCCAGGAACGTCCACATTCTTGACTTCGCCCAGCAAGACACTGCGAATCGCCCGCCAGTAGTCAGGCACTTTACCAATGTCTACCCATTCAAAGTCCATTGAAATACCGTAGAAGGGCGCACCCATTTCTACTAGCTTGGGGAAAAGCTCACCTCCAATGTCGTACTGCTGCCCGGAGGGAATGTAGTCCAAAATTTCTGGCTCAAAAATGTAAATGCCCGTGTTGATATCGGTGCTGAGTGCTTCTTCGACAGAGGGCTTTTCCTGGAAAGTTTTGATTCGCCCGTCCTCGTCTGTAACGACTACACCGTAGCTGGAAACTTCTTCGCGGGGTACGGATTTCATGATGATTGTGGCGATCGCACCCTTTTCACGATGCCAGCGCACGGCAGCGCTCAAATCTAAGTCAATTAAGGCATCACCGCAAAGCACTACAAAGGTGTCATCGAAGAAGGGAGAAAAGTCCTGGATGCGCTTCATTCCTCCAGCGGAGCCAAGCGCTGCACCAACCAGGGTTCCGTCTGGCTCAATTCGTCCTTCAAAGGAATAGGCGATCTGAACGCCAAATCGCTGACCATCTCGAAAGTAGCCTTCGATCTCGTTGGCCAGATGGCTGACGTTTACCATGATTTCGTCAAAGCCATGCTGACGCAGTAGTTCCAGCAAAAACTCCATCACTGGCTTCTGCAAAATCGGAATCATTGGCTTAGGGATGGTGTAGGTAATTGGGCGTACACGGGTGCCCTTGCCTGCTGCCAGAATCATGGCTTTCATAGGTGTTTTCTCTCAATCCTGGGCTAGTTTAGCTTCTGCTTAGTTGATGTTGATTTGAACAACTTGTTCCAGTTTTCCACAATCTCTGGGAATTACTGGATACAAAATAGCAATTTTGCACAATCTACATTAAGCCTTTCCGCAAAACCGGAATTTACTTAACGGAAATAACGGAGTAGGTTGTGGGCGAGACAGTTACACTGCATTACAGTTGCACCCCATTTTTAATCCTTGACCCGCGAATTCTAACAACCCTCTCAATCTGGCAAGGCGATCGCTGGAAATTCTGGCTCAGTTGTTGCATCGCGGCTTAAGCTGCGAACTTTCAAATCTTGGTAGAACTCCTCCTGAGATAGCTCTACCTTAGACTGAGACGACAGAAACAGCAGCGCCCAAAACACGGCAACGCGATCGCCCTGGGGCGAATGGCTGTGCAAATCAACGGGTCTAGTAAATTCTGCCACTCCATTTCCGGTTGGATTAACCCACACGTCTAGAAGGGACTCAAAATCTAACCAGTCCTGCCCTTGACTAATCTCATCCCAATGGTCAGCTAGAAATTGGTCAATGGCGGCTGCGACCTCAGACAGGTTTTCCTGGTGAGCAAGCTGGGCAATCGCTCGCACTGCCTGTGTGCGAGACTGAGGACGAGGACGGCGCACCCGCGAACGGGGCTTTTGGTCCGCCATTGTGGTCGCCATTAGCTCAAGCTGGGCAATCAACTCCTGGAGTGTTACCCGTCGCTGCTGGGGCGGACGCGCTACCGCTCGTCGTCGAATTCGTCGCTCCAGGTGCAAGGGCAACGGTTGACCTGCTGCTGCGGGGTCAAGCAATTCGGGTTCTTCAATGATTTCCTCTTCGGCTCCTGCTTCTAGCCTAGCCAGGCTATCTGCCTTTAGCAAAACCAGCATCGACGCATACAGGAAGGCCTGCCCCGACTGGGACAGGTCAGCCTCATAGGGAGCTCGACCTGCCTCAACGGTTTGCAGCGGTTTGAGTTGACTCAAAAACCGATCGATTACCTCAATCACCTGCACATCCCAGGGATCAACTTCCCCTCGCTCTGCCAGGTCAATGAGCAGGGCGATCGCATTTTGTGCCAGGGATTGGGTCATGGGAGAGAAGTTTACCTGATACGAATTCGGACAAAATACACCGCTGCTAGCACAATCAGGTTGAGGAGCAGGAGCGGCACCCACAAACTCCAAAGGCTAAGCGGATCAGTCATAGCAGAAACATTCAGGGTCAACGGCATTCAGTATCCTTCAGCAGCACCAAGTTATCAGAGCTATCAGAGCTATTTGGCTGCAAACACTTCCGTGACTTCAGCGTCTTCAGTTCGAGATTGAGCAGCAGGCAAGAGCCGCTGCTGCTCCTCTAGCTCTACCTTATAGCGCTGGACATCTTGTTCCAGTTCTTCAATCCGAACGTCACGCTGACGAATTTCCCGTCCTGATTCCAACATCCGCTGAATCTGCGTCCAAACGCTAAAGACCCAGGCTAGCGTGGCCCCAACTCCCATAGCCAAAAGTAGCTCAACGGATAGAGGCGCTCGCAGGTCAATTCCTTCAACGATGTGAATAACAGCAGGCTCTGTATTTTCGATGCCAAATAAGACGAGAGCTAAACAGATAACAAAGATAATGACAAAATTAATTTGGCGCATTGGCTAAAACCTCACTCTTAGGGATGACCCATCCAAATTGCCAGCAAGGTAGAACACACGTCAAGGTTGCCCAAAAAAAGCAGCATCCTTGAAACAAAGTCTAACAGCTTAATAATAGTAATACATCTGATCCAATATCTATAGTGCTCCGCGCTTGGATAACTAACGGTTGTTTTGTGAGAGCCGCGCGGAGCGCGGCTCTCACAAAACAACCTGCACTACACGCAACTGAGAATTGCTATGATTCGGTTTAAATTTTTAGCGCGAAGGCACAGTACAGCACCTCCGCGCTAAAAATTTGGTGAAATTAAGCAACACTCCCAACTAACAGAACTATCCCAACTATTCTCAACTACTTCAAAGAGCCGTAGTCGCGCCATACACCCACTAAAACGCCCTGAACTGTAACCCTTTCTACGGGTTCTTCAATCACGTCATATTTGGAGTTTCCGGGCTTTAGCAATACGCGATCTTGGTCGCGGTAGAAGTATTTAAGGGTGTTCCCTAATCCCTCGACTCTGGCAGCAACGATGGTGCCGTCCTTCAAGCGGTCAGGCTCTTGCACAGGGCGCATAATCACGAAATCGCCATCCGCAATCATTGCTTCGATCATGCTGTCTCCTGTGACTCTGAGCGCATAATCTTGAGGGCGAAGCTGTAGTCCTGCAATATCGAGGTAGCTGGTGTCGTCATCGGTGGCAGGTTCGAGCGCTCCTCCGGCAAAAACCTCACCTTTAATTGGTACACCTTGAGCAATGCTGTGGAGCAGTCGAATTGTTCTGGCTTTGCCTTCTGTCCAGTCGATGTAGCCTTTGGTCCGCAAGTGCTCTAGGCGGCTTTGAATAGGAGCAGGAGACTTAAGCCCCATCGCTTTCATCATTTGCCGGATCGAGGGAGAGTGCTGATATTCTTTAATATAGCTAGTTAGCCAATCATAAAGCTGCTGCTGGACTTCAGTAAGGCGTTCCATAGGTTTAGTGTTGGGAGCGGTGGCCAAGAGCGAAGGATCACTCCATAAGAACACTTGTACCATCAAAACCTGATGTTGTCTAGCCTTTTCAAGAGCTTTAAAAAAAGTTGAAGGTATTTTTGGAGAGCCTGTGTTTGTAGCGCAGTTGAAATTTTGAATTTTTTGAATTTCTAGCTCTAAGTGAGACTACCACGCTTAATCTGTTCTCGTTCGATCGCCTCAAACAAAGCTCGAAAATTTCCTTCCCCAAACCCCTCTGCCTGAGCCAAACGCCCGGCACAGCAATAGGTTTGCCGTTCGATAATCTCAAAAAAGAAAGTAGGTTGTGCAAAGATTGGTTGAGTAAAAGCTTGCAGCAGCGTTGCTTGGGGGGCATCTTCTGTCCAGTCTGCTAATACCTGCTGTTGGGCGATCGCCTGCCACTCTGTTTCTGTGAGGCAAAACCCGGAACGCTGGCGCAACTGGCTGTAATAGGTTGACGGAACAGGTAAGAAATTTAATCCTCGTTGGCGCAAGAAGGCGATTGTCTGCACGATGTTTGCAGTTTTGAGGGCGATGTGTTGTACCCCAGAACCTCGATGCACATCCAGAAATTCCTGAATTTGAGAGGTGGCTGAAGCAGGTTCGTTGATTGGAAACTTCACGCCGCTCTGAGGATGGATCAAAACCTGACTGCACAAGCCTGAGCGTTCCGTTCTAATCGCAAAGGTTTGCTGTCGCGAAAATCCCAATATTTTTTCGTACCAACGTACAGCGTTCTCAAGATCGCCAGCGGCAACATTCAGGACGATGTGGTCAATGTCGATGAAGTTGGATAAAGCATCGGGTTGGGGCGGAAGGTAATGGCTTAAATCTAGCCGGATGAACGGTTCGACTGGCTGAACTAGTTCTGTGTGGCGAGGCAGCAGAGAGGTTGATCCTGAGCGCTCTACCAGCGTATGAGCCAGGTCGCCCCAGCCGGATATGTACGCCCACTTTAAGCGTCCCTGGGGCTGCTGTTGTGTCTGGATGGGTTGAAGCAAGTTTGCCCCCTGAGCGATCGCCACTGCGATCGCCTGCTCCAAATCTGCCACCTGAAACGCCACATCTGCGATACCAGCGGGGTGCAAACTGAGATATTGCGAAACCGGACTGACATCAGTTAATGGGGATGAAAGAACAAACTGAATTTTCCCATTCCTGACAATCTCTGTCTGAGTGTGGAGAGTAGAATATTCCGCAATCGAGCGAAAGCCAAGAATATTAACAAACCAGTCTCGCCACGCTGCTGCGTCTTCAACATAAAAATGAACGTGATCGATGTTCATACTGTTTGAGAAGGTTGCCCCCAAAGCAAATCTTGCTGCCGCCTATGCCCCTAACTTTGCATGATAAAGGCGAGCTAGAAGTCATTCTCTAGGTAGAAACTGGCTTTATTTCGGTTTAATCCCCGGAATAAGTGACTTTCTGGCTAAATATTAGCCTCTGCGAGTCGCAAATGAATTCTACATCCTTCATCGTTGCACGATCGCCACGACTCGATCCACGCTAGTAGGCTTGTATTGACCTGGTAAGTATTGGTCAATATGACGAAATAGGGCAACGGGAGCAGCCGTGCGACAAGTAAAGAACTCCACTGCTGCCTGGTCTGGGAGCAACCGCACTTTGGGTGAAAGATCTCTAGGCTGCTCTGCGTGCCAACGCCATTTAACCTGACCGGGTGGACTGTCAATCAGGTGGTGATGGCTCCAGTTGCAGTGTTGACCCAGTGTTCCAATTTCGAGCAGTTCTCGCCGCAGAACTGAGGCAATGATGAAGGACTGAGGGGAGCGATCGCCCTCAACCGCTTGCATAAAATCAGTCAGGGCAAATTCTGGTTTGGGGGGTTGATCCAGCCCCCCTGCTGTGGCGATCGCCCTCTCTAGTTGAGCGGTTGTTCCAAACGCCTCTGGAATTGCCCAAACCACCCCTGCCCCGTCCAATTCAGCCCGATACAGGTAGGTGATGAGTCGAAATCCCGATTTAAGCTGTAAGCCTGGCAGCTTTAGCAGAGACGTACCCGGATTGAGGGTGCTGACCGACCAGTGAGCAGACAGTTGGGTAGAAGACAGCCGATTTTCGAGGGCACCCCCAAACTTGAACAGGTCGCCCAGCGCATCTAAAGAATCTGGTTCAGGCAAATCCTCTACCGACTTGGAGCTAGCCCAAGTGGGATATTGCTCCGACTTGGGTAGAACCAGCGTAGTTTTGATGTACTGTCTAACCTTTTGCAGAGTTGCTAGCGGGAATTTTTGGATCGCCATGTCCGAGAGTCAAAACAGAATAGCTGCTGTGTAGTCAAGGCTACTAAAGCCATACTACCCATGCCAAAGGGGGGACTCCCTCTGCTAGCTGCCCTATAAGATTAGCTGCTCTACGGGTTGGTGGAGTCACTCGCTGGGTTAACCCAAACGATGGGGCGTTGTCCAGGCTGAATTCTGCTGGTTTGCTCCTGCATGACGCTGGTTGCCTGACGCGGATCGAAGTGTCGATTAAAGTCTGTTTGCACCTGATTGACTCGCCCTTCAACGGCGGCGACTTCTGTAGTTAGCTCCCGCAGTTTGGCTTGCTGAGTTAGGTTGTAGGGGATGAGCTTGATTAGAGCAGAGATAGCGGCGATCGCCAAAACCAGATTGACCGCTAGCTTCACCCCGACCTCAGTAGCAACAACCTGATGAGGATGGGATCGCGACTGGGGCGATCGCCGCGATCGGGGCACTGTTCGGCGGGGGGATGGCGCAATGTGAAGTGGAGGTCTGGAGGGCTGGGTTGCGTTCATATGCTGAATGTTGCTCTATCCAAGGGGACTGCCGAATCCGAGAAAATCCCTAATTTAGAGCATACTCGCCTCGGACGAGGAATCAAAACACCCTCAAGGGGTATGAACTGAACTATCAGGTAGAGGCTAGATCAGGTCGGGTGGTAAAAGCAACCTTTTGGTCGAAGAACTCTTAGAAGATTTCTTCTAAGAATCAGTAATAGTAAGTAATGCAGAAAAATTCCGTTCGATATCGCTTCAACATCGCTATGGATAAAAACGTCATTTTGGGGCGTGAAAACCGTTTCACGCCCCAAAATGACACGAGGCTAGGACTCACCCTACAGAGGGCTACTTATAAAGCTCTGTAGACAGCCGAAACGCCAGAACCCCAGGAATCAGAGCAACGACTAACGCAATAAAGATTTGGGTATCTGATAATGACATAGCTGAAAAACTCCTGATTTGATGAGCAATACGTTCTACTCAGTAGGCTTTAGCGCCAACGTTCATCACTGTCGGCTAAATCACGCCATTATGGAACAATTTGTCACATCATGTAACAGAGGCGATCGCCACTCTCGCCCCTGAGCAAAGTCTCCTGGCATCCACCTGTTTGGGCCAGTCAGATCAGTTCCGTGTCTGTCTCTACTTTTATTCCGCTGTTTTTATTCTGCTATCCCCTGTTGAAGTGTCTATACTGATCTGAAAGTTCTACCGCTCTGAAGCTTTCAGAGCTGTTTTAGAGTCGTCGGACTGGCTAATTCTTACCGTTCTAACTTTCACAGTCCCCTGGATTCTGATGTTCGCTGAGTTTCTAGTCTGCTGAGTTTCTAGTCTGCTGAGTTTTACAGTCTGCTGAGTTTCACAATCCGCTCCATCTACCGCATACAAGCTTCGCGAGAATCTCCTTGAACGCTTCTCAACCTACTCGAATTCAGTTTGAACGACGAATCAGGCGCTTGCAGCGTGATGTTTTACGAATGGGCGCTTTGGTCGAAAATTCCTGCTGGCTTGCCCGCAAAGCTCTATTTGAGCGAGACCTCGATGCGGCGCGACACATTGCCCAACAAGATAAGCAGATTGACCAGTTTTACCGCCAGATCGAGTTAGACTGCGTAAATTTGATGGCGCTTCAGGCTCCCGTTACTCAAGATTTGCGATTGCTCAGCGCCTTGATGCAGCTTGTGCGCGACCTAGAGAGAATTGGCGACTATGCTGATGATTTGGGAGAAATTGCGATGAAGCTGTTTCCTTACCCAATTCATCCCTGCATGGAGCGGGTGCTGATTATGTCCGATCGCTGTCGAGCTATGTTAGCCATGAGTTTAGCAGCCCTGTCTGACCTTGATGCAGAGTCCGGTTTGGACATCAAGGTTAAAGACGATGACGTTGACTCAGACTATGAAGAACTTTATAACCTGCTAGCGCATCAGACTAATATTCAAGGGGCGATCGAGCCAATCGTCTTGCTGGTGTTGGTCATTCGTCATCTAGAGCGAATGGCAGACCATGCCACAAATATTGGCAAGCGGGTAGCCTATATCGTCACGGGACAGCGATGAGTCACGGGACAGCGATGAGTCACGGGACAGCGATGAGTCACGGGACAGCGATGAAGCGACTCAGGACTAACGCTATATTTAACCTTGAGTTGACCCCATGCTTACCTTTCCTTAAAGAGTCTCCGGAGCGATTCGGATATTCTAACGAGGGGAACCGATGTTAAGAATTTAGAAGTAGCATTTCTGCACCACCATGTTTCCAGTCCTTGAAACGGTTATGAAAGGCGGCCCGGTGATGGTTCCCATTGTGGGACTATCGGTGGCGACGATCGCCTGTGCGTTTGAGCGAAGCTGGTTCTGGTATCAGCTTTTGAGCCAGGAAGATCGGATTGTGCATGATGTGCTGGATGCAGCCCGTTATGACATGGATGAGGCAGCGGCGATCGCCGAAAAGGCCCAGGCTCTACCGATTGGGCGCTTTCTGCTAGCTCCTCTACGGTTAAGAAACCCTAGCCCTGAAACCTTCCGACTGGCGATGGAGGCAACGGGCGACAAGGAATTTGTGCAGATGCGAAAGGGTGACAAGCTGCTGGAAACGGTGGTCGCTGTTGCGCCACTGCTGGGGCTGTTAGGAACGGTGACAGGCTTGATTGGCACGTTCAACAACCTCAATATTGGCGGTGGCGGCACCACTGAACAAGCCACCGCCGCTGCCGCGGGGATCGGGGAAGCGCTGATCACCACTGCGGCTGGAATGATTGTGGCAATTCTGGCGCTAGCGGTTTTTCGGGTGATGGTGACACTCCAGGCAGGACAAATGGACTATTTTTCGGAAGTGGGCAACGAGCTTGAGCTAATCTATCGCCAGGTTTGGTATGAGCCTGCGATCGCCGATGAAAACTATGCTCCTACCCCTGCGATGTCGGGTCGCGTCGCCCCCGATGGACACTAACCCCCGTTGAGCCATGCGATTTAAAGATCGGCATCAAACGTCACAACTGCCAGAAATTGAGCTAACGCCCATGCTAAACGTGATGATGGGCATTCTGGCATTCTTTGTGATGATTACAATGAGTTTAACCGCGCAGCAATCCGTAGACATTCAGCTACCCAACAGTGCCGAAAGTGCGTCTCAAACCGCTTCACCTGAACTGCTCGTGGTAAAGCTAACGCAGCAAGGGCAGATTTTGCTCAACGATCAGCCCGCCACTCGCAGTCAGCTTGCGCCACAGATGCAGCAGTATTTAGGTAGCAACCAGGAAGGTTTTGTGATTCTCACCGCCGATCGCCAAATTCCCTATGAGCAGGTGGTGCAGCTATTGGGGGAAATGCGCGAGATTGGGGGCGATCGCGTCTCCCTAGCAATCGATTAGGGAAGGTTGAGCAAAGAATGGCAAAACGTCAGCGTCGCGGCTCTCAACTGCCCCAGGTCAACCTGGTGCCAATGATGGACGTGCTGATGACTGTCCTGACCTTTTTTATCATTATTTCCATGACGCTCACCGGGCAGCAGGTGATGAACGTCAGCCTGCCCTCTGCCGCAGAAGGCGTGACCGAGGGGGCTGGTGACGTAGACCCGTTTATCGTTGGACTCAACCCGCAAAACCAAATTCTTGTAGAAAATCAGCCCATTAGCAACAGCCAACTCGTTGAGCAGGTGCAAGCATACCTGTCTGCTAACCCCGAAGGTGTAGTGCTGGTTAAAGCTGATCGAGAGTTGGTTTATGAAGATGTCGCTGAACTGCTAGAGACACTTCGAGACATTGGGGGCGATCGCGTTTCCCTTGCCATTGAGCAGTAGAATTTGTGCAACAGCCGTTCTGTGTAACAGCCGTTCTGTGCAACAGCCCCTCAAAAGCCCAAGTCAACGCTGTGGGGTGGGCATCTTGCCCGCCTAAAGCACCCATGAGCAAACCCCAAAAACAAGCCCCTCTGAGAGTAGACCTGCTGTTTGCCGCTATTGCCTTCGTCCTCACCTTTTCCGCCACGCTAGTCGGGCAGCGAATGTTGCAATCTACAGCTAGCAACCCTTCCCCAGCAGGCAATACGCAAACTGTTCAGCTTGATGGAGCCGGGGCATCCTTCTCCGCCATTCTTTACGAACGTTACTTCCGCGAACTCAACCGCGAATTTCCTGATCTTCAGGTGAGCTATCAGCCCGTCGGCAGCGGCGCAGGCATTCGGCAAATCATCGGCGAAACGCTAGACTTTGCCGCCAGCGATGCCGCCATGACCGATGAAGAAATTGCCCAGGTCGATCGCGGCATTCTGCTGATTCCTACATCAGGCGGCTCGGTTGCACTCGTTTATAACCTGCCAGGAATTTCTGACTTAAAGCTGTCTCGCTCCGTTTACCCCGACATCTTTTTGGGTGAAATTACTCGGTGGAATGATCCTCGAATCGCCGCCGACAACCCTGGTGTAAATTTGCCCGATTTGCCCATTAGAAACGTGGTGCGATCAGACGGCAGCGGCACGACGTTCATCTTCACCAATCATCTCAGCGCCATCAGCCCTGATTTTGACAGCAGCATCGGCGTGAGCATGATCCCCCGCTGGACAAACAACCCCATTCAGGCAAGAGGCAACCCCGGCGTAGCGGCTCAGGTGTCTCGCACTCCAGGTGGCATCGGCTATGTCGAATATGCCTTTGCCCAGCAAAACAACCTGCCAACGGCGCTACTAGAAAACCGCAGCAGCGAATATGTCGCGCCCGTGCTGGAGGAAGCCGAAAAAGCGCTAGAGTCGGTCGAATTTCCGGAAGACTTTCGCGTGTTTGTCTCTGATCCTGAAACGGGCTACCCGATTACGGGCTTGACCTGGATGATTATCTACCGCCAGTATAACGATCCTGAAACCGCCGAGGCGATCAAGCAAATGGTTGAATGGATTATGACTGACGGGCAAGCTTTGAACAACTCGCTGGAATATGTAGATATTCCAGACGAAGTTGCTGAACGGGCTATTGAAATTACCCGCAGCGAAGTGACTGCTCCTTAGATTGGAGACTCTCTCCAAAAGAAGATAGCCGTCCCTCTGCCCGTTGAAACAAGGCTTAAGTAGCGTGTGATGATGACACCGTTGCCTTCATCACGAGAAACTTCGTACAGAGAGCCGCCGCCGTAGCTCACAGGGTTACCTACCTCATAGTAAGCAACTTCAAACCTGCGAGACAATTCATCAAACACTGCTGAAGGCTCACTTCCAATCTCAACCACTGCGGTTTCAAGGTTGGGTTTGGGCGCTGGGGGATTATCGACTGAGCCTAAATCCGAGTAGAACGCAGTCGGCTCAGGCAAATCGTACTGAGGGTCAACTTCCTGCCATCGATTTGTATCTACGGTCGGCAAGATGTCTGACAGATCTCTGTAAAAGATTGCTCTTCCGGGCTAACGATGCTTGCGCTAGCCAATTCATCTAACTGCAACTGCTGCTCACTCAAGATGTAGTTAGTTCTGCCAGAACCGGATGGATCGCTAACAATGACCAAAAAACGAGTTACTCCGTCTTTCGTTACCTGATACACTTTGCCCGTTGAGTTTTCCTCAACTACATCGAAGCTAAACTCTTTGGCTGTTAGCTCCGTTTGGAACCAGCGATCGACCTGACTTAATCCATCCGTAGTTCTGCGGCTAAAGTCGTTATAGGCTTCAGGTAGCCCATAAGACCCTTCTTCAGAACCGGGATAAACTTTGGGAAACTCGGCCGTAAATGGATCGACAGGTGGGGTGTTGTTAGCCTGATCTTGGTTCCCTTGAGCTTGATTTGCAGAACTGGTAGTCGTTTGACCAGAACTAGACTCAGGACGAGGAGAACTCTGGGTTGGCGGTGGAGCGCTCTGGCGCACACGGGGAGCAGGAGCATTAGTGCGCCTGGGTGGAGGAGCAGGAGTAGAGGGACGGGGAGACGGCTGCTCAGTAGGCTGGTCAACCGGAGGGAGTTGCGTTAGCGTAACTTGCTCTTCCTCTTCGACTGGCTCAGGGGTTTCTTGAGGAGGAGCGGGAATTAGCAGCACCAAAGCGTGCAGCACCAGGGAAGCAAACAACATTGGGCGGATAAACGCCCGCGTAGAAGGTCGCAGGTTTTTAAGCGGATAGGACTGAGCCATGAGGATTTGTCTCGCGGATCACACGACAATTTTGGCAGCAAATTTTGATAGCGGCGCAATCAGGTTAAAAAAACAGTTTTGAATGTAGTTTTGTAGGCAAAAACTAACCAATTTGAGTGTCAAGAATTATTCCAGAAAAAGTAGGGATAAATCCTATCTTGTATCTCAGATCACTTTGTTACGCATTTTACAAATAAGCTAGCCGAAGATTCATATACATATCTATACAAACATACTAGAGCAAAACCTAGTCTTAGGCTGGAGAAAACTCTTCAAAATTAAATTCAGGACAAAAACTCGTATTCAAGAAATGAGAATTCTTGTTTTTACAGAGTCAAAAGCCTATACCTGTGAGAATTTTCAAGCAATAAAAATTGATTTATTCATCTTCAAAAAACGAAAGAAGTCATCACTAAAATTTTAGTTTAATTAATCTTAACCACATTTTAATTAGTGGATTAAACTCACTTAACCAGTGCAGTTGTACGTTAATTCAGTGACCCGTTTCAGTGAAATAACTGACACCAAATTCTGGGTTGAGGAGAATTAAAGATGGTCTTTTTAGTGCAAGCTTTTCGTCGGACGATTGCGATTTCCGTTACTTCAGCCGCGATCGCACTTTCCCCTTTGCTTTCTGTTGTGGCTCAAGCTCAAGCTCTGAGTGGCGCTGGGGCTACTTTCCCGGCTCCTTTGTATGAGCGTTACTTCTCAGAGTTTCAAGACGAGACTGGAATTCAGGTTGACTATCAGGCGATCGGTAGCGGTGGTGGTGTTCGTCAGGTGATCGCTGGCACCGTTGACTTTGGTGGCAGTGATGCCGCTATGACCGATGCTCAAATTGAGCAGGTTGACGGAGGAGTAATTCTTGTTCCTACTGCGGGTGGTGCAGTGGCGATCGTTTACAACTTGCCTGGTGTTTCAGAGCTGCGTCTACCCCGCTCGGTTTACCCTGCGATCTTCGCCGGACAAATCACCCGCTGGAACGATCCTCGAATTGCTGAAGCTAACCCCGGTGTAGAACTGCCCGATCTGCCCATCAGAACGGTTGTTCGAGCAGACGGTAGCGGCACCACCTTCATCTTCACCAACCACCTCAGCGCTGTTGATCCCTACTTCCGGGGTAGAGTTGGCGTGGGTACGGCTCCTCGTTGGACAACCAACCCGATTCAGGGACGGGGCAACCCCGGTGTAGCGGCTCAAGTGGCTCGGACTCAGGGCGCGATCGGTTATGTAGAGTACGCTTATTCCAGGCAAAACAACCTGTCTGCTGCGGTAGTTGAGAATGGTAGCGGTGAGTTTGTCGCCCCTTCCCTTGAGACAACTGAGCAAGCTCTGTCCTCGGTTGAGTTTCCAGACAACTTCCGGGTATTTGTAGAGGACTCTGATGAAGGTTATCCCATTGCTGGCTTGACCTGGATGATTGTTTACCGTCAGTACGACGATGCAGAAACGGCAGCGGCGGTTAGACAGTTGGTTGAGTGGGTGCTGACCGATGGTCAGGAGATCAACAACCAATTAGACTACACTCGGATTCCTGAAGAAGTTGCTCAAGAGGCGATTTCTCAAGTGAATGAAGCGCTAGGTAGCAACTAATCTCTTTCGTGGATCTGTGTAGGGCAGGGGGCTTAAGCCCTTTGCCTTGCCAGCACTCTGTTCCTGTGCAACTCTAGCTGATTGATGTAGAATCCTTTGGATTTTGTCATTGGTCATTCTGTGGAGCAGGCAAGATGCTTGATTGATTCGGACGGGCAAGATGCCCAGCCCACAAGAGGCTTGAAAAGCCGCATTACTGCGTCAGTGACCGATGACTTATGACCAATGACCAATGACCCTAAAGGCATGGCACCCTCTTCTAAACTTTCAAGCTCCGATTGGTCTGAATCCGATTTGTCCGAAATAGATGTTATGGAAACTGACGGGCAAGCTTCCTGGCTAGACGGGGGATTTACCTGGCTGGCCAGGTTGTTTGCTTTTTGTACGGTCGCGGTTCTGGTCTGGATGACCTGGGTAATTTTTCGACAGGCTTTACCCGCAATTCGCGAATATGGTCTGGGGTTTCTCTGGAGCCAGGATTGGAGCATTGGCGATTTGGTGTTTGGGGCGCTGCCTTACCTTTATGGCACGGTGGTTAGCTCGGCGATCGCCTCTTTCTGGCGATTCCGATTGGGCTTGCCGTTGCGCTGGTTACAAGTGAGAACTTCTTGCCAACCTGGGTGCGATCGCCCTTGCCTTCATCGTTGAGCTAATTGCGGCGATCCCCAGCGTCATTATTGGACTGTGGGGAATTTTTGTACTGATTCCCTTTCTTCTGCCGATTCAACTTTGGCTGTTTAATACCCTGAATTGGATTCCTCTATTTAGCACCGAGCCGTTTGGACCAGGAATGCTCGTCGCGGGTGTGATTCTGGCGATTATGATTTTGCCAACGATGGCGGCGATTAGTCGCGATGTGCTGCTAGCAATACCCCAAGAGTTACGCAGTGCTTCGGGTGCGCTAGGGGCAACCCGCTGGGAGACAATTTTTAGAGTCATGCTGCCAGCCGCCATTCCTGGGCTTTTGGGTGCAGCAACGCTGGCGCTAGGTCGCGCTCTGGGTGAGACTATGGCTGTAACGATGGTGATTGGCAACTCGCCTCAGATCAGTCCCTCGTTACTCAACTTGGCTTACACAATTCCTGCGGTACTGGCCAATGAGTTTGGCGAGGCGTTAGACGATTTGCACATCGGCGCACTGATGTATCTGGCGTTGATTTTGTTTGCTCTGACCCTTGCGGTAAACGTCCTTGCAGTACTCTTGGTACAAACGGTGGGTAGTGCTGGTCAAAGTGCGACTGTTTACAGAGGAAGATAGTAGAGGTCAGTAGACGCAACGATGGCAAATCCTGAGTTTGGATACGATTCGACGGAGATTGAAGACTTAAGCCAGCCGTTACCTCCAGTGCGGCAACTCTTTAGCTATGCAATGACGGCGATCGCCTTCCTCTTCACCGGATTGGCCCTACTGCCGCTGTTTGCCATTCTGATCGAGATTTTGCGGCAGGGGCTGCCGAATCTATCGCTGGAAACGCTTGTGTCGCTGCCTGCCCCGGTTGGTGTCACCGATCAGCCTAACGGCTTTGCCAACGCAATCGTCGGAACGCTAATCATGGTTGGGTTAGCTTCCCTGGTCAGCATTCCCATTGGGGTGATGACGGCGATTTACCTGACTGAGTTTGGCAAGGGAGGGGCGATCGCCAATTCCATTCGCTTTATTGCTACCGTGCTGAGTGGCGTTCCCTCGATTGTCGTGGGCGTGTTTGCCTATGGTGTGATTGTGCTGACGACCAAGAGTTTTTCGGCGATCGCAGGCAGTTTTGCCCTAGCGGTGTTGATGTTGCCCGTCGTCGTCCTGTCTACCGAAGGCGCGCTCAACCTGGTGTCAAACTCTCAGCGCCTCGCCTCTGCCGCCCTGGGAAGCAGCCGCTTTCAAACAACGTGGCGAGTTGTGCTGTTGTCTGCGCTACCGGGAATCACCACAGGCGTTTTGCTCGCCGTCGCTCGTGCCGCAGGGGAAACCGCCCCTCTGATCTTCACCGCCCTCTTCAGCCAAAATTGGTTCAGCGGACTGCAAAATCCTACCCCTTCCATGTCCGTCCTGATCTACAACTACGCCAACTCCCCCTACGTTGAGCAAACGTCATTAGCCTGGACAGCCTCCGTTGTTCTGGTTTTAATGATTCTGCTAATTAATATTCTGTCTCGTCTAGTTACTCGTAATCGTTTAGATATTCAATAGCCCATGTCATCTAACCCTAGCCACTCGACAGACCTCAACGTGGATACAAAATCTCCAGCCAACCCTCCAGAAGCCTTGCCAGAGCCAGGAATTCCAGCCATGCGGGTAAAAGACTTAAGCTTTTACTATGGCGTTCGCAAGGCCCTGGAAAGGGTAACAGTGGACATCTACCAGGGACGAGTTACCGCCATCATTGGTCCTTCAGGCTGCGGCAAATCAACCTTCATTAAAGCTCTAAACCGCATTAGTGAGCTAGAAGCACAGGTTCAGGTGGACGGACTGATTGAGTTTTTTGGACAAGATATTTACAGTTCCCGCATCAATCTCAACCGCCTGCGCCGCCAGATTGGCATGGT
Organism: Leptolyngbyaceae cyanobacterium RM1_406_9; assembly: GCA_012033355.1. GTDB lineage: Bacteria > Cyanobacteriota > Cyanobacteriia > Elainellales > Elainellaceae > JAAUTN01. The sequence continues at coordinate 4,988 of JAAUQZ010000005.1, read as the reverse complement.
GTTTCAAAAGCCCAACCCCTTCTCCATGAGCGTCTACGATAACGTCGCCTACGGAATCCGCGTATCGGGTCGAAAGTCCAAATCGGAGCTAGACGACATTGTAGAATTAGCCTTGATGAATGCCGCCCTGTGGGACGAGGTCAAAGATGTCTTGAGTAAATCGGCTCTGGGTCTATCTGGCGGACAACAGCAGCGTCTCTGCATTGCCAGGGCGCTTGCCGTTAAGCCCAAAGTACTGCTAATGGACGAACCTTGCTCTGCCCTTGACCCGATCGCCACGATGAAAATTGAAGACCTAATCCACGAGTTGCGGTCTGATCTCACCATCGTCATCGTCACCCACAATATGCAGCAGGCTTCTCGCGTCTCAGATTACACGGCCTTCTTTAGCACCGACGAAAGCCGCATTGGTCACATGGTTGAGTTTGGCAGCACTTCACAGATCTTTAGAGCCGCCAATGAAGCTCGGACTCGTGATTACATTGAAGGGCGATTTGGTTAGAATTTGACGCTCTAAGGTACGGAAGTCCCCCTTGTGAATGGCAGCATTTCTACGTCTTTTGCTTTATGCTAAAAATGGTTTGCACTAGTACTTCTTTGAGGTAAACCAGGCGCAGTTTGAAAAATTGGAATAACAGCGTGGAGCGATCGCCAACCGACCCGATCTTGGAACAACCCTTTGATGCCAAAAGCGCTGCTAAACAGCCGTTTGTGCCCGTCATGCGAGAGTTGGTGAGAGCCTATCAGTCCTTCGAGAGCTACACCGATGAAAATGTGCGGCAACTGGGGCTAACTTCCCCTCAGTTTGATGTGATTGCCACACTGGGAAACACCACTGGCATGACGATGAATACGCTGGCTGAGAAAACGCTAGTGACCAAAGGTACGCTCACTGGAATTGTCGATCGCCTGGAGAAAAAGGGATATGTTCGGCGTGAGGTGCCAGAGGGCGATCGCCGCTGTTTTGTGATTGTGCTAACCCCCGAAGGAGAGCAACTGTTCGAGCAAGTCTTCCCGGCTCAAATTGCTTACATCAAACAGCGATTTGACAAGCTCGATCCGTCAGACCTGGAAGAAATTTTGGCGGCGCTAAAGAAACTGCGGAGTATTTTCTAATTTTTCTTCGTACACCAAAACACCTCTGTGCGATAGGGATGTTCAATGATGGGGCGATCGCACGTTTGGGGATGTCGCTCCAGCAATTCACGCACCCGTCGAAGAACGGTTTGCTGCATTTGAGCATCTATGCAGCAATAAAACTAATGGAAGCGACTCGATCGATGGCTGTGTCCAGGTCATATTGATGCACATAGGAAAAAGTTTGAGTTTTGAGCGGCGTGAATAAATCTGTTCGCTCAAATGCTGTGCGCCACTGTCCAGTCCGGTAACGGGGTACATCTCCCTCGTAGGGCGTAATAATTTCTGAGATTTGAGCCACCCAATCTGCTGACTCATCGCGAACATTCCAAAGTATCCCCAAGTGTCCACCTGGCTTTAGCACTCGATGGATTTCTGCCAGCGCAGCTTCTCCCTGAAACCAGTGAAATGCCTGAGCGACAGTGATTACATCGGCTGAACTGATGTCTAGAGGAATGGATTCGGCCGTTCCGTTGCGTATAGGCACATCCGGTAAAAGCACCTGAAATTTCTGCCGCATTCCCTCCACTGGCTCGATTGCAATGATTTGGCAACCCAAACCTTTCAACTGTCGGGTGAATTTGCCTGTCCCAGCCGCCAGATCTACAACCGTTGTGGCAGGTGCAATATTGAACGTTTGCCCTAAAAACTCGATTGCTGCGGCAGGATAACCGGGTCTGCCTCGTTCATAGGCATCAGCCCCTATCTGAAAACCCTGACGCGCCGCAGTGTGAACAAAGTTGGCAGTACTCATTTTTGCAAGTCCTAGAGCGGTTCATAGCGCTTATCAGTCTGAGATTCCCTTAATTGCTCTTAGCCCAAGAGAGAATCTATAGCAGAAAGTAGTCGTTCGACGCTGGCGTTTGGCTCCAGAAAGGAGAACAGGTGCCGAAAGCGGATTTTTCCAGATTGATCTAGAACAAACTGCGCCGAGAGAGGGGCACCGAGTGCTTGCCCAACCTGATAAGCTCTAAAAACTCGGCAAGCCGGATCGCTCAACAGCGGCATTTTTAGCTGCAAGTCGCGGATCACGATTTTGCTCTGGCGCTCGTCGGTGCTGGTAATCATCAAAACTTCTACCCCACGACTGTGAAACTGCTCGTAAGCTTCATTCATTGCCTTGATGTGAGGAAAGCAGAGAGGACAGTACTGCTTTTCGGTGAAGATACGAGTGAAAGCCAGTACAACTGGACGATTCGGTACTTCTACATCTTCGCGGCGATTGCCTGTGTAGTCGGCTAGTCTGACCTGCTGCCCAATAGTGACGTTGAGCAGTTGAAAGGGCGGAGCCAGAGTACCGATGTTGAAGTGATTGGTAGCGGGGATGGGTAGAAAGTTATTGAAAAAGCGTTTGTTGAATAAGCCGCTGAAGTCGGTGGAAGTCAGCATGAGTTGAGCCTTTCTTAACTAAACCTAATCTACAGCGGTTTTTAGCGCTTGGTATGGCTGTTGGAATAGCAAGAAGATTAAATCAGTCATTCAGGTTGGTAGTACAATTGCCCTATGACAGTACTGCTTGACTTGAACAACTGCAATATTTTGGGAATTGACCCGGCGATCGCCAGCATCGGTTTTGGCGCAATTCGGGGTAGTCAGGCATTGGAGTATGGCGTAATTACGACTCCGGCAAAAGCGCCGATGTATGAGCGCTTGAGTCAAATTCGCACTGACATTCGAGAACTATGTGATATGGTCAAGCCTGATCTGGTGGCGGTAGAGATGCCGTTTTTGGACGGGAAAACACCAACGCGACGAAGGTAATGCGGGCGTTAGGCGTAATTGAACTGGCGCTGGGTGACTGGGGAATGACGGATTTAGTGTTTCTGCACCAGTCGCAGGTGAAAGCGGCAGTCGCCCAATATGGAGCCAGTAAGTTTGAGGTGAAGCAAGCAGTCATGCAGATTTTTGGGCTGGAGAAACCACCCTCACCCGACGATAGTGCCGATGGGTTGGCGATCGCCTTTGCTGCCCAGTGCGGCGCACGGGCAAATGTGGCTTAAGGGGGAAGGGGCTAGGAGCGTAGGGCTGGGGGCTAGGGGAGCAGCAGGAACCGGGATTGGGAGGGAAAAAACCAGGAATGGGAAGCTCGGAATCCAAAAGACAACTTTCCTCGACCCCTAGCCCCCAGATCCTAGCCCCTCCTACCGCACACTCATGCGCTGACCGTTGGTCTGATTTTCTTCCACTTCTGTAATGCCAAAGACCTGGATAAATACTTTATCGACTTTGTAGCCTGAGTCAATTGACTCTAGTGGGTCTTTGCGGAGACGATGACGCAAGCACAAGCCAATGACGCGACGGATGTCGTCAATAGTAACTTCTGAGCGTCCTTCGAGGGCGGCGATCGCCTTCGAAGCCCGGTTGGTCACGATGTCGCCACGCAGTCCGTCTACATCCAGTTCGGCACAGACCTGAGAGATTTTGACCCGCAGTTCATAATCCATTGCGACAGATTTTAGCCGTTCTTGAGCACTGACCAGTTTTTCCTGTAGCTCGACTTGCTGGGGCTGATATTTTCTAGAAAGTAGGTGGGTCTTGGTCAAACTCGGAGCGCTGTTCGACGATTTGCACACGTAGAGCGGGTTCTTTGACCGTGCGGATTTCGGCGTGCATTCCAAAGCGATCGAGCAACTGAGGACGTAGTTCGCCCTCTTCGGGATTGCCCGAACCAACGAGGACAAAGCGAGCGGGGTGGCGAATCGAAATGCCTTCACGCTCGACGGTATTCCACCCGGAGGCGGCAGAGTCGAGCAATACGTCTACCAGGTGATCATCTAGTAGATTCACCTCATCGACGTAGAGAATGCCCCGGTTGGCTTTGGCTAACAGCCCCGGTTCAAAGGCTTTCACGCCTTCTGCCAGTGCTTTCTCAATATCAATCGTGCCGCAGACGCGATCTTCGGTTGCGCCCAGCGGCAGGTCAACCATTTGCACTTTCTTTTTCGCCACCTGAATCGGCAAATTAGCGGCACTAGTCTGCTCGGAATGATCGGCAGAGTTCGCTGCTATGAGCCGCTGGCGCACTTCATCGCTCATCAGGTCGGGGTCGCTGGGATGGCTGTTGAAGGGATCATCGGCAACGACTTCGATTTCGGGCAATAGGTCAGCCAGGGCGCGAATGGTAGTGGATTTGCCTGTGCCGCGATCGCCCATAATCATCACGCCACCGATCTTGGGATCAATCACGTTGAGCAGCAACGCCAGCTTCATTTCCTCTTGACCGACGATCGCTGTGAAGGGAAACACCGCCCGACGAGCGGCAAATTTGGGCGAGGGAGGGGCTGACGTAATCACAGAACTACCTAGATTGCTAACAAAAGATTAAATCACTGTCCTCCATTGTAAGCTCTCTTAGCATTTACGCTAAACCGCACCGACTTAAGTTGCAGCCTTGAACTAAAGTTTGGGCTAAAAGCTCCAAGCCCGTCAAAACAGACTATGGAACAAAGGACTTAAGCCAAACTGAAACAAGTAAAAATGCAGTGTTCAGATCTGCGACTTCTTCGACTCGACTTTAGCCATTCAGAAGGAAGAGGAGAGCAGATGGAGTAACTGTTCGCGTTCTGCTTGAGGGAATAAAGCCAGAGCAGGTTGAAGAGCAGGTCGTGAAAAAACCAAGAGTGCCAGAGGGAGGCACGGACGGCATGGAGTAGGTCGGCAAAAGAGAGTTCGGTTTGGTATACCAAGCGGTGGTGCGAGGGGAGATAGGAGCGGCGGCATGAAGGCGATAGGCAATCAAACAGGTGAAGGAAAAAAGGGCGAGCCAGAATCAGGAGTGGTGCGGGTGGTAGCAGCTTTAGACCTACCTGCCGTTGGGATTGAACGCCAAGATGGGTACGGGCTTCTTGGAA